>JAZDJA010000414.1:0-30142 GCA_043804415.1 Candidatus Latescibacterota bacterium | reverse complement strand
TGCCCTGGCAGGCCTTTCTTCGGCCAAATGCACCAACGAGGAAAACTACCTGTTCCAAAAGCTGGTGCGGACCACCTTTGGCACCAATAACGTGGATCACTGTGCGCGGCTGTGTCATGCCTCTACGGTAGTGGGATTGGCCGCGGCTTTTGGAAGCGGGGCGATGACCAATTCGGTTCGGGAGATCGGGGACGCGGACGTCATTCTGGTCACGGGATCGAATACGACCGAGGCCCATCCGGTGATCGGGAGTTTGATCAAACACGCGGTAAGGCACAAAGGGGCCAAGCTGATTCTGGCGGATCCCAGAGGGATCGAGTTGTCCGAGTATGCCACCGTGTGGCTGCGCCAGAAAAACGGGACGGATGTGGCCTGGATGAATGGAATGATGCACGTGATCCTGGCGGAAGACCTGCAGGATCAGGTATTTGTATCCGAGCGCACAGAGGGATTTGAGGAGTTCCGGAGGATTATCGAGCAATATTCACCCGAACGGGTCGAGCAGATCACGGGAATTCCGGCTCACAAGATCAGGGAAGCCGCACGGATCTATGCCGGGGCCAAGCGGGGCACGATCATCTATTCGATGGGAATCACCCAGCATACCACAGGCGTGGATAATGTGCTCTCCACGGCCAATCTGGCCATGCTGACCGGGAATATCGGACGGGAATCCACCGGAGTCAATCCCCTTCGCGGGCAGAACAATGTGCAGGGCGCGTGCGACATGGGGGCGCTGGTCAACGTATTTCCGGGATATCAGAAGGTGACCGACGAAGCGGCCCGCAGAAAATTCGAGGCCGCATGGGGCGTGCCGCTCTCCGGCAAGGTCGGATTGACCGTGGTGGAAATCGTGAACGCGGCAGCCGAAGGCAAGATCAAGGGTCTTTATGTGATGGCGGAAAATCCCATGATGAGCGATCCCAACCTCAATCACGTGCGGGAGGCTTTGAAGAATCTCGACTTTCTGGTGGTCCAGGACATCTTTCTGACGGAGACGGCCCAGCTGGCGGATGTGGTGCTTCCGGGCGTGTCGTTTGCCGAGAAGGACGGAACCTTCACCAACACCGGACGCCGCGTACAGCGGGTCAGAAAGGCCATCCCGAATGTGGGAGACAGCCGTCCCGACTGGGAGATCGTCTGTGAGGTGGCGCGGAGAATGGGGTACGAGATGCCCGCATCCGAACCTGCCGAGGTGATGGAGGAGATCGCCTCCTTGACGCCCATCTACGGGGGCATGCACTTTGACCGTTTGGACGGGCAGGGCCTGCAGTGGCCGTGTCCAAATCGGGAACACCCGGGAACACCCTATCTGCACCAAGGGAAGTTCTCCAGCGGGAAGGGAACCTTTACACCGGTTGACTTCATCCCCCCCGCAGAGCTGCCGGATGAGGCGTATCCGTTCCTGCTCAGCACCGGAAGGGTTCTCTATCACTTCCACACCGGTTCGCTTTCCCGCAGGTCCAAGGCATTGGATGCGATTCTTCCAGAGGGATATATCGAGATCAACCCGGAGGACGCGGAGCGTCTCGGCGTCCAGAACGGTCAATGCGTACGCGTCTCCTCTCGTCGCGGGGAAACGGAGATGAAGGCCAAGGTCACCGACTGGCCGGATGTGGGGTGCGTGTTCGCCCCGTTCCATTTTTCGGAGGCGCCGGCGAATCTGTTGACCAACGATGCGCTGGATCCCAAGGCCAAGATCCCGGAATACAAGGTCGCGGCAGTTCGGATCGAACCGGTAGAATAGCATTGAGTTTGACATCCGGAACCCGAATATTGAACGCCGAAGGACACCGAAAACCCCAAAAGAAAACAGATCCCGGGCATTTTGCGATGTTTCCGTGTGCTTTCGGGCTTTTCAGTGTTTTTCAGTGTTCAATGGGTTCGGTGTTCAAGGGTTTCGAATTCGTGGCGCATCAAGGCTGAAATGGAAGCTGTGGTGGTCCGATTAGGCTCCGATTCCGTGGCAGCAAAGGCAGACCATGAAAACCGAGATCGAAATGCTCCAGATTCGAAAGGAAGGTTCTTTCGTGGAGCGGGACGTAGTGGCCACGGAGATTCCTCTGACCGTATTTCTAAACGACACGGAGGTGGCCACCCTCCTCACATCGGATTATGAAGGCAAGTCGCTTGCGATCGGCTTCCTGTTTTCAGAGGGTTTTCTGCGACACAGGGACCAACTCAGCGGTCTCTTTGAAAGCAGGGAACGGAAGGTCGTCCGCGTGTATACCAAGGACAAGCAGGAGCCGGAGGCCCGCCAAGGGATGATCACTGCAGGATGTGGGGGAGGAAGGTCCTATGCGCACTACAATCTGGAGGCCGTCCAGATCGAGCCGCCGGATGATACGATTCGGATCGCATCGGAGACGATCCTTTCCCTGATGCGCCTTTTCCAGGACCAGTCGCCCCTATTCAGGGAAACCGGCGGCGTCCACAGTTGCGCGTTGGCGGACGGCGATCGGATCGTTCTGCTCAAGGAGGACATCGGTCGCCATAGTGCGATGGATCGGGTGCTGGGAACATGCTTTTTGGAGGACATCCCCCTGGAGGGCAAGATCCTGCTCACCTCGGGACGAACCTCTTCGGAGATCGTTTTCAAGGCCGGTCGGGGAAAGTTTCCGATCCTGGTCTCCCGGTCTGCACCCACCGATCTGGCCATTCAAATCGCCAAGGAAACGGGCATCGCCCTGGTGGGGTTTGCCCGGGGGACGCGAATGAATGTCTATTCCCATTCGGAGCGTATACAAACGGTCCCTGTTGATGCGGCCCCTCCGTCCCAGACTCGGAGAACCGATCGGTCTCCGTCCGGAGCATGCCCTCAATGAAGTGCTTCCTTTTGCCCTTTCTGGTTGTACTTTGCACCGCAATCGCTTCAGAGGATCACGTCACCCCGCTAAAGCTGATTCACGCGCTGCCCGTGGAAGGTCCGGAAAACAACCAGCCTTCCGGTCTGACGATCTGGCGCGATACCCTTTTTGCGGTCTCAGACAAGCACGATGATACGATCTTTCGGGTTGCGCTGACAGACAGCACAGCGATTCTTGTTCCCCATCTCACGTTCAAGATCCCGGAATCGGTTCCGGGAAAACGGCTGGATTTTGAGGGGATCACCTGCGATGCGGACGGTACTTTCTATCTGGTCAGTGAGACGGCCTTTCGAATCCTGCGCGTAAGCTCGAAGGGTTCGGAGGTCTCCTGGATCACGCCCAGCCTTCGCGCGTATGGGGAAGAGAAGGGGCTTTTCCAGGCCCACGGGGGCTATCTGGAGGGGATCGCCCTGCTGGGCCCCAACAGGTTTCTGGTGTGCGCGGAAAGACAACCCCGCGGCTTGATGGAGTTGAACCTCCAACTGGACACACTTTCGGTCAGCGCCTTTGCATACGACCAAACCATCCTGAATATGCCCGCAGGCAGAAACGCGGATTTTTCCGATCTGTTCCGCGAAAAGGATACGACTTACGTACTTCAAAGGAATGCGGACGCGATATGTACGCTGGAATACGGAGGCCCGATCCTGGAGGAAAACGAGGTTTGGTCCTACACCCAACTTGTGCATCAGGGGGACTTACAGTATTCAAATATGCAATATGGGCTTGGAGAAGGTCTTTGCATGGATCAAGAGCGCATCTATCTGATACTCGACAATAACGGGGACTATAGGGCATCGAATCCGGACGATCGCCGTCCTTTGTTGCTGATTATGGAAAGGCCCAAAACGCGAGAAACGAAAGGGGGTACATTAGGGGAAACAAATCTGGAAAAGGACGCCATTTCATGCTTGAGAGGGTACAAGAATCCTTCCCTTTCAAGCCTTCCATCTTTTGCAGGTTGGCATCATTAAGACCAAAAGGGGAGTTCGGTGACCCCATTGCTGGAAACTTCACACTTTCATGCCTCAAGAAGGAGAAACAATGCGTAGTGATCTGGAAATCGCGCAAGCTGCGAAAATGAAGCCCATCCGGGAGATCGCGGAATCGCTTGGCCTGGTGGAGGACGATCTTGATCTTTACGGGAAGTATAAGGCGAAGGTGCACCTTGATGTGTTGGACAAGCTCAAGGACCGGCCCAATGGCAGGTATGTTGACGTGACAGCCATCACGCCGACTCCGCTCGGAGAGGGGAAGACCGTGACTACCATCGGGCTGAGCCAGGGGTTAAATGCCATCGGAAAGAGAGTGATCACGTGCATCCGTCAGCCCTCACAGGGCCCCACGTTCGGGATCAAGGGGGGAGCGGCAGGCGGCGGATACGCCCAGGTTGTGCCGATGGAGGATTTCAATCTCCATCTGACCGGGGACATCCACGCAGTGGGGGCGGCGCACAATCTGCTGGCCGCTGCCATTGACGCGCACATACTCCACGGCAATAAGCTGAACATCGATCCTTCCAGCATCACGTGGAATCGGGTGGCGGATGTCAGTGATAGTGCGATGCGAAAAATAATCGTCGGCTTGGGCGGAAAGGCGAACGGGGTTCCGAGAGAAACAGGATTTGACATCACCGTGGCCTCCGAGGTGATGGCCATTCTCGCGCTCACGTCGGATCTGGCGGACATCCGCAAGCGCCTTGGGAGAATTGTGATCGGGACGACGGCCGCACCACGGCTGAAAGATCGGAAACCGGTGACCGCGGAGGACCTTAAGGTGGCCGGGGCGATGGCGGTCCTGATGAAGGATGCGATCATGCCGACCCTGATGCAGACGTTGGAGAACACACCGGCGCTTGTGCATGCAGGCCCGTTTGCCAATATAGCCCATGGGAATAGCTCGATCATCGCAGACCGGATCGCGCTGAAGCTGACCGATTACGTAGTCACGGAGAGCGGATTTGGGGCGGATTGCGGAATGGAGAAGTTTTTCAACATCAAGTGCCGCGTCTCGGGTCTGGTGCCGGATTGTGTGGTTTTGGTGGCCACAGTTCGCGCGCTCAAGATGCATGGCGGAGGCCCGAAGGTGGTCCCGGGAAAACCGTTGGATGCAGCCTATACGCATGAAGATCTGGCGCTTTTGGAGAAGGGGTGTGGCAATCTCGCGAAACACATCCAGAACGCCAAGCTTTTCGGAATCCCCGTGGTTGTGGCGGTGAACAAGTTTACGCCGGATACGGATGCGGAGATCGAACTGGTGCGCCAGAAAGCCTTGGAAGCCGGAGCGGAAGGGGCTTTCATCAGCGATGTATGGGCAAATGGTGGCCCGGGCGGCGCTGAGTTGGCCGAAGCGGTCGTGGCGGCATGCGAGAAACCCTCCAGTTTCCGGCTTCTGTATCCGGACGAGGCGCCCATCAAGCAGAAGATCGAGACCATCGCCAAGAAGATCTACGGCGCAGACGGCGTGGATTATCTGCCGGAGGCGGAAGCCAAGGTGGAGCTATACACGCGGTTGGGGTACACGAATCTCCCACTGTGTATGGCCAAGACTCATCTCTCCCTCTCCCATGATCCCGCGAAGAAGGGCGTACCCACGGGCTTCCGTCTGCCCATCCGGGATATCCGCGCCTCCGCTGGAGCCGGATTCCTTTATGCACTCTGCGGCGAGATGCGGACGATGCCGGGTCTTCCCTCGGTACCCGCGTTCACGAACGTGGACATTGACGAAGACGGGAAAGTCGTGGGATTGTTCTAACGCACCGATGCCCTTTCCAGTAACTTCGGGCGCATTTATGGACCTCCGGGATCTTTAGGACCTCGGAGGTCCTGTGCTTTCCCCCCGAAGGCCCTCCCGCCGGTGCCGAGAGGGGGGGAATAATCTTTGAGGCGCGATATTTTCGTTGACAAACGACGGATATTTCCGTAGATTTTCAAATGGGAGAGGCGGACCGCCGGGGAGACAATCCAAATCCCTCACTCGATCAGAAAACGCAGATTACCGCCTATTCATCGCGAATGAGCAACTGTTCTTCCCAATCATCCAGACCAGCGGTCGGTTGCTCCCGATTTCCACAACGGTGAGGAAACTTCAGAACCAAACAGAGAACGAGACACCATGCGGCCTTTTGGCCTGGAAGCTTCGGAGCGGAACTCTCGCACATTGGACCCCGCGAAGCTCCGAGTGGGCGGCCGACTATCAGGAACCGGGACGAGCAATGAGGAAAGCCTTCTCCCTTCCTCGTCAGATCGCGAGGGGCCAGTGGGCTGTCGCTGGTTGCTTGTTCTTCATCGCACACGCTGAAGAAGAGGGCTATGTCGGCAAACAAGGAAGTGTTGGTGATAGGCGCGGGCATAACCGGGATGACCGCCGCGCTGGAGTTGGTTTCGAACGGATATAGGGTGCACGTGGTGGAGCGCGAGGATCGTCCGGGAGGACGGGCGGCCACCTTCTGCTGCAAGGCGGTGGCGGACAGGTGCCAAAAGTGCAATGTCTGCGTGGCGGCAGAGAAAACCTCCGAGTTTGAGCAGTCCGAGGATATCTCTCTGTATCTGAATGCAGAGATTCGAGACGTCACACGCCCAAACGGCCGATTCCACGTGACGGTGACCCGGCCTCCCTCTTGCACGGATCTGGCGGCATGTTCGACCGATCCAACCCCCTTGGACCGGGAAGTCCAGGCCATCGCCCTGGAGGTGGATGCCGTGGTAGTGGCTTCGGGATATGAGCCCTACCAGGCTATCCACAAAGGCTGGTTCGGATATGGGCGGTTCGACAATGTGGTCACGAATCTGGACGTGGAGGAATCTATTCAGCGTGTGGGCAAGATGGTGCGCCCATCGGACGGGAAGGCTCCGAAGCGGGTCGCGTTTATTCAGTGCGTGGGATCCCGGAACGTGCAGGAAGGAAATGCCTACTGCTCCAAGATATGCTGCACCGTGGCGATGCGCCTGTCCCGCATGATCGGCGAGCAGGTTCCGGATGGGGAAATATGCATTTTCTATATGGACATTCAGGGAACCCGGAAGGGGTTCCAGGAGTTTAATAGACTGTGCCGGGACCAGGAGGGGGTTCGGTTTGTGCGCGGGATTCCGGCGGAGATCACCCAGGAGGCGGATGGACAGTTGAGAGTGGTTTACGAAGATATGACCCGGCAGTGCAAGGCCAAGGATCTGTTCGATCTGGTGGTGCTCTCTGTGGGGATAAGCCCCCAGGACGATGCCCGAATGCTCGCAGAGCAACTGGGCATCGCATTGAATACCGATGGATTCTGTCATACCGTGGCGGATCGCCCGCTGGAGACCACTGGGGCGGGCATTTTTGCCGCGGGTACGTGCCGAACGCCGCAGGATATTGCCGCATGTATCGCAGAGGGAGTGGCGGTGTCCTCCTCGGTGCGGTTGTTTTTTGAGGAGGCATAAGATGGCCGTTGGGGTGCTGGTGTGCGATTGCGGAGAAACATTCGGAAAGACTCTTCAGACAGATGTCCTGACGGAGTTTGCCCGGGGAATTGACGGAGTAAAGTCCGTGAAGGTCATATCGTGCTTGCCCGGGAAGGCGGAACGGGACCAAATCACTGCCGCCATACGGGAGATGCGCACCGATCGGATCGTGGTCGTGGGCGCGTCCCCGGGAGCCGCTAACGAGAGATTTCGCGGGGCGATGAGTTCGGCAGGGAAGAATCCGCATCTTCTGGCCATGGCAAATGTGCGCGAGCAGTGTGGGTGGGTGCACGGGGAAGGGGCTACCGAGAAGGCGAAGGGACTGATTATCTCCGCGGTGGCACGCGTGAAGTTGATGAACCCCATCCCGCGCAGGGAGGTGGTCGTAACCCCGCACGTGCTGGTGATCGGCGGAGGATTGGCAGGACTGGAAACAAGCCGGGTACTGGGCGATCTGGGGTGTGATGTGACGATTGTGGAACGGGAGGCGCACTTGGGCGGACGCCTTGGTGAGATCTCGTATTTGCACCAGGAGGGGCTGCATCCCGAGCATCTGATGCGCAGGCTGATCGATGAGGTAACCGCATGCGCGTCGGTAACGGTTTCCACTTCGACGGAGGTGACGAAAGTCACGGGACAGATCGGCCACTTCCGCGTGGCGCTCTCGGACGGAAACAAGGTGCAGACGAGGGATTTTGGAGCCATCGTAGTCGCTTCCGGCACCCAGGTCACGTCTCCGGTATCGGAATACGGACTGCCCTCGGATCGGTTCACGACGCTGTTGACCTTGCAGAAGATGATTCGTACCTCAAACAGGTTGCCCAAGCGGATTGCCCTCATACTGGATATGGATCAAGAGGATGGATCGGTTCTCACCGGAGCGGCCCTGAGGACCGCGGTCGCAATCCGGGAGAGAAGTTCAAGCGAGGTCTTTCTGCTTTGTCGGAACATGCGCGTGTCCGAAGGGCCGCTGGAGTCGCTGTATGGGCGGGCTCGGGAGATGGGCGTGGTGGTATTCAAGATGGAGGAACGGCCGGAGATAACCCTCGGGGACTACACCGCGACATTTACATTTCCAGATGCGCTCTCTGGAAAGAACGTTGCACTGGCTTGCGATCTGGCGGCATTTGGCGAGCGGGTCGGGCCAAACACGAACCTGGAAGATTTGGGCGAGATTTTGGGCGTGCGATCGGGTCCCGGGCAGTTTCTGCAGGAGGACAATGTGTGGCTGTCTCCCACCCGGTCAAACCGAGAGGGGATTTTTCTGGCCGGAACGTGCCGGGGGATGATGGGAGTGGAGGCGACCCTGGTGGATGCGCAGGCAGCGGCCATGGAAGCATACGAGGTGCTGGCCGGCGGCAAATTACTCTTCGATGCGGACAGGGCGGAGGTGGATGCGGATAAGTGCGTGCTCTGCCTGACGTGCGTGCGCAGTTGTCCGATGAAGGCGATTGAGGTGGATCCCGAGCGCCAGGTGGCCCAGGTGATGGAGGAAGCCTGCAGGGCATGTGGCATCTGTGCGGCGGAGTGTCCGGCCAAGGCCATTGAACTTCGGGGATATACCGATGCGCAACTGCTTGCGGAGACGGACAGCTCGTCTCTGATTCACGCAGCCGAGTTTGGAGCGAGCTAGATCTCCCATGTTCCCCAGGAGCAACCGAACGGGTCGGTCCCACCGCTGACGAATAGCATCCCATTGTGGGGCACTTCATTGCAGGGCTCGAATTGGCGATCCCGGCGGTATTCTGCCCCATGGGTCGGATGGCTCGCGCTCCGGACTGGGAACGCCATCCCGAACCAACGGAATCAAACGCAGGGCTCCCCACGAGGAAAGGAGGAAACCATGAAACGAACCCATCTGATGATTGGGTTGGCGGTCGTTCTGCTTTTTCCTGCATGGGCTTGGGGAAGCTTGGGCATAGAGATGACGGGCTTGGGCGAGGGGGTGCATCCCGATAGTGAGAACTACGGACTGGGGGTGACGCCCAGTCCCTTCGGCTCCCTTGGACTGCTCAATCCCGAGCGGTTCCACATGTCCCAGAGCTATTCGATGAGCTTCGCTTCGAATGGAAAACAGACCAGCTCGACGGGAATGTACCTGAATACGCTGACCTATCAGTTTTCCATGCCCATCTCCGTGCAGCTGCAATTGGGCTATCGGCACGATCCAACCATGCTGTTTGGAGGAGGGGGCGCGTCCGGACAGGGAGGACTTTTCGTTCCGAATTTCGACGTGATGATTCAACCGATCAAAGCGATGACGATCCAGTTCCACTATGGAATGGTTCCGGCTCAACGGCAGTGGGTCCCGACGCCCAATCCGTGGTTTTCAAAATAGCCGCGCACCTTGTTGCATAGGGGAGTTTCAATGACCGAAATGCGCTGATAGGAGTATCCGAAAGGGGCGTGTGCAGATGGTTGGCACGTCCCTTTCGTGTTATTGGGCGCATACGGGCCATAAAGGAGGACTTGCGAACATGCGGGAGTTCGGCAGATGGGCGTTCCTGACGGTTTCTTCGGTGGCACTGGGATGCCTGGTGGGAGGGTGCAAGCCGTCGGTCACCGAAGAGGCCGTTTCAGCAAGTCGAGTCAGGGTGGAGGTCCTGAATGGGTGCGGGGTGCCGGGGATTGCGCAGGAATGTTCCAGGAGATTGCGCGCAAGCGGTTTCGATGTGGTCAACGGGGACGGGGCGAATGCGGAAAACTTTGATTTTCTGGAAACCATCGTAGTGAACCGGTGCAATGATCTGGAGAAGGCGATACGGGTCGCGGAGGCTTTGGGGACCGGAAACATCATCCAACAGCTCTGGGAAGCCCCCCATCCTGTAGAGGAAGTGACCGTGGTGATCGGGAGGGATTTCCAGAAGCTATTGGCCCCATGAAGAGAAACGCCTGGGACCACAAGATTACCGATTGCGCATGGGAGTATGCGCAGTGCGGCGGAATAGAGCGTGCAGGTTTGCGTCCGGGCACGTTGCTGTCCGGATCAGAAAAGGAGGGAATCCTTGAATATGGACGCGCGACAGATTATGGAGCGTTCGGTGGCGTTGGCACAATCGAAGCAGGCGGAGGATGTGGTGGTGCTGGACATGAGAACGGTCACCGATATGACGGATTACTTTGTCATCTGCACGGGAACCGTGGATGTCCATGTGAAGGCGATTACGGACGCGATAGTGGACGGCTTGAAGGAAGAAGGGGAGCGCGCCCTGCACCTGGAGGGAACCGAACGATTGCACTGGGTATTGATCGATTATGTGGATGTGGTGGTGCACGTGTTTCAGCCCGAGACGCGGGATTTCTATGACCTGGAGCACTTGTGGGGAGATGCGAAACGGGAGAAGATCAGCACGGAATAATGCCCCGTAGAGAATCCGTTTCGGTTGCCCCCGCCAAAGCTTTTGCAGCCTGGTTTGGGGTTGGTCGATGGGCCTGGATCAAAGGAGACCAGATGCGCGTTCTAGTCGTAGGTTCGATAGCGTTGGATACGGTGAAAACCCCGCTGGGCCAGGTGGACGATGCACTGGGCGGATCGGCCGTGTATTTTTCTGCGGCGGCTCGATATTTTGCGCCCGTGGCCATGGTCGGTGTGGTGGGAGAGGATTTCCCCATGGAGGGGCTCGATTTCCTGCGCGGGGGATCGGTGGATCTTTCCGGCATACAGGTGGCCAGGGGGCGCTCCTTCCGGTGGTCAGGCGTCTACGGATCGGATCTGAACGAGCGGGAGACGCTGGATACGCAACTGAATGTGTTTGCTGATTTTCATCCGAACATCCCGGAGTCTTACCGGGATGCTCCGGTTGTATTTCTGGCCAACATCGATCCAGCGCTGCAATTGGACGTATTGGATCAAGTGCGCGCTCCCAGGCAGGTAGTATGCGACACCATGAATTTCTGGATTGAGGGAAAGCGGGCGGAGTTGCTCGAGGTGCTGAAGCGGACGGACATTTTCATGCTCAACGAAGGGGAGATTCGCCAGTTGGCTGGGGAGCCCAATCTGATCAAGGCATCCAGGATGGTCCTGGAAATGGGACCGGAGGTCGTGGTGGTGAAGAAGGGAGAGCACGGAGCGTTGATGGTATCCAGGGATTCCTTCTTCTTTGCGCCGGCCTATCCGACCGAAGAGGTGTTCGATCCCACCGGGGCCGGAGATTCGTTTGCCGGAGGCTTTGTCGGATATCTGGCGCAGGCCAATGCGTTCGACCAGGAAACGCTTCGGCGTGCGGTGGTGCACGGAAGTGTGATGGCCTCGTTCAATGTGGAACGATTCAGCATGGAACGACTGAAGGACTTGAAAGAGCAAGAGATACAGGAGCGCATTGCGACCTTTCTGGAGATGGTAAGGATTGGGAAGTGACGGACCGGTTGGTGTGGGAATACATCCGAAGGCAATGAAAAATGAAGAATGAAGAATGAAGAATGCAGAGCATGACCTTTCTGAACGCTTGTTGGACTTTGCGGCAACCCTTGTCAAATGGATCGTCCGCCTCAATAAGACTGCGGTGGGGCGCCACATTTCCGGACAGTTGATGCGCTCCGCAACCTCATCAGGGGCCAACTACGAAGAGGCGTGTGGCGCTGAGAGCCGTGCTGATTTTATCCATAAATTGCAGATTGTTCTAAAGGAAGTGCGGGAAACGCGTTACTGGCTGCGTTTACTCAAAAAGATCGATCTTGTTCCGGAGGCAGACCCCAAACTCTCGCAACTTCTGAAAGAGGCCGGGGAACTGAGCAATATCATGGCCCAGTCGATCATTACAGCCAAGCAGAACAAATGACGTTGCCCCGCGCGCGCCCTGTCTTCCCTTTTGCACTTTTCATTTTGCATTTTCCACTTTTCATTAATCCTTGTCAAATGGATCGTCCGCCTCAATAAGACTGCGGTGGGGCGCCACATTTCCGGACAGTTGATGCGCTCCGCAACCTCGTCAGGGGCCAACTACGAAGAGGCGTGTGGCGCTGAGAGCCGTGCTGATTTCATCCATAAATTGCAGATTGTTCTAAAAGAATTACGGGAAACGCGTTACTGGCTGCGTTTACTCAAGAAGATCGATCTTGTTCCGGAGGCAGACCCCAAACTCTCGCAACTTCTGAAAGAGGCCGGGGAACTGAGCAATATCATGGCCCAGTCGATCATTATAGCCAAGCAGAACAAATGACGTTGCCCCGCGCGCTTCCTCTTGTCCCTTTTGCACTTTTCATTTTGCACTTTTCATTCTCTTTTTTGACTCTTCATTTACATTCGGATGGATCGGACTTGCGCGGAAGAGAGGCCTATGCCTTTACAAACCATTCGCTGGACCGGAGAATCGGTCCGGATCATCGATCAGACCCGGTTGCCCTCGGAACTGATCTATCTGGATTGTCGGGACGTGGAGACGATGGCGGAGGCGATTGAGTCGCTCAGGATTCGGGGTGCTCCGGCCATCGGGATTGCGGCGGCATACGGGGTGGTGCTCGGAATCCAGGACGCTCGTAGCCAATCGTGGGAAGCGTTCGAGAAGGCGCTGGACACGACCATAGATCGGCTGGCTCGTACCCGTCCCACCGCGGTGAATTTATTCTGGGCGCTGGACCGGATGCGTCGGAAGGCCCAGGAGAGCCGGAGTCAGGGGGGCGAGGGAGCCCAGTCGCTCCTGCTGGAGGAAGCCCATCGGATCCTCGAGGAAGACCGGAGCACCTGTCGAACCAGGGGAAAAAATGGCGCGGCACTCCTGACAGATGGCATGACGGTGTTGACGCACTGCAACGCGGGTGGACTCGCCACGGCGGATTTCGGTACCGCTCTCGGAGTGATCTATGCGGCCCAGGCGGCAGGCAAGACCATTAAGGTGTTTGCGGATGAGACCCGTCCGCTCCTGCAGGGCGCGCGGTTGACCGCGTGGGAGTTGATGCAGAACCAGATCGCGGTGACACTGATCTGCGACAACATGGCGGCGTGTGTGATGCAGCAGGGCAAGGTGGACGCAGTGCTCGTGGGCGCGGATCGGATCGCATCAAACGGGGATGTGGCCAATAAAATCGGCACCTACGGGTTGGCCGTATTGGCACAGGCCCATCAGATTCCGTTCTATGTGGCAGCCCCGATATCGACCTTGGATGTCAGTCTAAAGAGCGGGGATCAGATCCCCATCGAGGAGCGAAAACCGGAAGAGGTAACATGCGGGTTCGGGCGCAGGACCGGTCCGGAGGGGATTGCCGTTTACAATCCGGCATTTGATGTGACCCCGCACAGGTTAGTATCGGCGATCATCTCGGAGAAGGGCATCGCGCGCGAACCGTATGGCGAGGTGCTGAAAGAATGGGCGGAAGAGTAGCGAGGACACGTCTGCCCAGCCGAATGCTTGGTGAATAGTGATTTGATCCATTATTAGGGCCTGAAAATCGCATAGATCGCCCTCTTGCAGGCAAATCGCGGCAAATTTGGGATTAGCCTTCACCAGCCTCCCCAATCCACGAAAAGTCCAGAATGCAGAAATGGAGCCCCCATCGGCATAATCCGGTGGGGGCTTTCGCATTTGGCTGCACTCACTTGCCTTAATGCGGGGAACCGGAAGGAGCGGAACCGCGAGGCATTTTGTCTTGAAAATAGTGTTTGACACGCTTTGGAAAATGTGTTAATTTCGAATCAGTTCTTGATGCCAAGGAATTCTCGCATTAAGTGAAACACCCTCCAAACGGAAGATCATGAGCCATGAATAGCCGAACTTCTTACAGAGCTTTATTTTACCCCCCCCCCCATGAAAAACGGGGCGGTTCGGAGCATAAGCGTAAGAGAGCGCGTTTTTAGCCAGGAACGCCCGGCAGGCGATCTACGTCTCGAAACGCACGTCCTCTTCCAAGCTCTTTTCTGGTCCGAAAGGAGGGGATGCCCATCGAGAGAACGACCGCAGGAGAAACCGTCCGTGCATCCAGGTGCACGGTAGAACCATTCACCTTATGCCAGAGGAGGTTTCTATGTTCAGGAAGGGTTTTTTCGTAGTGCTGTTTCTTATGTTGATCGTGGGGGTCGTTTGGGCGCGTGACGTGTCTGTGACGGGTGTGTCCATCTCCAACGTAAATGCGGAAGCGGGCACGTGCACGATCAACTATACGCTGAGCCGGGCAGAGCCGGCCATCAGTGCCAGCCAGCCGGTATGGGTGTTTGTGAAGTATCGGCTGGACACGGATACGGATTACACCGGCTGGCAGGATACGGATAATCATACCGCCACTGACGACGACAGCGAGGGGAGGTTCACGGGGAACAACGAAAGCGAGAATGCGGTATCCAATACCGTAAACAAGTGGCTCACTGGCGACGTGGGGATGGTGGAATCAGGCGGCGCCAGGCAGATCGCGTGGACGTGGGGGGGGGCATCTAGTACAGGTTTGTCCTCCGACAACTCGGTGCGCATTCGGGTATATGCCGTGGAGATGGTGTGGGTGCCGGGTGGCGTCTCGATGACGTTTGGGACCGATCTCTCTGTCATGAACAGGATTACCGGCGGCAGTTACAATCCCAGGCCTATTATCTGATGAAGTATCCGTGCACCGCGGAGATGTATGCGGCGTTTCTGAACGCCTGCGCCAACCGCCACGATGGTAGTGCTGATGATAATCACGATTTCTACTCCAGCACCGCCATGACGGGGAATCAGTATTGCCGTTTGAGCAAGACCTCCGGGGCGGAGGGAACGGACGCGGTCTTTGCAGCAGTGAGCGGCTATGAGGACTATGCCGTGACTAGGGCGACCTGGTGGAACGCCTACGATTGGTGCAAGTGGGCGGGGTTGCGCATGCCCACGGAAGCGGAGTTTGAGTATGAGGCGTCCTACATGGGCGCCCGGGATTTCCCGTGGGATGATATTGAGCCCAACACCACCAGCAACATCCGCTGCAACATGTACGGCGTTTCCCCCGCCAATGCCTCGGATGTGCGGAGTTATGATGGGTACGGAGGGGGAAAAGATGGCCTCTCCGCACACAGTGCTGCGGAGATGAGCGGGAATGTGGAGGAGTGGGAGTTCACGAAGGCATACTGGTCTTCTTCCTATGTTGGCGCTTACAGCGCTGAAGCGGAGACGGGCTATGGCAGTAGCTCGGACCGCGTCTCCCGCGGCGGCCTCTGGAACGACGCCGCCGTGTGGTTGCGGGCGGGGTCACGCAACTTCCTCGCCCCGTCGTACCGCCTCCCCGGCGGCGGCTTTCGGGCGGCGAAATAGCTCCCGTAGTGTTACCCTTTGCTCTCTATCTCTTTTACCCTTTTTGGGGGATTATCAAGGGGGCTTGCCCCCTTGATCGAGATTTTTTGAGAATAGGGTGCTAAAGCGCTTCCTCTTGTTCCCACGCTCCTGCATGGGAACGCCAAAGGGACAGGTTGAAAAAAGCTCGAACCGCGTCGTCCGCGGCGGCAGCTGGAACAACGACGCCACGTGGATGCGGGCGGGGTTGCGCAACAACAACACCCCGTCGAACCGCAACAACAACGTCGGCTTTCGGGCGGCGAAGACTGCCTTCCCTCCTAGGGGGGGGATCGGCCAGAGTTCCCTCGTCCTTGCACGAGGGAAGCGCGCCAAAGGGAGTCCAGACCTGTTCCTGCTCAGCCCGCGTTTGGGCGGGAGGGGCAAATATCAAAACCGATCCCCGGCGGCTGGTAGGTCTTTGCGTCGAACGTCGTCGCGGGTCATCTGAATGCTGGCAAACTTGGGCGAAAGCTCACAAACCAGAACCACAGATAACACTGATAAGCACTGATGCCACTGATCCCTACCCTCGCACCCAACCGTGCGGTGAAGCGCGGCAGTTCGGTAAAATCGGGGAAATCAGTGAAATCAGTGAATCATCAGTGCAATCAGGGAGTAAGGAGGATACGATGAAATGCTTTATTCTTTTCGCGGGGTTGGTGTTCGTGCTGGGGCTCAATTTTGGCGCGGAGGCGCAATTCGATATGGGGGAATCGTCCGGGGATACTTCGCTGCCCGTCACGCTCAGCTCCTTCACCGCTCAGGCAGGAGATGGAGAAGGGACCTTGCATTGGGTCACCGAGAGCGAGACAGACAACCTCGGCTATCACGTGTATCGTGCGCTGGAGGAGAACGCCTCTTACGAATGCATCACCCTGCAGCTAATTCCAGGTGCAGGCAGCTCCCCCACCGAGAATACCTACTGCTTCACCGACGTGCGTCTGACCAATGGAGTGACGTATTGGTACAAGATCGAGGACGTAGCCTTCGACGGCACGAGGGAGATGCACGGCCCGATCTCGTTGGTGCCGCAGCAGTCGCTCCCCTCGGAGTTCGGGCTGTCCCAGAACGTGCCCAATCCGTTCAACCCGCAGACCACGATCGCCTATCAGCTTTCAGAGGCAGCGGACGTGCGGCTGACGGTGTGCAACGCGGCCGGGCAGATCGTGCAGGTTCTAACGGATGCGGCTATGGAAGCAGGAACCCATACGATCACCTGGGATGCCCGTGGATTCGGGAGCGGGGTCTATCTGGTTCGGTTGGAGGCGGGCACATTCATCGAAACGCGAAAGATGGTGAAGATCGAGTAGGGGCGATCCTTGTGATCGCCCTTCTGGAGGCCCGCGCAAAGATCAGAATACAAAAGCCCCCATCGGCATAGTTCTTTGGGGGCTTTAAGTTTATCGAGATGATCTTCGATGAGGAATGAATCAAGGACAATCTGGCGGACCACCGTGGCCATTCGGGTCCATCCCGCAACCCCATGTTTTTTTCCGTGTGATTCGGTGTCCTTCGGTGTTCAATGTCTTGCTGGGGCTGGGTTGAGGCGGCGGAAGCGGTTAAACTAAAACATCCTCCGTCTCCGGGACACCGGACACGGAATCCGCCTGGGGGAGCAGTTTGGGTTCCACGAAAAGCGTCTTCTCCCGCTCGATCAGCACAGATCCTGCTTTGGCGCGCCTGGGTTTGCGCACGTGTTTCCGAAGGGTATAATTTACAGGCACGGTCTTGGAGGAACGCGCCTTGCTCCAATAGGCTGCCACCCCTGCCGCTTCTTCCAGGCTGCGTTTTCCCGGGTCCGTTTTTCGACCTTCTCGCCTGAGCACGACATGGGATCCCGCACAGCCCTGCGCGTGAAACCACAGGTCATCCGGATGGGCACGATGGGTCAGAAGATCGTTTTCCCAGTCGGTTCGCCCAACCAGCACCGTCCATCCCTCTGAGGTCAGATACCGTCTGGGGTGGATCTCCGACGTTTTTGCTTTTCTGATAGGCCCTCCTCTTTTCTCCTCTCGCCCGATCGTTCCCCCCGCGATCCACAGATCTCGAAGGGCTGTCAGCGTATCCTCATCCTGAGCAGATGCCAGTTCTGCGCCATGCTGCCCTAGGTCAGATAGTCGCTCCCGGGCGGCCGAGAGCAGCTGCTTGATCATCTGTGCGCCCCGCGTGGCCTTCCGGTATTGCGCAAAGTAATGCTGGGCGTTCTCCGCCGGGGACCGACTGGGGTCCAGCGGGATCGTGATCTTCTCGGAGGGATCAGAAAAGTCGCTCAGGATGATCGTTTCCTGCCGCGGCGCAATCTGGTAGAGATACGTCGTGAGCAGTTCTCCCATCCGCCTGTAGTCGTCCGCATGCGACGCATGCTCGGATGCCTGCTCAAGCCGATCCACCTTTTTGGATGCGGCCGTGATCAAACGGTTTATTGTGGATTCCAGAGCCTCCCGCGTTTGCCCGATGGTCTGCGCGGTCCCCTTCTCTTCGTAAAAACAGGCGATGGCCTGGCTCAGTGTGGGGAAGGCTCGCTTGTGATCGTCTGCCACCCAGATCGGGTCGAATGCCGTAAAATCTGCGGGCGTACCCTCGTCGTCGAAAAAGACAGATGCCTGGATCTCGGTTGGGCTTTCCTGCAAGCCGCCCTCAAGTGTTTTGCAATCCGCAGTCTGTGATCCGCAATCCAAAACCTCCAGGTAGAGACTGCGGGCACTCCGGTAAAGCTTCTCCACATCCGAAGCTTCCAGATCTCCGGCCCGATTGGAAGCGGCCAGGCCACTCCTTGAGATGATTTGATGGGCTGTGGAACGATCCGCGCACAGGAGCGCTCTGGACAGGAATTCCACCAGGAGAGTCTCGGGATCCCTGCGCAGGGCCCAAGCGAAGACTTCGACCCCATCCCGTCTGGGATCGAGCCGATCCTGCGGCGGCGGCGGCGTATAGCGCGCTCCGGGGAGAATCTGACGATACCGGTTCATACCTTGTGGAATCCGACGGAGACAGTCCAGTATTTTCCCGGAAGCCTCGTCCACCAGGATCACATTGCTGTTTCGCCCGGTCATCTCCACGACAAGCATGCTTCGGGTCGTACCGCCGATTTGATCATGCTGCACGAATCGAAGGCACAGCACCCGATCCTCGTTCATCTGTTCTACGGAAAGACACACTGCTTTCTCGAGGCGTCCTTTCCCCCAGGAATCCTTCCCGTCCTGCTCCGGGGCGCTCGGGACAAGATGGGTCCGTCCCGCACCCGGAAGACAAGAGATCAGAAGGGTGCAGGTGGGGGAGAACTGAAGAAAGAGGTCATATTTCCCGGCACATAGGACCGAAAGGATCGGCCGATCTTTCAGCGCCCCGCCGATCTCCGATACAAGCCTCTGCAGAGCCAAGATATCCATTCCCATCCATCACTCCCGAAAACTCAGAATCCCTCCTCCGAGCGGACAGCGAGCCGAGCATTCCCTACAAAGCAAGAACCCGCGCCTTCTTCCTTGTTCCGGTAAGGTTGGTGATCCAAGATCAGCCGGAACGGCACAGTCGGCGATTTCGCTTTCGAATCGCGGCTCCGGAGCGGTGTGTTTTCGCCAGAACCTCATGGCCATTTCCGTTCCAGAAAGCACCCTGTTGAGCGTTGAAAGATAAGACCGTTGGCGGGTTTTGTCAAGAAATTAAAGATAAACAAAGAAAATGGAAGAAAAAAAGAGTTGTTGACAAACTCCGGTGAATGATTTATATTTACAGCCAACTCTCCGTCAGGAAATCCTCCTTTCTCCCTCCCAATTTCACTTTAAGCTGCGCTTCCCAAGGAGTCTCCAAAAATGATAACAAGCATGACCGGGTTCGGAAGAGGAGAAGCAGAGCGCGACGGTACCAAGGTGACCGTAGAGGCGGTTTCGGTAAATAATCGCTTCTGCGAGGTCTCGGTTCGGCTGCCTCGATCGCTCTCAGACATGGAACCCCAGCTGGCTGAAAAAGTGCGGAAACGGGTCCAAAGAGGACGCGTCAACCTTTCGGTGATGTGTAAGGAATTGGAGGCCACAGAGAAGTCCCTTGAGGTCAATATGGAGTTGGCAGGCATGTATCGGGATCGACTGTCTGCGCTCCAAAAGGAACTCGATCTGAGCGGCACGGTGGATATCAATCTCATCGCGTCCCGACCGGATGTGTTCAAATATGAACCGAAGGAGCTGGTTTCGGATCAGGTATGGCCCTTGGTCTCAGAAGCGTGCGATGCAGCCCTTTTGGCGCTGAACGAGATGCGTCAGATCGAGGGCAAACATCTTTTCGACTATTTTGTGGAGCGCGTTGGCGTATTGGATGGCCTGATACTTTGGATTGAGAAGAAGGCGCCCGAGCGCGTGGAACGGCTCAGGGATCGTCTCCAGGAGCAGATCGAGCGGCTATTGGTGCGACAGGTGGATGAGCAGCGTATCGCGATGGAGGTTGCCATTTTTGCGGAGCGGTGCGATGTGACGGAGGAATGCGTGCGTTTCCACAGCCACAATCACCAGTTTATGAGCACCCTTCAAGCCGGAGAGATGGTGGGCAGGAAACTCAACTTTCTGCTTCAGGAGATGAATCGGGAGGCCAACACCATCGGATCCAAATCCAACGACGCCGAGATCTCCCATGCTGCGGTTTCGATCAAAGAAGAGATCGAGAAGCTTCGGGAACAGATCCAGAACGTGGAATAGCCCGCCCTTACAGACGATCGATCCTTGGAGAAACGGGATTTCTCCCTCACCAATCACCCTCTTTCCCATTGGACATGCTCCCAGGGAGGTGGCTCTTGGAACTATCCTTCATCAATGTGGGTTTCGGAAATGTGGTGGCCCGAGATCGTGTCATTGCGGTGGTTACGCCGGATACCGCGCCGATCAAGAAGCTCAAGGACATGGCGCGACAGAACGCCAAGCTGATTGACGCCTCCCAGGGCCGGAGGACGCGGGCGGTCCTGGTCATGGACAGCGATCACGTAATCCTGTCCGCCACGACTATGGAAACCATTTTGCAGCGACTTCGGGGAGAGTCGGAGAAGTGACGCATCGGGGATTCATCGTGATTCTTTCAGCGCCTTCCGGAGGCGGCAAGACCACGATCTGCCGGGAGGTAGTGCGTCGGCAGGAGAAAGCGGTGCTGTCCATTTCCGAGACGACACGTCCGAAGACCTCGGGCGAGCGGAACGGAACGGATTATCACTTCGTGTCGGAGGAGGCTTTTCGGAGCAGGATCGGCCAAGGCGCTTTTGCGGAATGGGCGGAGGTACACGGACACCTTTACGGCACTCTGTCCGATACCATCCGGGCCGAAATCGGACAGGGCAGTATCCTGGTTTTGGATATCGACGTACAAGGCGCGAGGCAAATCAAGGCAGCTTTCCCCGATTCGGTGGGCATCTTCATTGTGCCGCCCTCAATGGACGTACTTGAACAGAGGCTGAGAGCTCGGAGACGAGACACGGAAGAGGATATCGCAAGGCGATTGCGCCACGTGGCCCGGGAGATGGAGGAGATCGTCCGGTACGACTACGTGGTGGTCAACGATGATTTCGATCGGGCCGTGGATCAGGTGTCAGCCATCTTTACGGCGGAGGCCTGCCGGAGAGATCGACTCGAGTGGGAGCGCGGGCAGTGAGCCTGCGCACTTTTTTGCATGACTTGTTTCCGGCAATGGCTCAGTGTGCCGGCAGGAAACACCAAAGATAACGGAGGACGTAGATGGCGGCAATCTCTTCGGAGGAGCTACAAAAGGGCGGGGCAAATATGTATGAGATCTGTGTTTCGGCAGCAAAGGAGGCCAGAAAACGAAACGAATTCCAGAGACTGAAGCGGAACGCCGGGGAGATGGATGACCAGGAAATCCCCGTAAAGGTAACCGTGGAAGTGCTCCTGGACATGATGGAGGGGCGTGGCCGGTGTGTGAATCCCGGCAATCGTCGGAAGCGATAGGCGGGGGAGGGGCCATGCCGAATTCATTGCAGGGCGCCTCACAGGAAACGGTAGGCATACCCGCCAAACCCCAGGCAGGAAAACGCGCAGGCAATCGTAAAGGCATGAATAAGGGAAGAAACATAATCGTGGGCGTGACCGGCGGGATTGCGGCGTATAAGGCGGCAGAGCTCGTTCGGGCCCTGAGGAAGCGCGATGCGGAGACAGCGGTGGTGATGACCGAGTCGGCCAAGCGGTTTATCACCCCTCTGACGATGGAGACCGTCTCCGGACGTGCGGTGGCCACCGAGCTTTTCCCTCCCAACAAAAGGGTTGGCGTGCGGCATATTTCCATGGCGGAGTGGGCGTCGCTGATTGTTGTGGCTCCTGCCACCGCCAATTTTATTGGCAAGGTGGCCTCCGGAATCGCCGACGATTTGCTCTCGACCATTGTGATGGCGGCCTGCGGGCCGGTGCTCTTTGCCCCGGCCATGAACGACCGGATGTGGACCAATCCTATCGTTCAAAGGAATATCCACGCGCTGCAAGATGCCGGAATGCTCTTTGTGGAACCGGAAACGGGCGTATTGGCCAGCGGAAAGATCGGCACGGGACGCCTGGCAGGGATCGATCGCATCGTGAAGACCGTGGAGAACATTCTGAATCGCTCCGAAACGCTTTCGGGCAGAAAAATTCTGATCACGGCTTCGCGCACAGAGGAAGACATCGACCCGGTACGTTTCTTGACCAACCGCTCGACCGGCAAAATGGGCTATGCTCTGGCGGAGGTCGCTTACAGAAAGGGCGCGGAGGTGGTACTGATCTCCGGACCCACGGAGCTTCCTCCCCCGATCGGCGCTGAATTGGTGCGCGTGCGAACCGCAGAGGAAATGCGGCGCGCGGTAATCGAGCGGTTTGCCGACTGCGATGCGTTGATTGCGGCCGCAGCGGTGGCGGATTTCCGTCCGGAACGGTTTTCCGAGCAGAAGATCAAGAAAGGGGCAGGGGAGTGGGCGCTCAAATTGGCGCGCACCGCTGATATCCTATCCGAAATCGCGCCCAGTAAGGGGGATAGGGTCCTGGTTGGATTTGCCGTGGAGACGGAGAACGCCATTGCGAATGCCCGCGAAAAGCTACAAAAGAAAAACCTGGATTTCGTAGTGCTCAACAATCCCATGATGGAAGGCGCGGCGTTTGGATCAGACACGAATGTGGTGACAATTCTCGATCGCCAGGGGCACACCGAGGAATTCCCGAAGATGAGCAAGCTGGAGGTGGCGGAGAAGGTGATGGAGAAGGTGCAGACCCGGATCTCCCATCGCGAATCATAAATGAATGCGGGAATCAATTCGCGCTCCTTCCACCCTCTGGCCGCGGAACACTGAATGGACCCAAGATGACGACAGCATTGGAGGTGGTACAGGCCGCCCAAGAATTCGTACGGCAACAGAGCGACCTTGGAGAGCGGGAATTTCCGTGCCGGACTCCTTCCCTGGATGCCTTCCGCAGAACCATCGAGAATTGTCAGCAGTGCCCCTTGGCCAAGCTCAGAACGCACCTCGTGTTCGGATCGGGCAATCCCAAGGCCGACCTCATGTTCGTCGGGGAAGCACCCGGAAAGGACGAGGACCTGCAGGGAAAACCCTTTGTGGGACGCGCCGGTCAATTGCTGACCAAGATGATCGAGGCCATTCGATTTACCCGGGAGCAGGTATACATTGCCAACATTCTCAAATGCCGCCCTCCCGACAATCGGGACCCGGAGCCCGGAGAAATCTCTGCGTGTGAGCCCCATCTCGCCCGTCAGATCGAGCTGATCCGGCCAAAGATTCTGTGTGCGCTGGGCCGAATCGCCGGGCAGGCCCTGCTGGAAACGTCCGAATCGCTCGGCAGGCTGCGAGGGAAAGTGCATCGCTATCACGGCGTCAAATTGATCGTTACCTATCATCCAGCTGCCCTGCTTCGAAACCCGGATTGGAAGCGGCCCGCCTGGGAGGATATGAAACAGTTGCGCCGGGAGTATGACGGGGTGGCGCTTTAGGAGATCATCAAAAATGACCCTGTCAACCTGCAAAATCGCGATGGGATCTTTGGGATCGTTTTGTATTCTTCGCAGCTTGTACCCTTCATTTTGCATGGCGCGATTCTTGCACCCCTATGGAGCAGCAAATGGCAACTGAAGAGCTTACTGCTGAGCGTATTCCCCCTCAGGCAGTAGAGGTAGAACGTGCGGTCCTTGGTGCGATGCTCATAGAGCGGGAGGCCGTGCCCAAGGCGATTGAGGTGCTGGAAGAAGACTATTTCTACCGGGATGCCCACCGTAAGATTTTTTCGGCAATTTTGGCGCTTTTTGATCGCGCCGAGCCTGCGGACAGCCAGACCATTGTCGAGGAACTGAGAAAACGCAAGGAGTTGGAGGGGATCGGAGGGGCATCGTATCTGGCTGAATTGGTGGCCGGGGTGGCTACAGCGGCCAATGTTGAGTATCACGCCAAGATCATCTCCGAGAAGGCGCTGCTTCGGAAGATGATCACCCTTTCCACCCAGATCGCAACCGAGTGCTATGAAGCCAGTCAGGGCGTGGATGAACTGATCGATCAGGCAGAACAGCGCATTTTCAATCTGTCCTCCAAACGACTGAGCAAGGGATTTGAGCCGCTCTCCTCGGTGCTTCACGAAACCTTCGAAACCATCGAACTATCCCATCAACGCGAAGGGATTGTATCCGGCGTTTCCACCGGATACGACGACCTGGATGAGATGACCTCGGGGCTTCAGCCATCCGAGCTGGTCATTGTGGCGGGCAGGCCCTCGATGGGAAAGACCGCATTCGCACTCTGTGTCGCCCGCAACGCAGCTGTCGAGCACAAGGTGCCGGTTGGGATTTTCAGCCTGGAGATGGCGAATCATCAATTGGCCCAGCGGCTGCTATGTGGGGAAGCGAGAGTGGATGCACACAAACTGCGCATAGGTCGCCTGCCTGATGAGGCATGGGCGCAACTCAGCCGATCGGTTGGACGATTGGCGGAAGCTCCCATTTTTATCGACGATTCCCCTTCCCTAAGCGCCATGGAGATCAGGGCTAAGGCGCGCAGGTTACAAAGCGAGCACGGCATCGGGATGATTATCGTGGATTATCTCCAGCTGATGCGGGGGAGCGGTCGGGTGGAGAACCGCCAGCAGGAGATTTCACAGATTTCCAGATCCCTGAAGGCCTTGGCCAAAGAGCTGAATGTTCCGGTCATGGCGGTGTCTCAGCTTTCCAGGGCGGTGGAAACCCGCGGAGGCGACCGCCGTCCGATGCTTTCCGATCTGCGGGAATCCGGAGCGATCGAACAGGACGCCGACGTGGTGATGTTTGTCTATCGCGAGGAGCGGTATAATGCGGACACGGAGGAAAAGGGCGTAGCGGAAGTGATCATCGGCAAGCAGAGAAACGGTCCCATCGGGACGGTGAAATTGACATGGATCAATGAATATGCCCGATTTGAAAATCCGGTTTTCAGAAAAGAAGAACCGTTCTAAAACTGCATGGGCAGGTGGGTGAGATCCCGAAGAAAAAGGCATGGAAAGCGCTATTTCCGATCACGCATGCCCTGACAGGCAAAATGGGCTCTTTTTTGGCGAGCACTTCGCATGGGTCTCGGAAACGAGGCGTTTCTTTCCATCGTGTAACCTGTCTGTAAGAAACGGATTTGAAGTTCTGTGTCAGAGGACCCGCAGAGTACATCTGGGTCCCGTTGGACGAGATGGATCAATCCGTCCCAACCCGCAAAACCAGGAGAACAGGATGCTCAAACCCCGGAAGAGACTGACGAAAAGGGCCGTGAAGGAGGATAAGTTCGTTACGTTTGCATCCCATACAACGGATTTTGTTCAGAAGAATTGGAGGCAAATGGCGTGGGGTGTCCTGGCTGTTGCGGTGATCATCGTCGGCGGAACCGCGTGGGTGAAGACGCGCGAGGCACGTCTGCATCACGCACAGGAACAACTTTTCGAAGCCAGGGTAGCGCAGCAGGAGGGACGTGTGGATCAGGCCATGGAACGGTATGCACAGGTCGTCTCCAAATACGGACGCACCGAAGCCGGAATCGAAGCCGCCAGTCTGTTGGGAGCCCTGCAGTGCACTGCGGGGAAGACCGATGAAGCCCTGGCCACTTACCGGAAGGTGCTCGGACGGACCGGAGCAGACCCGTTGAGGGCTTTCTCGGCTTACGCCGGTGTGGCTTCGTGCCTCGAGGAACAGGGAAAATACGAGGAAGCGGCCACCCAGTACCGCTCGTATGCCAGAGAATATCCGCATGCTCCGTTTTCCCCAGGGGCGCTATCCGACGCGGCGCGGTGTTTTGTCCAGGCAGCCCGTTCGGAGGATGCCAAGGCTGCATTGCAGCAGATCGTAGCGGACTATCCCAAATCTCAGGAGGCGATGGAGTCCCGGGCGCTGCTGAAGATGCTGTAAATCAGCTCAGCGAACAGAGCATAAGAGTACCGGACGGCTCTCAAGAGCGGGACAGGACAAGCTGGGCACCGGGTTCCTGGGTGTGGGCGCAGGCCATGGGAGTAATCGGATGACCAAGCTCTACGTGGCGTTCATGTGGCACATGCATCAACCTTATTATAGAGATCCGGATAGCGACATCTATCTGATGCCCTGGGTGCGGCTGCATGCCACCAAAGATTACCTCAATATGGTGGCGATCCTGGAGGACTTCCCGAACATCCATCAAACGTTCAATCTCGTCCCTTCGCTGGTGGAGCAAATTCGGGAGTATGTGTCCGGAGCGACGGATCGAGGGATGGTGTTGACGCGAAGGGTGCCGGCGGATCTTACGAAGGAGGAAAAGGTGGAGATACTCTCCACCTTTTTTATGGCCAACCCCGAGCGGATGATACTGCCGCATCGGCGGTTCAGAGAGCTCCTGACGCTGCGGGGATCCCACACAGACAAGCAGGTTCTCCGAAAGATTTCGGAGAAGTTCTCCGAACGCGACTGGATGGATCTGCAGGTTTGGTTCAATCTGGCTTGGATTACCCCCTTGCTTCAAAGCGATCCTTCGGTGCGCCGTCTTTTTGACAAGGCCTCGGATTTCGATGCAGCCGACAAGGAGGAAGTACTCCGGATACATCAAAGGATTCTGGAAGGCGTGATCCCCAAGCACCAGGAGCTTTCGAATAGGGGTCAGATCGAGATCACGACCTCCCCGTTCTATCATCCGATCCTGCCGCTTCTCTGCGATACAGGCGTGGCGAAGGAGTCTCTGCCCACGACCGAACTGCCTGACCGGCCATTTCAGGCACCGGAGGACGCAAGCGCACAGATCGAAGATGGAATCCGCTATGTCGCGGAAACGTTCGGAGCCCGCCCAAAGGGGATGTGGCCCTCGGAAGGGAGCGTAAGCTCCCAGGCGGTTGCGTTGATGGCCGATGCGGGCGTTGAGTGGATCGCAACGGACGAGGAGGTCTTGCAGGGAAGCCTCGCCAAAACCATCTGGCGGGACGCCAAAGGAAGCCTTCAAAATCCCGAGCGACTGTATCGCCCGTATCGCTTCGGGAACATGCAGATGATCTTCCGGGACCGTGTCCTATCCGACCGGATTGGATTTGTCTATGCGACATGGCCTCCGCAAAAAGCGGCCCAGGACATGCTCGGACGTCTGCAGGCGATTCGGGGAGATCTGGCAGGACGCGGAATCGAGCATGGACTGATCCCCATCATCCTGGACGGGGAAAATTGCTGGGAGTCTTACCCGAACAATGGCATAGATTTTCTTCGCGCCCTCTATGAAAACCTTTCCCATAGGGGAGAGATTGAGGCGGTAACTGTGGGGGAGTATCTGGCAAAATTCCCTCCGGAGCACTCCCTGTCCAAGCTCCATCCCGGTTCCTGGATCAATGCCAATTTCCGTATCTGGATCGGTCACCCGGAGGACAATCGGGCGTGGGACCTGCTGGGTCGGACGCGGGAGACGCTGGCAGGGGACACCAGGCATTTCACTGCAGAGCACGCACAGGACGCCAAGGACTCCCCGGCAAAAACAACAGGAACGCCTTCCATTCTCAGCAGTCTCTCCGGTCTCAGCGGTGACAGGGCCGAAAGGCTCAGAACCGCCTGGCGGGAGATTTACATAGCCGAGGGCAGCGACTGGTGCTGGTGGTATGGGGACGAGCACTCCTCCCAGGATGACGAGCGGTTTGACTATCTGTTTCGAAGGCATCTGGCGCGGGTCTACGAGCTGCTGGAAAGGGACGTGCCCGTGGAGTTGCTTCAGTCTATTCGTAATATCGGGCATTCCTCCGCATGCGTATTTGCCCCCCTTGAGCTGATCTCTCCGGATGTCGACGGCCAATGGTCCCATTTCTACGAATGGACCGGCGCAGGATTCATTGATCCTCTCAAGGCGGGGGGTGCGATGCACCAGACTGCCGGCATCATTCGCGGCATCTACTACGGAAGTGATCTGGAGCGGTTCTACCTCCGTATTGACGTGAACACTTTGATGGCCGAGGTGTTCCGTCAGGGTACTGTGGTCCTGGATGTCTTGGCGCCCGTGCGCACCCGCGTCGAAGCTGAAAGCCACGCGGCAACAGCCCGGATCTTTGCAGGCATAGAGGACCGATGGCAGGAAGCCTCCGGGGACAACACGGTTTCGGTCGCGTTCGTGGATTGTTTTGAGCTTTCCGCTTCTTTTTCCGATCTGAACGCGACCGCCGGACAAGATCTGCGATTTCGGATTGTCCTGAAGATGGAAGATCGGGAATTGGAATCGTGGCCGCGCGGGGGTGTGGTAACGCTTCCGATACCTGCCGAAGCATCCGTGGAAACCCCCTGGTAATGGGTAAGGGAAATCACCGTGAAGAGGACCCAATTTGCCGGGACTCTTTTCCCTTATTGGTTCGCATAAGAGATATTATGTAAACTTGCAGAATTCCCGCTTGTCCCCTCCGTGCTGCGGTTCCTCCCTCCCCACCATTCTGGCAGTGCCCTCAGTTTCCTTACACGGAAGCACAGAAACACGAAGGAACATACCCATTTCCAAACCTGATTCCCCGGCGCTCAGCTCCCGTGCTTTCGCTTTTCTGCCAGCAACTCGTCTATCGTAAAGATGGACTCAAATGCATACCCCGCACGTTCCACGTTCTCGCGCGCGCACTGAAGGCGGTCAATGATGCACAGAAGCATCTTGACATCACACCGGAATTCCTTCTCGACCGCCTGCGCAGCCGATATCATCTGAGTGGCCGTGGTGACGGTGTCATCCACGATCACCACCCGCATGCCGGGCTCCAAAGGGCCCTCCACCCGCTTTTGCATGCCGTGCCCCTTCGGCTCCTTGCGCACCATGAATCCCCGAACAGAAAGCCCTTCCGACCCAGCCACAGCGGCCACCGCACCCGCGATGGGATCCGCCGCGGTAGTAGGACCGCCCACCGCCAATACGTCCGATCCGACAGACTCCAACAGCACTTTCGCAACCAGGAAAGCGCCCTGAGGATCAAGCGTAATCAGGCGCAGATCCACATAGTAATCCGATTTCTGCCCGGAAGAGAGCACAAACTCCCCGAATTGGATCGCCCGCTCTGCAATAAGCTGTTTGAGTTGTGCCTTGTACCTGCTCATACGCGCTCCCTCAATTCGACATGGTTCCACCTGAAACCGCCTGAAACCTGTTCAGGCCACGCGTGGAACAGATGCATCTATCCACAACACAGAGGAACCTTGTATTGCCCTATCGCAGTATCAGCGGCTGGCCCAAAGCAACCCACGTTCTGCGATCTTCCGCGCTTCGGGCACCTCGAAATCCCGGGCCACGTGACCGAGGGAGGAATAGAACACACGGCCTTTCCCCCACATCCGTTTCCAAACCACCGGCATGACACAGCCTTCGATCCACGGTGTGTCTTGCCCTGAAAACGTCGTGGTGGCCAGCACCTTGTTGGACGGATCCGTGTGCAGGTAGTATTGCTCCGAGGTCATCACAAAATCCTCGATGCCTGCCGTAATCGGATCGTCGTGATCGATAACATTTACCTGATAGGAGATGATGCCCCCCGGATGGGCCACCCACTGGCCGCCGACCATGAATTGATATTCCGTGCTCAACCGAAAAGAATCCCCCATTCCCCCATGCCATCCGGCAATGCCCACGCCGCTTTTGACGGCCTCCAGCAATCCTGTCTGCTGCTCCGGCGTAATCGTCCCCATCGTCCACACGGGCACGATGAGACTGAGCGCCTGCATCTTGTCAACATCCAGATAGGCATCGAGCGTATCGGATACCTCCACCGCATACCCCTGCGTCTCCAAGTAGGGGGCAAAGATATCCACGCACTGCTTCGGCTCATGACCGTCCCAACCTCCCCATACCAAAAGCGCTGACTTCATTTATCTCTCCTCTTTGTGGTTCGGTAATGAGGAGGGTTGCGCACAGCGTGCCCTCCCCCGCTCCCCGGATCTGGCGTGAATGGGGTCCGAGGCTCCAGAACATCTTGATTTCAGCGGACACTATTGCAGCTATCTTCTCTGCAAACCCTCGAAATATAGCCCAAACCCGGGACAAAAGCAAGCCCTTTTTGAGGGCATAAAGAAGCCTTCGCGAGGCGAAGCTCGGGGCGGACAGAGTGACGAACCTGGGAAGCAAGAGATCTCAACCACTGATCTCACGACCAATTACACCGATTGCACCAATTGTCCC
>JAZDJA010000413.1:0-4457 GCA_043804415.1 Candidatus Latescibacterota bacterium | reverse complement strand
CTATAATAATGCTTTTCTGAAAAAAATGCAAGGGAAAAATGCACCAAAATGGCCCTAAACCCAAAAATCTTCACTCTTAAGTTCTGTAACATACTCCTTTATTAATAAACTGTTATCTTGTCTTCGGTCAGGCACTAATTAGCGGTCCCCTCTATATTGTGCAGCGTCATTTGCAGGTGGGAGGAAACAACGTGTCTTGTTTCTATGTGGTGCCTCAGGATGTGACGGAGGATCGGCTGATTCTCCGCGGGGAGGAGGCGCACCATTGTCTTCGGGTGCGCCGTCATCAGAAAGGCGATTTGATCGAGGTGACAGACGGCGCAGGCATGGGCTATCAGGTGCGGATCGAGCGAGTGGCGGCAGAGGAACTGGAGGGGCGGATCGTGGCTGTGCGACCGGAGTGGGGGGAGCCGAAACATCAGATTACCCTGGCGCAATCGCTGATCAAGGGGGATGGTTTCGACTGGGTGGTGGAAAAGACGACCGAACTCGGTGTGCACCGGATCGTGCCGATGCGAACCGCGCGCACGGTGCTCCCTACTGTGCGTCCGGGCAAGATCAGCAGATGGAACCACATCGCGCGGTCCGCCATGAAACAGTGCAAGCGCTGCAGACAACCGGTTGTGGATGCGGTTTCGTCATTTGAAGAAACGCTGGAGCTTCTGGGTAAACTGGATGGGATGCTTTTGGCGTGGGAAGACGAACGGCAACACACACTAAGGGATGCCATGTCCGATCTGCCGTCCGTCCAGACCCTCGGCGTGTTGATCGGCCCGGAGGGCGGTTTCGCGCCCGACGAACTGGAGCGGGCCAGACAGGCGGGTGCCCGCTTTTTCTCCATGGGGCCGCGTCGCCTGAAGGCGGAGACGGCCGGCATCCTCGCGGTTGGTCTGATTCTCCATGAGCTGGAAGGGGGATGAGGAAAGAGGGGCCTGGCTTGCCGCGCCATGCTACCGATCCGCCTTGATATACTCCAGCAATCCGCCGGCCTCCCGGATCCCCAGCGCGAAATCCGCTATGGGCGCAAAGAGCATCTCCTCGTTTCTCGTCCGATTGAGGACAAGGCCCTTCTCAAGGTCGATTTCCAGCGCATCGCCTGTGGAGACCCGATCGGAGATGCCCCTGCATTCGATTGCCAGAAAGCCGTTGTTGATCGCGTTGCGAAAAAATATCCGGGCAAAGGTATTGGCCAGTACGGCCGTGATGCCTGCTCCGCGGAGCGCCCAGATCGCATGTTCCCGGGAGGAACCGCAGCCAAAGTCGTCTCCGGCCACGATGAAGTCCCCGGGCTTCACATTCGCCACAAATCCCTCATCGAGGTCTTCCATCGCGTGCCGGGAAAGTTCTGCTTCATCGTCTGTATTGAGATACCGCGCCGGGATAATCTCGTCGGTGTTGATGTGCGCGCGGGGGTAAACGTGTGCGTAGCCTTTCATTCGGTATTCTCCTGTTTCCTCGTCAGAGCCGGAATCCCGCTGTCATGAGCATATAGGGTCCGCTGAAATCAAGCTCTATGGTTGCATTACTGTCGTCCAGTGTCACTTCGCCTCTGGCCAGGCGGAAGCCCACATCTCCCTCCAGGAAGAAACCTCCAAGGAGCAACTCGCCCCCCGCGAAGCCTCCCAATAGCGGTCCGCTCCCGGAGCCGTTGTTCTCTATCGTGCCCAAATAACTCTTCGCTGTCTCCGCATACTTCAGACCGACCACGCCGATATCGCTTCCGAGATGGAGCGCGATATGATTGCCGACGCGCGTTTTGACAAGGGGCCGAAACGAGAACGAGAGTCCGGTGACGGTGATTTCCTGCTCGAGGCCTGCGGGGAAAGATCCAGAGGTAGCGCCCATCAGGAAGCCGACGCCCAAGCCGAGTCCGACGGTCTCAGAGACCATTTTCCCCACCCCGAAGTCAAGGTTCACGCCGCCTGTAATGTCGGGCACATCGCCCCCATAGGCTCCTCTCAATCCCCTAATTTCCTTGTTGAGCTCCTCCATGGCAAAGACTCCGCCGCCCAAAGAAAAGGTGAGGTAGCCCTTTCGTTCCGCCGGGATTCCCGCCCTCATGGGGAGGACCATGGCAGGCCGTGCGTCACGTTCCTCCCGACGCGCCACGGGTTGCGGGCGCTCTACAGGCTTCCCCGGGCGCGCCGCCGGGGCGGGCGTTACCTCCTGTTCGAGAATGCCGATCAACTGGCCGCTCATATAGGTCAGCTCGTTGATCTCATTTCCCCGAATGGCCTCTGCCTTTTTCGCCATGCCGGTCTTTACATCGATGAAGCGGGCGTTTATGGTGTAGCTTGTCCCGATTTTCACCACCGATCCGGTGAGGATTAAATCCGCCCCCAGCAGTTTCCCCAATTCCACAGCCTTGGTGGGGTCCACCAGATCGGAGAGTTGAAAGCGCTGTTCCTCTATGATCTTGTTGAGAAGCGCCCGTTCGACCACCTCGTAGTTTCCGGTCTTGATCAGCTCGGTTCGGACGATCTCGGTCACGCCGCGTCCGATGTTCGGGTCATCGCCGATGCTCTCGAAGTCAATCACGGCCACCCGCGCGCAAAAGGCCGTTTCCGCGCCCAGTAAGATTCCCAAGATTATGCTGGCAAGCGACAGCCAGAAAAGTCCTCCCTTATCCATCTGCTCCCCCTCGAGTTAAAGGTCTCCCCTCATTTCCACGCAGCAGCATGGCAATGAGAGGGGACTTACAGAAACGCCCTCGGATCCGCGATGGTTCCCTTCACCGCCGAAGCCGCCACTGTGGCCGGGCTGGCCAGATACACCTCCGATTTGGGATGTCCCATTCGTCCCACGAAGTTCCGGTTCGTGGTGGAGATGCACCGCTCTCCCTCGGCCAGGATCCCCATGTGCCCGCCGAGACAAGCCCCGCAGGTCGGGGTGGATACGGCGCATCCGGCCTCCTGGAAGGTGGCGAACAGTCCCTCATCCATGGCCTGGCGCCAGATCTTCGTCGTGGCCGGGATGATCAGGCAGCGCGTTTTCGGGTGGATCTTCCGGCCCTTAAGTATGTTCGCCGCGATCCGCAGGTCCTCGATCCGTCCGTTGGTGCATGAGCCGATATAGGCCTGATCCATCGGGATTTCGGCGATCTCGGACACGCGCTTGCCATTGGAGGGCAGATGGGGAAACGCCACCATCGGTTCCAGGTCGGATACGTCCACCTCCATCGTATCCACATACCCCGCATCCGGGTCGGAAGCCACCGCCTCAAAGGGCTTGTCCGTCCGCGCCCTGACATACGAGCAGGTGGTGTCGTCTGCCGCGATGATGCCGGATTTGGCCCCGGCCTCGATCGCCATGTTGCAGATCGTCATTCGGGCCTCCATCGACAACGGGTCGATCACAGGCCCGGTAAACTCCATTGCCCGATAGAGCGCGCCATCCACGCCCACCCTCCGGATGATCTCCAGGATGATGTCCTTGGAATACACGCCCTCCGGGAGCTTTCCGCTCACGACGAACTGGATGGATTCGGGCACCTTGAACCAGAGCTTGCCGGAATAGAGCACCGCAGCCATGTCCGTGCTGCCGATACCCGTGGCAAAAGCACCAAAGGCGCCGTGCGTGCATGTGTGGGAGTCCGCACAGACGATCGTGGTTCCGGGACGCACGTATCCCTCCTCCGGGAAGAGGGCGTGGCAAACTCCGTGGCGCCCGACCTCGTAGTAGTGCTCGATGCCGTGCTGATGCACCCAGTCCCTGAGGCGCTTGGCAAGTCCCGCGCTCTGGATGTCCTTGTTGGGCACAAAGTGATCCGGCGTGACCACGATCTTGTCCGGATCGAACACCCGGTCCATTCCCTTTTCCTTGAGCATGCTGATCGCTGCCGGCGTGGTGACATCGTGGCACAACACCGCGTCGATTTCGGCGGTGATCATATCGCCCGGACCCACCCGGGTTTTTCCGCTGTGCGCGGCCAGTATTTTCTCCGTAATGGTCATTCCCATAGGCGGTGGTGCCTCCTCGCAAAAATTACCACTTCCGTAGATCGCAAGTGAATGCGTGCGGGCGCTTCCGAGGCCATGCTACCCGGTCGCGAGATTTCCGAAATACGACCTAAGTGCACGAAATCACAATTACGATGACGTATTCTGCGACTTAGCGTGCAGACTCTTCACTGCGTTCAGAGCGACAAATGCAGCCATTCTGGTGTAGTTGAAGATCTCCCATAAACAGGTTACGCCATAGTATCTATGATTTCGTGCACTAACCGATTGGGTTAATGTAATCCTGCACCCCTCAAAAGTCAAGCACTTTTTGTCGGCGTTCGGTGCGCATCAACGGGGAGATCAGGGATTTGCCCGTCGCACTTCTCAGGCGGCCATTTCTGATCCCAATGCGATGGTGACCCTGAAAGAGGCTGGCTTCCACGCGAAAAATCCTTGACTTTCCGCAGGGGTTGGTTATATTCGCTATCTGACCCCGTAAGCGATGGGCCCGTCCTA
>JAZDJA010000412.1:0-2437 GCA_043804415.1 Candidatus Latescibacterota bacterium | reverse complement strand
GTACTCCGCAACCTTCAGTCCTTGGGCCTCGGCCACCCGGGTGAGCGCATCTCTCCAGGGCAGATTAACGATCTGCACAAGGATCTTCTCCTTGCGCGGGCGATCCACAACGATCGGTTTGCCCGCAAAATGCTTGCTCTTCTCGCCGAGTATCACGAGGGCTTTGTCAAAGGAGATCTTGCGGGAAAACGAGACGGTCTCGTCCGGAGAACCTGGCACTCTTGCAGAGACGTGCTGGATGTCGGCAAAGGACAGACTGATTAAAAGCGCCATACATGCGAGAAAACAGCGTCTGATGAGGGACATTTGTGCTCCTTTGCAAACGGGAAGCGCGAGGCGCGATGGGTTTTGCGTGGATCACGCATCACGTCTTGGGAATCTTCACGATGATCCTGCCATTCGTTCGAGTAATCTCGTGCGAGACCTGGGTCGTAAGTTCGATCACCACCCGGGTGACCAGGGGATTGCGACTGAATTGACTGCTCCGAATCTGTATGATCGGACCCCGATCCACCGCCAGTCTGCTCTTCTCCCATCGGTGAACCGTCGACTCCATATCGAGAACGATCCGAAAAGGATCACTCAATTCAAAAGGCAGACAGGGGACAGGGCCGCTGTTAGTGATGATGATCTGGATCTCATCGGAGACCTCTTTCACGGTTACTCCCAGGAACTCTTCCTGTGGTTGGGCACTTTCCCTCTCCCCCGGGCTGATCTGTTCCTGCGCTTTTCCTGCAAATCCCATATTCAGGAAAACCGAGCGGACGACCCCCCCCTCGTTGAGCGTGAAGAGCGCCCGTCCCTTTTCGGGGACAATCCGAGTCAATCGACCCAGATAAACCCGATCCCCCTCCCTCAAAGAGGTCTCCATACCGTTTTTGTCCCGGATGAGCACCCGGTCGGACGTCATCGCCAGCACGGTGGCGCCATCCACCTCGACTTCCCCTTCCGTGTTTGAGAGAAACGCGCGGGTCACCAGGGGTTTGAAGGGGTTATAGCGAACATGGGAATTGGGGGTCTCCTGGGCGATCCGGCGTGCTTCCGCACCCATTTCCTTCGGGCTGTAATAAGCATGGAGCGTCATCTCAAAGGCCATCATACTTTGCGCCTGCTCCCCTTCCTGTTCCCCTCCCATCTCCTTTTCCCGCATATTGAGGGAAACGATCTTCACCAAACGCCGTTCGTTTTCCAGGCGCCACAACAAGGCGTACAAATCCCTGAAACTGGCCGCGCCGGTCAGAGAACATACGATATAGCCATAGTCTGCTTGCTCGACCTGCCGGTTGAAGGAAAAGTCAAACATGAGGGCGGAACGGTCCAGGGCCAGAATTCGGCTCAGATGGGCAAAAAGGGAAGCTGGGGAGGGATCTGTGGAAACGGTCTTGGTCTGCGCATGCCATTTGGCTTCCAAAGCCGAAAGCTTGGCCCGGGTGTCCTCAAATTCGCCGTACACGCTGTTGAGCTGACCCAGATAGGCTTTTCTTTCCTGCTCTCCTGCCTTCAATGCATCCAACTCACCTGGCAGGCGGGCATAAATCCAATAGGCCCCCCCTGTCAGCACCAAGGCCAGCAGAACCGCGATGATCAGTGTATTCCTGAGCGCGTACGACACGATCGCACCATCCTTCGTATTTTGTGATGGGGAGGGATCAACACCCTTGCGATCCCTTTCAGTCCGGCAGCGGGATAGTCAGGACAAACCGATAGACTGCCTGTCCCCTGATCTGGTCCGAGGAGACTTTGGATACGGTCGCACCTAACAGGTTCGCTATCCGGGGGATGCGGTTCCGATACAGGCTCCATCCTGAAAGGGAGACCCGATCCTCCTTATCGGCTGTCATGCTTTCAAACCAAAGAGAGTTCAGAGAACGGGCATGTCGGACCATGCTTTCCAAAGTCGGACTCCACCGCTTCGCTCCGCTGCCCAGCGAATCCATCATCGCGTTTTGCCTCTCCAATTCGACCACCCGGCTCCGAAGACGTTCCAGATTGCCCAGGCGCTCAAGCTCCGATTCCGAGCCTTGGATCAACATTTCGGTGCGCGCCAGAGAATTCTCCGCCTCTGTGATCCGTGTTTGCTGACCCTTCCACTGCCACAGCAGGAAAAGGGCGCTGGAACAGACGAGGGTGATCAAAATCAGCCCGTGCCAGGCCACCTTATAGACCTTCTGGCGGTCCCGTATGGTTTTTGGGAGCAGGTTTGTGGGATAGAAAAGCGGATTTGTCCCGTCCAAGGTCTTCCAGGCCAAAGCAATTGGGATCGCAAAGCCGGAAATATCCTCCGGCGTCTCCTCCGTGGCCTCCGGATCGAGAAAGCCCGGAACCATATACGCCACTTCGGTCTCGGAAAACTGGGCGGAAAAGAAAGATTTCGCATCGAGCCGCGCACATCGCCCGGCCAACAGAAAGCGATTCACCTCAGGCAACCCGGAAACAT
>JAZDJA010000411.1:0-6191 GCA_043804415.1 Candidatus Latescibacterota bacterium | reverse complement strand
CCCCAATCCCTTCAATCCATCCACGACCATTCGCTTCAGCGTGCCGGATGTGCACCAAGGGGCACACGTCGAGCTGGCGATTTACGACCTCCTGGGACAGAAGGTGCGGACATTGGTGGCGAGTCCCGTGGAGACAAGTGGAATGGAGGTGGCGTGGGATGGACGGGATGATCTGGTCCGTGAAGTCTCCAGCGGCGTCTATCTCTATCGGCTGACCACAGAGGGTGGAAAATGGACGGACACGAGAAAAATGGTGTTGATTCGATGAATCTTCTCAGTTTCCCAAAAAGGAGCACGTCTATGAATGCCTTATTCAAATCCAGGACCCGTATCTCCGCCCTCGTCCTCCCGATCGCCCTTGTCCTGGCCGGATGTTTCGACCAGATCCTCTACGAATCCGAAACCACCGGCACCGTGGTCGGCAGCGTCGCTCAGACCGACAGCGGCGCCAAGGTGCGGGTGCGTCAAGCGGCGGCTGTTGATTCGGCCTTCATCGATCCGACGGACGGAAGTTTTAGGTTCGACGACCTTCCCATGGGAAACTATGTTCTGGAGGTGGAAGCTCCTGACTTCTCGCCCCACGCCCTTCCTGTTTCGGTGGATGGGGGAAGGATCACCTACATCGGGGAGATTGACCTCTCGAAAATCCCCCACATGGTTGCCTCTTTTTCCCCTGCCGACAATTCCGAAGTGGTGCTGGTCAAGGGCGAGAATACGTCCAACCTCTCCGTCTCCATCAACTTTTCAACGGAGATGGACCGGGCAAGCATCGAGGAGGCCCTTTCGATTGTGCCGCCGGTAGCGGGCACCTTCAGATGGAATCAATACATCTACCAACTGCAAGGCGATGAATCCTGGGAAAAGGCGGGATATGCCCTGGGCGGGCAAGGGGCTCAGATTACCACCTACAGCCACATCCATGCCCTCACCTTCCTTTTCTCGCCCAAAGATTCCTTTGCGGATACCACCTATCAGATCACCCTGTCCCCGGCAGCTCATGACACCGCGGGAACGCCGCTGGCGCTTCCCCTGCGCTTCTCCTTTGGCACCATTCAGGCTGCGTCCTCCCTCTCCACCATCCAGACCGTCCCGTACGATGGCCAGAGGAACGTGGCTCCCATCTGTCCAAACGGCCTCCGCATCACCTTCCCAAAAAGGATGGACCCCACATCCGTGGAGGAGCACCTCTCTATCCTGCCGGCAACCGATCCGGTATTCCTCTGGCCCGAGGGCAACCAGATGACGATCTGGACCGGCGGACTGCTTGTGGCCGACACCACGTATTCCCTCGCAATCGACGCCCAGGCCCGGGACCTGGACGGAGCACCATTGGGCGAGGACTTCACGTTTTCCTTTACCACCGCGGCCGTTGGGATCGTCACCACGAATCCGCAAAATGGCGCGCTTTTCGTGGATCCCCAGCCTGAGATCGAACTCCACTTCAACTCCTGGATGTCCAAAAACTCGGTGGAGGATGCCTTTGCCATCGAACCTGCCGTATCCGGCCAACTCGCGTTCATGCAGCGCAGTGAATATTACTCAGGGGGTACTCGTTGGGTCATCGAAAAGGACAAACTCAAGTTCGTGCCCTCCGGAACGCTGAGCCCGAACACCAAATACACGATCACACTGGCCGGGACCGCAGTGGATTTCTATGGATCGAAACTGACGCCCTACACCTTTGCCTTCATAACCCGACCGGAGTGAAAGCCCGTGCTCTGTTACTGGTCAGGGGTGAATGGCAGGTGGTGATGGATGCGCCGCAGTTTACAGGTTCCTCTTTCCCATTAACCCATCGGAGGTGATCGAAATGAAAAAGTTACTCCTTACCGCCGTTTGTCTTCTGCTCCCCGCCATGTCTTTGGCGGACGGCATCCTGATCCCGGAACCATGGGTGCCCATCTCGATCAAGTATCATCGCGTGACCGTGGACATCGCGGAGCAGATCGCCACCACGCACATTGACCAGGTGTTCCGCAACGAGTCCGAATGGGGAAACATCGAGGGCACGTATGTGTTCCCCGTACCCGAGGGCGCCAGCATCTCGGCTTTCACCATGTATGTCAATGGCGAGGCGCTCACGGCTGAGCTCCTGGAGGCGGATGAGGCCCGCCAGATCTACGAGAATATCGTGCGCCAGCAGCGCGATCCGGCGCTTCTGGAATATGCGGGCCAGTGTTTGTGGCGGGCGCGGATCTTTCCCTTTTCTGCAGGGGAGGAAAAACGCATCCAGCTGTCCTACGACGAGATCATCCCCAGGGAAAACGGTCTGTGCCGCTATCTCTATCCCCTCAACACCGAGAAATTTTCCTCAAAACCCCTGGAGGACGTATCCGTGACCGTGACCATGTCCTCCACCCCGGCGATTAAGAGCATCTATTCCCCCTCGCACGAAATCTTCGTGGAGCAGGAGGACGACAACCACGCCACCGTAATCTACGGGGACGAGGAAACGACGCCGGATAGGGACTTCATCCTCTACTATGCCCTCTCCGACGAGGACATCGCTCTGAGCCTATTGACCTACCGGGAGGCGGACGCGGACGGATTTTACCTGCTCCTGGCCGCCCCGAAGGTCGAGGTGGATCCCTCGGAGGTGGTGCGCAAACGGGTGATCTTCACCTTGGACAAATCCGGAAGCATGGGGAGGGACAACAAGTTCACCCAGGCGCGGGAGGCCCTGAAGTACGTGCTCGGAAATCTGAACGAAGGGGACCAATTCAACATTGTGGACTATGCTTCTGTGGTATCCAAATTTTCCGAGACCCCCCTGGACGTCACCGAAGGCAACATCGCATCCGCCCTCCAGTATGTGGATGAACTGGCTGTGGGGGGTGCAACCGACATAGACAGCGCACTGCAGCAGAGCTTGGCCTTTGCCTCGGACGATGAGTGGACCAACATGGTCCTCTTTCTGACAGACGGATTGCCGACCTTCGGCACCACCGATCACGCAGCGATCCTCCAGCACGCGCGGGACGCCAATCAGGGAAATGCACGGATCTTCGTCTTCGGCGTGGGATCCGAGGTAAATACCCACCTGCTGGATCGCCTGGCCTCGGAGCATCACGGAGTCTCCGACTATGTGTCGGAGGAAGACATCGAGGTGGACATCTCTTCCTTCTACAACAAGATCAACAGCCCGGTTCTCGCCGATCTGACGCTGGACTTCGGCGCTATTCGGGTGGAGGACGTCTATCCCCTCGAACTTCCCGACATGTTCCAGGGATCGCAGATCGTGCAGCTGGGCCGCTCCAAGGACACGGGCGACGCCACCATCGTGCTCTCCGGTCAGGTGAACGGCGCGCCCCGGGAGTTTGTGTATGAAGCAACCTTCCCCGCCGAATCCACCGCGCACGAGTTTCTGCCGCGGCTGTGGGCCACGCGAAAAATCGGCTATCTATTGGACCAGATCCGGCTAAACGGCGAAGATCCGGAACTGGTGGAGGAGGTCATCGCCCTCAGCCGGCAATACGGCGTGATCACGCCCTATACGTCCTTCCTGATTCTGGAGGACGAACCGGTCGGAAATGGGACGTTTGACGGGCTGACCAGAAGTGCAGAGGGCGCGGATGCGGTCTACGCCGCAGAGGCGGTCCGCTTCATTGGCGGCGCGAAGAATTCCAATCAGGTGCAATCCGAGGGCGTAAAATACGTGGGAACCAAGTCCTTTTTCCTGCGGGATGGATTCTGGCGGGACAGCACGGCGGACGATGCGCCCACACGGGATATTCACTACGGGGACGAAGCCTACTTTGCGCTCTTGACCCAACATCCGGGACTCGGGCGTTACCTCGCCATAGACAGAAACGTCATCGTGCGCTTCGGGGACGAGACCTATCGGATCGGCGAGGACATCACGACCCTTCAGGAGGAAGAGGAGAACGCCGAGGGGGACAAACCGGGCGCTTTCCGGCTGATGCCCAATTACCCCAATCCCTTCAACGCCCAGACGGTCATCCGGTTCAGTTTGGCGAAATCCGCGTCGGTGCAGTTGGGGATCTACGATCTGCTGGGAAAGCAGGTGCTAAGCCTGGTTGAAGTGGAGATGGTCTCGGGTGCCCATCAGGTTCGTTGGGATGGGAAAGATGCCGCCGGCTTGGATATGGCCAGCGGAGTCTACGTGTGCCGACTCAAGGCTGGGGGGATGACGGAGACGCGGCGGATGGTGTTGCTCAGGTGAGGGATGGGCGATGGCCTGTGATCGGGGGAGCCTCCTTTTTCCTGGAGAGGGGGCTCCTTCCTTCTTCCCCTCTCATTTTCTTCTCGTTCCCACGCTCCTGCGTGGGAACGCTTCCCTAGCGCACTACGTCATAGAGTCGAGACAGTTTGATTGGGGTACTTGCCTTGTCGGGGACTCTTCTGTTGGGCTGCCTCGACCTTTCGGGCGGTGTAGCCCAAGAAGGCTTGACCTATTGAAATCCTTAAGGATGAATTCCAACCTCTGACAAGGAGGGCTGTTAGGTGTGGAGAAGCAGACCTGATATTGCCTGGAAATGGACCCCAGGGGAGGGATTCATTATCGGATAAGAATGACTCTTAGATAAGAATGATTCTTATCTGTTTATAATCTGCTACATATGTCATTTTTCTCTTGACAATCTGGGGGGGGTGTGGTATATTATCCGGACAGCCAAGAAGGAGGAGGCAAACCAGCCGAAGGATGGTCCCACAGGTGGAAGCCAACTTCAAAATGTCCTTTGTCCACAATTTCGTGATACTTCCTTGCCTTGAATGTGGTTGAGGGAGAGATTCGCTATCCTCCCAAGAAAATGTGAAATCCCTGCAAACAAAGAAGATCATTCAACACCCACTTTCCTTACATTCGGAGACGTCGCATCGTTTGCATCACAATGCTTTTGACCAGTTCGCGGCAAGTTCTGAAAGCAGCAGCTTCCAACATGAAACTTCTGACATGAGGAGGTCGCGATGTCCACTCGGCAAATCATCCCTTTGGAGAACAGAGGCTGCAAGCTTCTTGTAAGTGTCTTCCTGGGAATTGGACTCCTTTTTGCGCAAACCGATTCTTCCCAGAGCCGCACCGTGCGGGTGTATGGCAGGGTGACTGACGAAGAGGGCGCGGGACTTCCCCAGGCCACGATCAGCTTCTATGGCAACAAACCCATTACCACGACGCAAACAGACACCACCGGGGCTTATTCCACGATGCTGACCCTAATCGAAACGGGCATAGAAGAAGGGGAATCTTTCAGTCCTGAAGAGTTCGAACTATTTCAAAATTATCCCAATCCCTTCAACCCCAGCACTGTAATTGGTTTCAAGCTGCCCCGTCCCCAGCGCGTGAAACTGACCGTTTTAGGCCTTACAGGACAAACGGTCAAGGTGATTGCGGATGCTTTTTTTCCGGAAGGATTGTCCCACGTAAAATGGGATGGCACGGACAGCGCAGGCAAAGGTGTTGGGGCTGGGGTGTATCTTTACCGGATGCAAACGGAAGGCTTTGCCGAGGTCGGGAAGATGCTCCTCTTGGATGGCGGAGTAACCCGGCAAGGCAAGGTAAGCAGGGCGTTATCTCTCAGCAAAAGTGCCATCCACTCGCAAGCAAGCGCAGAAACCAGCTTTACGATTTTCGCCGGGAAGCAAGGCCTTGACCTGTTCGTGGAGGAGGGCTTTGTTATCAGTTCCAACGACACCCCGATAGAGAAAAACATCATTCTTACCCATTCTTTTCCTGGTGGAGAACTTGAGCTTAAGAGGGAGCTCAGAGCAGCCAAGATGAAAGCTATCGGGATGGAGATTTCCCGTCTATCACAGCGTTTGGAGGAAGAACGCAGTGACAGTGTTCAAACTGGGGATTACATTCTGCGGCTGCAGAGTGAACTCGTCGCCACTCAAGACATGCCGGATGAGCTATTCCCGGTACCACGTGCTCTCGTCCTAACTTCAACAATGGCTGGAGAACATACTGGTGAGCTTCTAATGATTCACAGGAGTAAAAGCATTGCATGGTATATTATCGGAGGTCACTCCCCTGTCGAAACCATCCCTGAAGACTTGCAGGTCGTTTGGACGGCTCACGAACTCCTAGGTAGTGTCTGACCGAAGACAAGATAACAGTTTATTAATAAAGGAGTATGTTACAGAACTTAAGAGTGAAGATTTTTGGGTTTAGGGCCATTTTGGTGCATTTTTCCCTTGCATTTTTTTCAGAAAAGCATTATTATAGACTT
>JAZDJA010000410.1:0-5860 GCA_043804415.1 Candidatus Latescibacterota bacterium | reverse complement strand
AGGTACGCGGAGAAAGCCAACCCTCCGGATCGCTGAGCATTTCGTAAACATCCGCCTGCACACCGGCCAGATGGGATATGTAGCACTGAAGCGACCACGTGGGCAGCGTGGCCTGTGCCCGCCAGGTATGGGCGCCCTCCTGGATCAATCGGTCCGTGTGAGACGTCGCGGCCTGCTGGAGCGCCTCCGGGGGCGCGCCGTCGAAGGCCACAATCAGCACGCGGGCGGCGCGTTTGCCCTGCGTCCGAATTTCTTCCGAGCTCTCGGAATGTTTCATTTCAGCACGCTCCGCGTGGCAGTTCGTCTATCGGCAAAAACAAAGTCCCCACCCCCGCATCGTCCGAACAAGGAACCAGTTGGGATGTGGGCCTGACTCGCTTTGCGGTGAGAGGAGTAAGGTCGAACCATTCTTCGAGAAGGATCCTTGGGACCGTGAGACGTGCGGAAGGGGCATTTCCTGACTCCCGATCCCTGTCCCCCGGCCTCCGATCCCCTTCCCCTGTCCTTTCACCCGACTAGGCGCGATAGGGCTCGATCATCTTGAGAATATCCTCCGCATCCCTTTCGCTCTTTGCTCCCACCATGATAAACATCCCCTTTGGGCCGACCGCATCCAGCAGCGGCACCACCTCCTCCGGCCTCACGCCCACAGCTTGCACGCTCTTGCCGCCCTCGAGAATCCTGCGATACATCGCGTGCCACATCGGATCTCCGCCCTGAGGACGCCCTGACTGGGGAATCCACTGAATCGCATCCAAAGATTCGATGGCCAGGAGGTTATCCAGTTGCACAATGCATTGTGTGCCGTCCAGATGAAAGAGCGAATAATCCAGCCACTCACATTGTTCGGTGAGCGCGGGCACCACAAATTCCGCAAACATGGCCGGTGAGATCATCGCGGCCGTATCACACTGCACTTTGGACGTTTTGCCGGGACCCCAGATGCGGAAGGAAGCCGAGGCATTGCCATTTTTCTCATCTTTGATGAGGGGGTAGATCCGGTCAAACGCTTGGAAGAAAACCTGATTGATTTCGGATACCTTCTCCTTCACAAAATCGGGACGCACCACCAGATCGAGGAGGAAATTTTCGGTGCCGCGCAGGGAGGCGAGAATATCGATGTTCTCAATCAGGTCCGGCATACCCACCAGAAAGCGTCCCTTCGCCTTCTCCAGTCCCGCCGCAATCACCGCCATTTGCGCTTTGACGCCCTCGCTCTCAGGATCGTAGGCCAGGGGAGGACACGCCTCCGGATCGCTCATACATGACTCAAACCAGACCGTATTGAACTTGTAGTCGGGACGGCTCCCGAGCATGATAGCCAGGTTGCCCGGGCCAATGCTGGGATCAAAATAGGGAAACGACTCGCCCGCAAACAGTGTGTTGGCGAACGCATACTCCGCATCTGCCATTCGATAAGCCGTATCAAGCCACTTCTCCCCCGGATTGGCGGGCGGCGGCGGGGCCGATACTGCGATCGCGGGCTTTTCCCTAGGTGCCATCACGCATGCGACCAGGTCCTCGCCTTGCCACCACGCTTTGAAACGCTCCTGCGTCGACTCCCAGTCCTTCTTGAAAATCTCTTTCAAGCGATCCTCCTTTGTTCCTTTCGTTTCGGGATTCGGACCTGCCCTTCTCGAGTAGAAACCGTTCGAACACCCCAACCTAGCGCAGGCAAGCCCGCGCACTCCAAAAGCCGTAGCGCACAAACGGGGAATTCGCGCATCATCCAGATTCGACTCTCCTGCAGCAATATGCTGCAGGAAGTGCGAGCTTCACTGGCGCAAGCTGTCTTGCCGGTGCCGCTTCGGGTCGGGCATCATGGTGCATTCAGCCTTTAGTCAATCGATATCGGATGCGAAAATACATCGCCTCCTCGCCGCAGTCCACCACCCGCATGTTCACAAGCATCTCCTCCCCGGCCCGAACCAGATCGAAGTCATGCGGCACCGCCTCTCCCTCGTGGGACACCTGTTCCACCCTCATCACCTCCGCCTTCGGAGGAATCGGGACCAACGCGCGGCGGGTTTCACTGGAGGCGATCCGGGCTTCCGCCTCACTGTAGGTGACCACACACCGACGGCTTAGGGCCAGGCCCGCCCAAAAGCCCGCCAGCGGTCCCCGGGTGTATTTACGTCCCTGTATCGGCTCGCCCGCCTGATCCAGAGTGACCGAACACTGATCGGTTATGTTTGCCGGAGCATTGAAATACACCTGGAATCCGGCCCGGCGCCGCCGGTAGTCCTTCTCCCCCATCTCCCGATGGTACATATAGGGATGAATCGCGTGTTCGACCGAAGTGGTGGAGGGCGTCTGCCAGCTCAGCATCCCCATATAGAACTCGTATCCCTTGGTGAGGGTGACAAAATAGGGATCGGTGATAAACAGCATATCGTGCATCGTGCGGGTGGCAATCCGGCTTCGGCGGTACCAGTTGGCCGTATACCCGTTCCACTCCTCGCAAAGATAATCCACATCCGCCCACGGCTGCATGTAACAATCGCCCACGCCCACTTTGCTTACCATGCAATCCGGTTTGACCTGCTTGGCCCGTTCATACATCAGCTGTTGTGCCTTCATGGACATCATGTCGCCGATGCCCCAGTCCGGATCGTGGAACTGGTACAAACGGGGGTCCGGCCCCCGCCAGTGGTTGCTGCGCAGGATGTCCGCATTCAGGCAGCCCGGCCGATCGGAGATCATGTAATCCACCCATCCCAGCATCCATTCCCGGCCCAGCGGGTGCGTCCAGTCCAACAGCGCATATTCCGGATTGTCCTCCCCCCGCTCCAGCGCATACGTGAAGCGATAGCTCTCGTCCCGAGGGGTGCAGAAGGCTTCCGGATGCTCCTGGTAGAACTCACACTTCTTGTTCACCAGAAAGGGATGGATATACCACGAAATGTGCGTACCCGATTCCCGCAATTCGTCAATCATCTCCCGCATCGTCTCGGTGGTGCCCAACTCCGGAACCGGCCGGTAATCCCCGTAGTAAAAATAGCAGTACTGCTCCAGATTGGTGTTGATATTTTGGGATTTCACCGACTGCTTGACCGAGTCCAGCCAGCTCCGCCATCGCTCGGGCGTCAGAATCTGCCCGGCCTTGTCCATCTCCGGATGCTCTTTCTGCCAGCGGCAGAGCTCGTCCCAATAATCGTAGAAGGGATTGGCCCACCATTCCGGATGATCCGCACTGCGCCGGACGGTCAGCCCCATGTGCTCCGAGATCACGCGATGGGCATCCAACAGATCGTAGCGATCGGTCAGATCGGTCACAAAATAGACCTTGGGGCCCTGTCCCCCACAACAAGCGGGACGGCAGGCCTCAAAGGAGAGCGAGAAGACACCATCCAGCACCTGCGGCCGAGTCACCCCCACCGGAAGCGCGCCGGGAATCGACAACCCCAGCCAGGTGTCGCCAGTCTTGAAGGAGAGTACCCGGGGCGGCATGTTGAAAATCCACATGAGCGGCTTGTCTCCGGGATCGGTCATGCCCGCTCCATCGCCCACATCGGGATGGTAGAGATCGGCATAGGCGCTCGATATGGGTACGGATTTATCCAGGTTCATATCCCAGAATCCATCGTATTCGTCGGACACATACGTCTGCCAGCCGGGACTTTCGACCTGGCTTTTGGGGAAATAGGTCAGCCCGTCAAACTGGGCGCGATCCGTCTCGATCCAGTAGCATGCGTGTCCGTATTCCACAGCCAGGTGCACCGAACCCCCGATCTCCAGATCCGCCGAAAAATGAGCCTCCGCCACCTTCCGCCAGGAACCGATCGTCGTGGGCTCGCCTTCGAACAGGGGCGCCACCCCAAGTTCGGCCACCCGCGTGCCGTCTTTGAGGACGGATGCCCGTTCCCCGTCGGCCCGAAACTCCCATCCCTTCCATTTGAATTGAATATCCTGCATCGTTCTTCTCCTCGACAATACGCTGAAATGAAACGCTCCTGGCATGCACCCGCGTTTCTACTGCAAATCTCAAGAACTCCCAGTGGCGTCCACGCGCTTGCCTCTTCCAGGATTATCTATCTGCCCGCATAAATGGAACGCGGGAGTTCTATAGGAGGCCAAGGCGCATCCCGTCCTCAAAAAGTGGGGTACGCTCCTGAAGTTCCCTGTCCCATCATTGGTCGGGAAGCGCTTCGGTAAAGAGCCGCATAATGGACCCCCGTGCCATCCGGAGATCCCGGTCGGTGACCAACAGATGGGTGGCCACCTCCATATTCCCGCGCACAAAAGTTTCCGCATACCCCACATGCGCGCGCAGGCCATAATTTCCGATGGATCGCTCCATGCGCGCTTTGGCGAATTTGGGCGTGTGGCCCTGGGACAGGAAGCACATCTCCGCCTGGTATCGGTTTTCGTATTGATCGGAGATATCGACATACACATCCACCGCGTCGTAGGACTTCTCCGTGGCCAGGTAGTAGGTGCGCGCAATGGCATGCGGAATACGCTTGGAATGCGGCTTGGCGTGGTTCGCGGTGCTTGCCGCCTCGTGGACCAGTGCCGCACAGGTGGTGTGATCGTTTGGCGTGATCCACAACCGATCCTCCCGCAGGGATTCCGGGAGTTCTCCAATCAGGATCTCCGGTCGGATTTCACAGATCAGATTGGCCAGGTGTTCGACGAGCTCATCGGTTCTTTGTAGGGGGCGATCCTCATATCCGAGGATCCTCACATCGGTGACCCCAAAATAGCCACATGCTTTCCGTACCTCCTGTGCTTTCTGCTCCGCATACGCCTTGGGGGATTCATGGATGATTTCGGGGTCTTGGTCCTCCGGCGGTTTCTGAAGCTCTTCCCAGAGCCGTTCGTTGTGCGTGGAGGCGCCATCTGTGAGAATCACGATTACAACCGAATCCCCCGCTTTGATGTGTTGGCCACAGGTTCCCAATGCGTGCACACAGTCATGGGGGTGGGCGAAAATGCCCAGCAGCGTCAATTTCTCATCCGTGTGGCCCTGTTTCATGGAGATGCCTCTCTGATAAAGGTGAAATGGATAATTCCCTTGCTCTCGTGCAGTCACCCGACCCACCCTCTCATTCCGCTGCATCCCAGTAATCATCAGATCCCAAATGGAGTGCCGTGGCGATTTTCTATCCCATGGAAGCTGCTCATCTGATCGCAAACGAATACAGGCTGGCATCCGTCAGATAGCACTTCAGACGGATGGTGCGCCCCGTAAGGGCCGAAAGATCCGCATGATCCCGCCAGCGCACCGGAACAGCGATGCCGTCCGCCGTGGCCGGCAGGGCATCCTGAGCCCCGAAACCGGCCATTACTCCGCCGTGCCGGTCGAGCACCTCGAAAACTACGCTTCCTCCTTTGCGAGGAGCCACATTGACGGTAAGGCAGTTGCCGTCAAAATCCAACGGGCGCGTGACGAAGCTGCCGGTTCGGACTCCGCCCTCCATGGAGGCAAAACCATCCACCCGCAGTTTGGCCAGGCAGATCCCCCCGGTATACGGTTTCAGATTCTTCCCAAACCGGGTGCTGCCGTAATAGAACCACAGCTCATCTCCCATACGGACAGGCGGGTTGGAAAAATCACTGTGATACCCGCCATCCACGCTGCCCTCAGGTCCGTTCGGGATAAAGGGCTGGCGATCCGCCGCCCGCTCCCAATGGATGCCATCGCGACTCGACACCAACTGGAAGTATACCTGATGCGTGGAGCCGAATCGGTAGCAACGCAGCAGTCCCAAGTACATGCTCTCATAATTGAACCCAGTTGAGCTGTAGAACTGCAGTCCGGGCTCGTCCTCCTCCAAGGGCAGGAAGAGCACCCGCGGGGGAGTCCAGTGAATGAAGTCATCGCTCTCGCAGACGGCCCGAGCCCGCCACACCGCAG
>JAZDJA010000409.1:0-2820 GCA_043804415.1 Candidatus Latescibacterota bacterium | reverse complement strand
TCAGGCCGCGTCCGGCCTACGAGTCCATGCCATACTTCTTCATGCGATATCGGAGCGTATCTCTGCTCAGGTGCAGCAATTGAGCTGCTAGCGTAGTGTTCCATTTCGCTTCCTTCAGCGCCTCTTCGATCAGTTTTTTCTCCACGGCTTCAATGGAAAGTCCTCCGGGCGGAAAAGCGATGTTCACCTCCCCGGTCTCTCCGATCTCTACTGCGGGTCTTTTCGCCTGTGGGCTCTCGGTTTTCGGATGCGGACCCATCAATAGGTCCTTAGGTTGGATGAGATCTCCATCGCCTAAAAGAATGGCCCTCTCAATGGCGTTTTTCAGTTCTCTCACGTTTCCAGGCCAGGGGTATTCCTTCAGAAATACTTTGCTTTCGGGCGAAAGGCCGCGTATGTTGCGGTCATATTCCCGGCTATGACGATCGATATAGTGTTGCGCGATTTGAATCACGTCGTCCCCACGTTCGCGCAGGGGAGGCATGTGAATACAGATCACATTCAATCGGTAGTAGAGATCCTCCCGGAAGGAGCCATTCTCCAGTGCCTTCTCCAGATCTCTGTTGGTTGCTGCGACGATGATCGTTGAAACCTCGACGTTTTTGGTGCCACCGACCCGCCTGAAGGTTTGCGTTTCCAGTACCCGGAGCAGCTTCACCTGCAGTGACTGGTTGATATGGCCCACTTCATCCAGGAAAAGCGTTCCCCCATCCGCAAGCTCAAAAAGCCCCTTCCTGTCTGTTTTGGCGTCGGTATAGGCCCCTTTTTCGTGCCCGAACAATTCATCCTCCAACAGCGTCTCAGAAATGGCAGTGCAATTGACCTCCACAAAGGGACGACGCGATCGGGGTCCATTGGCATGGATCGCCCTGGCGATCAGTTCCTTGCCGGTTCCGCTTTCCCCTCGAATGAGCGTCTTGGGGGAGCCCGCTCCTGCTATTTTGGAGACAATATTCAGAACGTTCTTTATCTCCGCGCTATCTCCTATGATGTTCTCAAAACCGTTCTTACTCTCCGCGGGGGGGGATTCTGTGGGGGGACACGTCGCGGGCTTTTCCAGACAGCGCGCCACAGAGGTCGTCAGCTCGTCCAGGCGAAAGGGTTTGATGATGTAATCCGCTGCCCCAAGCTTGAGCGCCTTTATGGCCGGAGCCACAGAGGTATATCCGGTGACCATGATCACGGGACAGCCCTTGTTGCGTTCCTTCATGCGCCCCAGCACTTCGATCCCATCCATATCCGGCAACCGGATGTCCAGGAGCACCAGATCAGGAGCGATCTCCTCGAATCGATCCAGCCCTTCCTTCCCACACGAAGCCAGCACAACCCGGTAGTGTTCCTTGACAAAAATGCTCTCAAGGAGGAGCCGCTGTGGCTCTTCATCATCCACGATCAGTAGTGTCGGAGTCATGTTCCCCTCTGGGACTTCTCGTCGACGCGGATCATCCGATGGCTTTGGGATCTAATGTAACTAAAATAATAAATATTGTTGCCGATGTCAATCCTTTTCTCGCTCCGAGCAGAAAGGGAATCCGACCTGCGTCCTCCTTCCCAGAACACCCGGAGAAAAACCTTGACAAAAAACAGGGCGGAGTCTATATTTGCTCAGCCATTTAAGGGCATAGGATGGGTCTCGGGAGCACTCCCAAAGAGCGCATTCCCACTCAAGAAGTACATGCTGCACCCGGAACAATCCTCATACTCTTTTATTGACCTTATCGGAAGAACCCAAAATCAAGTGCAGTAATGCAGAGACCGGGAGAATACCCAACCCGGTACCGTCTGGACTCATTGCGGTGCATGGCTATTTGCATCCCCTCCGATCGATCGTGTTTCAGGTCTTGCTGGGGATCAGCCAAAAAGGTAACCCCTCAAAATCATACAAATTGAAAAGGAGACAAAACCCCATGAGCCAGATATTCGGCCCGGTTCCGTCGCGCAGATTAGGATTCTCGTTGGGTGTGGATGTGATTCCACTCAAGACTTGCACCTATAATTGCACTTACTGTCAATTGGAGCGCACCACAAAAAAGACCGTTACAAGAGCGGAATATGTGGCAACCGAACCCATCCTCGAGGAATTGGAGCACGTGCTCTCCCTCGGACAAAAGATAGATTTCATCACATTCTCCGGTTCCGGCGAACCCACCCTAAATGGAAAAATCGGGGAGATGATTCGAAGGATCAAACAGATGACGACCATCCCCGTTGCCGTATTGACCAACGGAAGTCTGCTTTCGGATCCCGATGTCCGTGAGGCACTCTCCGCAGCCGATCTGGTGGTTCCGTCGATGGATGCCGTATCGGACAAGGTTTTTCAGCGGGTCAATCGTCCCCACGGCCGTCTGGAGATCGGGAGGATTCTCGAGGGATTGAAGACCTTTCGGTCCATATTTTTGGGACAGCTCTGGCTGGAAATCATGTTCGTGAAAGGGATCAATGATGCACCTGAAGAGGTCGTGGAGATGCGCGCGCTTATTTCGGCACTGCGGCCCGACAAGGTTCAGCTCAATACGGTGATTCGTCCTCCGGCAGAGGCATCCGCGCTGCCCTTGACCGAGGACGAACTGATTGCGATCCGGGAGCAGTTGGGTGGAAACGCCGAAATCATCGCCTCCTTCAAACCCAAAGAACAGATGGCGTATACAGCAGATGTGGAAGACGCGGTGCTCTCCCTGCTGAAACGGAGGCCCGTCACCCTCGATGATATTTCCGGAGCGCTGGGCATGCACCAGGACGACATATCCGCCTGCCTCGCAGATTTGAAAAAGAGGGGAATGATCTCCTCCATAGTTTTCGGGGAACAACAGTACTACCAGT
>JAZDJA010000408.1:0-11187 GCA_043804415.1 Candidatus Latescibacterota bacterium | reverse complement strand
GCGGTTGCCGCCGGTTCCACCATCGCGCCGTTGTCCCAGCTGACCGAATCGGGCAGGTGGAAAAGATGACGCGCGGGCATCACCATATACTCCGCATACGCGCCGTCCCACGTGTGGATCGTCCCCACACAGCGCAGGTCCCGACAGCGTCCATACTGTCCCATCAGGCAGTCATAACACGTGCCGCAGGAGACGGCGGTATCCCCCACCACCCGGTCGCCTGGCTGGAAACCCGCCACATCACGGCCTACCCGCGTCACCAAGCCGGACCACTCATGCCCCGGGGTCATCGGAAAGGAGATCTGACCGCTCTTGACAAACGACAACTCCCCGGTGTAGATGGCATAATCCGTTCCACAAATCCCCGCGCGCACGACCCTGCAGAGCACCTCACCCGGTCCGGGCTCGGGGGTCGGCACCTCCATCACTCGGATGTCCTTCGGGCCCATAATTCTCGCCTTCTTCATAACGCACTGCCCTCCTCCAGTTAGGTCTTTTTCATTTCTCTGCATTTTTTTTGGGAACGTTGCAGCGTAAACCACCTCCGGATCCGCCCACTCATGCGGGATCAGGAGCAAAACACAGTGTCGGAGACGTCTTCGCGCCGGAGGCATAGTCCACGACATAGGTTCCCCCGGACACGGGAATCTCGACCTGCATTCGGGCATCAAAATCTGTGCAATCGGACGGACGCTTCCGGTCAAGCACCATGCTCGCATATTTGAGCGTGGCCTTGAGGCGTGTGTCCTCATCCTGGGCAGCCCCAGCCAGGCTGTGCTCGCCCTCCTCGATCAGGTGCAGATGGGGTCTTCTCCCGGCTCGCACCATCTCCGTGTAAAGTACCGTGGTGTGCCTCATATCCGCGGCGTCATCCCTCGTTCCGTGGATCAGGTGATACGCTACCTCGTCGGGAACCAGCCGGGCGAGCTTCTGCACGTTCCGGAGATCGAGCTCGGCATCCGAGAATGCCACATTCGGACCCAGAACCAGCTCAACGAACCCGCAGATTCCCATCTCCTTGTTGCGCTGGACCATGTCGCTCCCATACTCCCCGCTCTCCACCTCCGACCGGGTCGTGAGTTTGGAGAGTCCGCAGCAGGAAACAACCCCGGCAAATGTGTTGGGTGCCCAGAGGGATGCCAGCATGATAATATGCCCCCCCTGAGATCCCCCCCAGCCATAGACCCGTTTCTTGTTCACCGGATACTCGGAGAGCACGTAACCCAATGCTCTGAGGCAATCCACGGTTTGCAGCTTGGACGCATCATACGGCACGTCCCAGCTTCCGACCTCCCCGCACCGGGATGCCGTGCCGGCTTCCCGAAACCCCACGCGAACCACCACCAGGTCAAAAAGATTGGCATACACGTGGGCATCCCGGGCATAATCGAGCCCAGAGCCCCCCCAGCCGTGGACCAGCAACATGGCCCCTGTCTCCTCCGTCACGCCCGAGACCGGCTCCGTCACCAGGATCTCAATCCCCTCCCGACCCGGATGCGGCGAAACATAGTCCTGGGTCGCTATTTCGATCAGCCTGTCCATGGTTCCTTTCTCCCGAGCTGGCGATTCGTGGGCTTGCCCTCGGCATCCAGCGCGCCGGCTTCGATTAGAAGTGCCCGGACCCGCTCAGCCAGTTCGGGCGGACACGGCAGGATCGGCTTGCGGCTGGGCCCCACATCCAGGCCCATCAGCCGGCAGGCGACGCGTTCGATCACCCCGTCCCCGGCCGTATGCTCGAATCCCTCGGTAATGAGCTGGTAGTAAGGTACGCGGGTCTCGTTGACCAGTTCCTGGGCCTGGACGTATTCCTTCGCCTCCAGGAGGTCCCAGAGTCGCACCCCATATTCCGGCCAGAACACGGGAATGTGGCTGGTAAATCCGACCGCACCCAGCATCATGCCGTATACCTCGTGGATGTGATTGTCATACATCGGGATTTCCTGGGCAAACTGCCGGTAAACAAAATCATACTGGAAGCCGGACTGGGTGTGCCACTTGATTCCCGTGACCTGCGGCAGATCCAGGAAGAACTCGATCAGGCGATAGTCCTCCATATTGGCCCCGCCGGGCGTAAACGTATTATACACCATCATCCCGATGTCCGTGCTGTCGTTGAGTTCCCGATAGAAGGCTTTCGTGTCCTCCCACGTGGGATGCTCGTAATACGGCGTGGACATCTGCACGCCCGCAGCGCCCAGTTTCTCGGCCATCTGCGTCAACCGCACCGCCTCCAGCGTGTAGGTGGACGTGGCGCCAAAAAGGATGGGCACCTGCCCTCCGGCCTCATCCAGCGCGATCTCCAGAATCTGTCTCCGTTCGTCAAACGAAAGCGCAGGGTGTTCTCCGGCCGCACCGCTGACCAGGATCATCCCATAGGCCGCGTTGATGCCGTGGTCGATGATATACCTGATGTGGCGGCGGAATCCCTGGGTATTGAGGGAGTAATCCTCGTTGAAGGTGGTGCAGATGGGTACGATATGCCCGCGCAGGTTTTTCCTCCAGGTATCACGTAACGTCATCCTGGGATCTCCTCTGTAGATTCAGGGGTCGGGGATCAGGCTATAGCCCGCCGTTTGGAATCTGTTGAGCCGAGCCTAATGCGAAGGCCCACATGCCGCTTCACGCACCTAAAGGGCGGCCAACACCTCTTCAAGCTGCTCGGAGCGTTTGACCCCCACGATCGTGGTCACCACCGCACGCTGCGAGAGCACCCAGCGGATCGCGTATTGGGTCATGGAGAGATCCGCTTCTCGGGCGTCCGCCTCGATCTGGTCCAGCCGGTCAAAGAGCGCATCCGTCAACTCCCACACCCAGCCCTCCTGTTCGGCCTTCCGGGAGTGCTCGGGCAGCGGAGCGTCTCTCCTGTATTTCCCGGTCAACAGGCCGCTCTGCAAAGCCTGATAGGGCGATACCGCAATCTCCTCCCGTTCACACAAGGGGAGCACATCGGAAAGGGCCTCCTGTTTGAGCAGGCTGAGCGGCGGCTGACAGAGCACCGGTCGCGGCAGCCCGTCGGCATCGGCTGCGGCAAGCAGATCCCGCAACTGCAGGGCCGAGTAGTTGCTAACACCGTAATAGCGCACCTTGCCCGCTTGGATCACCCGGTCGAGTGCGCCAAGGATTTCCGGAAGGGGCGTGTCCGGATCCGGCTTGTGTAGATAGTAGAGGTCTATGACATCTGTGCCCAGCCTTCTCAAGCTCAGCTCCAGATGCTTGTGGATCGCCGCGGGACTGGTTCCCTCATCCTCCGGTGCCTCTCCAACGCACATCCCCACCTTGGTGGCCAATATCGCTTGATCCCGTCGCCCACGGAGCGCCTTGGAGAGAATGGACTCCGCCACCCCACCGGCGGATCCGAGATGGCGCGCATACCCCTCGTACATGTTTGCGGTGTCGATCAAATTGATGCCGTGATCCAGCGCCCAGTGGACGATTCGAATCGCCTCCGGTTCGGCAACGGGGGTGCCAAACGTCATCGTGCCCAGGCTGATGGCGGAAACCTCGAGGTCTGTGTGCGGCAAGAAACGGTGTGCCATCTCGCAGTAGCTCCTATGTTTTGACCAATCCCTCTCTCCCGAGGACGAGTGCTCCCCCGATCCGCGGACTGCCGCCGCTCCTGGGGTCCCGTCGGGCACCCATTCACTTCCCGGCCCGCAATTCCTCCAGCACCGCGCACGTCCGTCCGGCCATCTCATCGATCACCTCGTCGGGCATATCCGACCACCACGGGAAGCCGAGCATATTGTCAAAATAGCGATCGGTCTCGGGCACCTCCGCGTCGACCCATCCGAATTTGGCGAAGAGATCGGTGCGGTTCAGGGGCCAGTATTGTACGATGCATTTGAGATTCTGCTCCTCAAACATTTTTCGGAGCAAATCATCCCGGTGCTTTCCGAAGGCCTGGCCGTCATAGCGGGCGGGCATCAGATGATACACGTGTTCGCATCCCTCGGGAACATGCTGGAAACTGAGCTCCGGGTATGCCCCAAGCGCAGCCGTGAACCGCCTGGCCTGTCGCTGTCGCTGGGCATTGATGGCATCCAAACGCGTAAGCTGCACCCGGCCCACCGCGCAATTCGGCTCGCCCATGCAGTAGTTGAACGGCCAGCGCCCCGCAACCGGTTCCACAACATCCCCCATCGCCGGCTTCCAGTAACGCTCGCGTTCGCCCTCAAACGGCCAGTTGCCCATCCAGCGCAATCGACGGGCTGCCACCCCATGCCGGGGATCGGCCTCGGTGAGCATGCCCCCCTCGCCGAGGGTATTCATGTTCTTGTGGGTATGGAAACTGAAACACCCAAAATGTCCGATCGCGCCCACCCGCCTGCCCTTGTAGTGCGCACCCGGCGCCTGCGCGCAATCCTCCACCACGATCACGCTATGTTTTTTGGCCAATTCCATGATGGGATCCATGTCAGCCGCCAACCCATACAGATGCACCACCACGATCACCTTCGTTTTGGGCGTGATCAACTTCGCGATGCTCTGGGCACTGACCACCCGTGTATCCGGGTCAATGTCCGCCCACCGGATCGTCACCCCGTGCCGCGCAAAGGGGACGGCAGTGGCCACAAAGGTGTGGGCCGGAACGATCACCTCGTCTCCGGGGCCGACATCGCTCAGTACTGCCGCCAATTCCAGCGCGGACGAACAGCTGTTGACTGCCACCGAATCCGCACTTCCGATAAACGCAGTGAACTCCTCCTCAAACGCCGCTCCCTCCGGACCCGCGGAAAGCGTATTGGCCTCGCGGAGCACGCGCAGCAGGGTTTGCTCTTCCTCCTCATTGAGTCGGGTCTGAATCCCCGGCATCTGGATCAGTTCCTTCGTGGTCGTCCCCATCGTCTGGTTCCTCCTTGTTGGGTGAGAAGGGCAAATCGAGCCCCTCCCCGGTAGTCGAAATCCCGTCCCTTCAACGCTGAAACCTGTGATATTTCCCGCCCCTTTGATGTGCTGTGGAGTGGAATACGTGTTCTCCTGATCGGAAGCCTCCGCATCCCTGGTATGAAACGGTCAGAAAGGGAGCTTCCCTTTCGGAAGCGCAAACATGTCTCTGTATGCAGTAACCACAGCCAGATAGTTTTCCAGGGGAACGCTGGCGGCGATGGCATTGTTGGCGCACAGGATATGTCCGCCCTCCCCCATGCCCGCTTCCAGACATTTTTTCGTATGCTCCCGAACCTCTTCGGGGGTGCCGAAACTGAGCGTATTCCCGCAATCGAGATTGCCGTAGAGCGTGACGCGGTTCCCATAGGCGGCCTTCAGCTTCGCGAGATCCATGCCCGCATGCATGTCGATTTCGAGGTATCCGTCCACCTCGCATCCGGCCACAAAATCCTCCAGCACCGACCATAGATCGCCATCGCTGGCGTTTACCGCGTAGGCCTTTCCCCGATGAATGCGCTGGGAGAGTTTCCGGACCTCGGGCACGATAAACGTTCGGTAAGCCTGAGGGGAGATCAGGGGCCGGTTCCCCGCGAAATCTCCGCCCACCCCCACCTGATCGATCCCAAGGGCCAGGTACTTTTCAATATAGGTCAGCGCGCGCGCTGTGGCAAGGGCAAAGTGTCGGTGCGCCGCCTCCGGGTCCAGAATCATGGTCTGCATCAGGGCCACATCGGTCCACACCCCGTGCATGTAGGCCGGAGCCAGAATGGGAAGATCCACCTCGCGCTGGCGCATCTCCTCCTTGAGCGTCGCGTAGATCAGGAAGACATCCTCCGAAGGAGGAGCGTTCAGGGCAGGATCCTCGTTGCGGCTCTGCACCACCCCCACCGGGTCTTCCGGGAAACCGCCATTGGACACCTCCGTTTGACCGGCGATCTCTCCGGACGGGGGATTCGGGGTCACATACATCATGTCATGTCCCAACAGCATCGCCAGGTCCAGTCGATCCACTGCATTTTGCCGAACCGCATGCCCCCAGCCCAGCTCGTGCAAAAAAGCGGCCCAGTTGTCGGGATCCCCCGCATAGGTGCGACCCAGGAGCTGATCGGCCACGGGGGAGAGCAACACATACTCAAATGAGGGCGTGCGGTCGGGTTCCCTGTGGTGCAAAGCCGCCTCGATTCGTTCGCGTGCAGTCATACCATCCTTTCCAGTCCATGAGCTTCATGGGCGAGGCATCCCACCCATTGAGCACGGAAACACACAGGAGACCACGCAAACACACCGAAAGTGCCCGCCCGGATCCGTGGCTTTCAATTACCGATTCTTCACCAATCGATCTGCTCCTCTGAGAGAAACCGAGATACCTTTTTCATGAGGGTCTGTGCAGCACGGTACCGCTCCCGCTGGTAGAAGGGGCCGCACCACCCCCGGAGGGTCGATGGACATGGCATCGGCCCCACGAAAAATGACCTCATATCGTCGCGTTCGCCTGGTGCCGAGATACCAGCATAACGCTGGGATAGGCCATCGTGCTGCGCTCCTCAAAAAATGCTTGTGGGTATGCATCACGCGTCTGGCAGGTGCCCGTGTGATGCCCTCCCACTAAAGGTTGGAGGCAAGCACGTGATCCACCGCAGCGAGTAGATCCAGCTCGCGAAAATCCAACCCCGTCCCCGGATCGTGAATTGCACCGCCCGTGCGCTGAAAGATCGCCATCATCGCATCCGGAAGCGTCTCCCCATCCTTCGGCCAGCTGTACCCACTCTTCTCGATCGCCTCCCGGAGGGTCATGGCACAGGCTGCGGCATAGGCATTGGAGGAGGAGGTGGCAGCGGCCGCGACCAGAAGGTCGGTATTGGAGAAGCGATCCAGATGCACCGCGTGCTGGCCGGGCCTGGTGGCGCCGATGGCAAAACAGTGGGGCTGACACGCGGGCCAGGAGATGCCGTCCGTATAGTCATGGTTTCCGCAAGGCCCGCTCACCCAGATGCCCAGCCGCCGAAGCGCAAGCAGCTTTTCGTCCATTACGGTGGGCACGGGAACCGAGTGACGCTGGTCGTCCAACGGGGAGAGATTCACTGAGGTGATGTGATATGCCTGGTGGTGATCCGCCACCCACTGGAGCGCTGCGGCCATGGTGGCAGACTCATCCTGCGTCAGATGCACCACGGTCACACACCGCACCTGCGCCACGAAATTGTTATACGCAACGCCCCGGACCCCTTCGTGATCGAGGGAGGAGGGATAGCCCACCGACGTCCCGTGGTATCCGGGCGGCACCGGGGTGGGATCGTCGTTTCCATCGATGCTGTTGTAGGTGGCAAGCACCTTTTTGCCCCAAGGACGCTCCGTCCGCCACTCGGGAACGGTCAGATCGCAGCCGTCATCGAGCAGGGCCAGGCACTGACCCTTTCCCCATGTGAGGAACCCATCGTATTTCCGCCATGTGTCGGTCACACGGATTTGGGCAAAATTCTCCGGGCTATAGGGATTCCCCTGGGACATGGCCGCAGTGGGTTGGGTGGGCGTATCTGAAAAGACCTGCATTTTGGGGGCGAACCCTTCTTCTTGAGCGTTGGCTTTCATATCCTTCCTATTGCCCATAGGATTTGTGCCTTTCTCCATTGAAGGTCTTCTTTAGTGGGGTTTGGTCGCTTCCATTTCAGTCCAAAAGCCCCAGATCCAGAACAGGCCTGCTCTCGTGGGCGCTCCGATCGTCCTCCTCGGTCATGGTGAAAGGACCTGTTTCCGTGCGCAGGGGCAGGTATAACACCCGCCAGGCCAGTTCCGCCAGCGCGAAATGCTGTCGCTGGTCGTACATGCTCCGAAGGACCTCCTCCCCCCGTTTGCCGAGGCCCAGGAGCGCATTCCCCAGACGGTGCCATCCGGTCCCATCTCTATCCGGATGCAGCTCGCCGCGATCCACAGCACGGGCGTATGCCCGAAACAGATCGCCCATGCGCTCCACAGCTCGGGCCATATCGGTGCTCCCCAGGTCTCCTGCGCCATGCAATGCGGAAAGTGCCTCTGCCGCAGACACGCGCACCGGCGCAGCGTCGTCGTCCAAAGCGCGCAGGATCGCCTCCCGTATCTCATCGTCCCCCCCCCATCCGGGAGGCCGCCGAAAGCGCCAGCATGCGATTGTAGGGATCGGGGTCCTTCCCGATGAGGACCGATAGCCGAGAGACCAAGGGAAGCAGCACCCCGTCGCCCATGTGTTTGAGAGTGAAGAGCACCGTCCTGCGAACAGAAAGGTTTGGGTTCAAGAGCGGATCCGCCAGGGAGTCTGCATCCTCCACGGCCATTGCGGCCAGAGAGGGAGCCACGCAGTGCTCGATGAAGTGGGCGCTTGCCCCCGGACGGGCGACAGCCTCAAGAAGTCTTTTTTCGCTCTTCGGCCCGTTGAGCTGACCCAGCACGATGGCCGCCCGGCAGCGCACCGAAAGCTCCGGATCAGAAAGCGATGCCTCGATAGGCGGCACGGCATCCGGGGATCCGCTGGCTCCCAGAGCATCCACGGCGCGGCGTCTCACGAACACGTCCTCATCCCCCAATGCCGCGGCGATCTCATCCACAGAGGCCTGCGCTGCCCCGTTGGCCACGTAGTACAAAAAGCGCCGTCTGGCATAGCGATCGCCACCCACCATCACCTCGGGTGCGTCTGCGATAAACTCGTCCGGAAACTTCTTGCCCCCCCATCCCACGTGGTCGGCATACGAAAACCCCGACTCGAGTTCGGGTCCCCAGGCGGAGAGCATCCGCGTCACGCCGCATTCCAGGGCCACATGGTCCCCCGGTTCCGAAAGGCTGATGCGGCATCCCGTACCCCCGATGGTTTCCAGAAGCTGCCGCTGCAGGGCCGCAGTTTGCGCAACCGTGCTGCCCTTGCGCAGGACCACCAGCTCATCCACGATGCCCTCGCGGGCCCACGTCCGCCAGTCAACATGAATGCGACCCGTCGTGTGGTGCGGATTCGCATCGTTTCCATGGGTGTGGGGCAGATCGGGGTGCTTGGGATCCAGCTCCACAGAAAGCTTGCGCCCATGCCTCCCCAGCGCCTCGCGCAACTCCCGGAGAAACCGCGTCAGATATTCGCCTCGGATCTTGCCCCAGGCGTCCTTGTCGAAGCCCTCATGCAGGATGTCCACGCCGTATCTGCGCTTGTATTCCTCCACAATGAGCTGGCTGTATCCGAACTCGTCCATATACCGCAGACTCAGATTTTCAAGGTAAAGATAGAAATCAAGTCCTGCAAATCCGTTCTCCACCACAAACTCGGTGTACCGCTTCACCAGAGCCCGTCGTGCCTCTGTATGGCAGAGCTCGATGGCGCCTTCCTGCCGCCTGGTGCCATAGCGGTTCACCGGTGCGGCCTCGGGATACTCCAGCAAGATCGGGTCCACCATGCCGATGCTTTCTCGGGAACCCAGGCAGTAGAGTCCGGTATGGGCCCATAGTTCCATACCGTGGCGGCGTGCAGCCTCCCGAGCGATGGGGGTCACGCCCACCTCATCACAGAGGGTGCGGCTGTCGCGGTTATAGCCCTGCGAGTAGAGCAGGCAATCGTCATCGAAACGTCTGTAATAGCGTAGCCAGATTTCGCCGGACACCCGCCAGAACACCCGATTCACATGGAAGCGCTCTGCCATGGCGTCGAATATCGCCTCGATGGTGGCCCTGGAATCGAAGGGCAGCCCGACCTTCCAGTGCCGGTCTCCCACACTCACGTACATGGACCGTTTCTGCTCGATCATCTCTGTGCTCCTGTTCCTCTATTTTGGCACCGTAGCGCACCCAAGCGAAGAGCCAGCCGGACGAATGGATAGCAGTAAGTCAGAGCCCATCCATCAGCTCCGGCCTCCCAAACGATGACAGTTGCGCTGGCGCAAGAACGATCCCGGTCCTCCTTACCAGCGCGCCACCAAGGGGGATACATAGCGCGTTACCCTTTTGGTGGGAGCGGAAGCTGTGCGGTATTTTTCTCTCCGTCCCTGGTAGAGGGGCGAATTTCCTTCCAATCCCGGTGTGATCTCGATCAAAGTGTTCCCGCGAAACCGGCAGGTATGCACCTTCGCGTCGGGCCCGGGAAACCGCACCCTCGGCACGGTCCAGTGCTCGATTCGATCCTGTACGGGAAACTGGATCGTTATCTCGTCCTGGGGCCGCAAATCCGCGAATCGAATGTAATTCCCGAGCCAGCGGTTTGGCCGATCCTGTCCATCTACGCCACCTGTCACCTCCGCGCGCTTGACCCACAAGGGGATGCGCACCAGTATCTCTCGTGCGGTCTTGTTCTTTACCTTCACGCGGCCCTCATACGGCAGGTGGCTGTGGATATCCAGCCATGGCGACGCCCGATTCAAGAGCAGATGGATTCGAGCCGTGTTGTCTTCATGGCGCACAATCGAATCCCACGCATAATACATGCCCAGATTCCCATGAGGGGAACAACAGAGCCAGGCGCACGACTTGTCTATGATTCCGGGAAACCCGCCGATACAGCGCTCGATCACGCGATCTGTCGTCTCTCCGGGTTGGGGCACATGGCCCGGCTTTCCCTGGTGGAGGCTCTTCAGGTAGGGAATATCTTCCGGGACCAACTGCATCTCCGTGCCCTGATTTCGGATATACTGATCCACATCCTCCCAATACTCCCCGATCCCGGCATACGAAAGTTTCACAGCAAGGCCGATCAAACGCCCGCACCCACACCCCTGTCCATCCCCCACATATCCGATGCGGGCAAGGACGCCCTGCCGGGTCCACTCATATCCGTCCCGCACAAAGGTTTTGAGCCGGGGATCATTCACCACCACCGCATAGTCCAGGATCGCGCGAAGCACGTTGACGTATCCGTGCAGGTGCCCCTGCCAGTGCGCATGCTCTGCCCCGATCACGCGGGGATAGTCCCCTTTCTCCCAATCCGCCCAGAACTGCGGCTTGGTGTAAAATCGGATCAGTTCCCCGGAAAGGCGCAACGCCTGCTCGTTTCCGGTCAAGGCATACCACGTGGCCATGGCCCCCGGCAGATGCCCCTGATGGTTAAACAGCGACCCTTCTTCTCCGTGTTTCTCGTCCTGGGGCTCCTGCGAATCCTGCCACCCCTTCTTCGTATAGCACGAGCGCAGGTAGTCCTCGTCGTAGTATCCGCGGACCGGCACATACGCGTAGTCGTCCTTGTGCACGACCAGATGGCGATCTATGCCATCCACAAGTCCGTCAATCCATTTCTTCCAGTATGGCGAACCATTATACTGATACCAGGCGACCATCGCACGGAGAATCCTTCCCTGGCCG
>JAZDJA010000407.1:0-10849 GCA_043804415.1 Candidatus Latescibacterota bacterium | reverse complement strand
GCCTTGTATTTCCCCTCGTTCCGTTTCAGGGCATACATATTGTCCGTCAACACCCAGGCCGGGATGATCTCATTTCTGGCCGGAGAGATGCCCACGAAGGCATCAGACGGGGTGTTGATCATCGAGAAGGGAAACGTCACCTTCTGAGGCAGTGTCCTTACTCCGGAAGAGATGATGGAATAGGGCGCCTGGGTGAAGTTGGAAGGGAATTTTATGTTGCATCCAAGTCCAAAAAACATACCCTCGCCGGGCCAGATCTCCTGATCGGGTGCCTTAGACGTATGGTTGCTTCCTATATTGGCTCCATGAGCCACGTTCCCCTTGCCCTCAGGCCACAGCGCGGCAATGAGGAGTGCCTGGTGATGAAATCCGACGAAGGGCCCGAGCAGGGACGCGGTCAGTTCCCCTTCCCCCACGCCGGTATTCGGCCCGAGCAGCGATCCGGTCACTTTCCCGTGCCGCTCCACATACGAGTGCTCCGTAAGCACCGAATCCTGTACAATGGCCATGGAAGTCACCGCACTTCCCCATTGAATGAGCGAATGGCACACGCAAGCGCCATCGCGGATCTCGACCGGCTCCTGCTTGTTGCTCAGGATCGTCGTATTCACCACTGCCGTCGCATTATCAATGACCGCGTGCGGGCCGATGAAGACATCCGTCACTCTGGGCGTATGCCGGATCACAGCGCTGCATTCGATTACGCCCAAATCGGATCGCACGGCCGCCACGTATCGGGATATCGTCTCCTCATACTGAGCGATTGCCGCCATATCACCCCTGGATCTGGCGATCTTCGCCGCGACCTCCACCGTGATTTCCGCATAGGCCTTGACCTCTCTGCCACCGGTCTCGATGGCAATCGGAAGCTCCACCCCGTTGCCGAATACCGCCCCTCTCTTCGTCGAGATCGTACCGCAATCGAACAGGATGGCGCCTTGCCGTACTGCATAGTTGGACAGCAGGTTGACATCGCGCACAAGCACGTTGGCTCCGATGGAACAGTCAGAGAGGGTACTGTTTATGATTCCGGACGGGAGGAAAACTCCGTCTTCAATCTCCACTTCGCGGTCAAATTTCCCCAGCATAACGGATCCGAAGAAAGACGAATTCCGCACCCGGTCCGGATCGAATCCCCGGACCACCTGAACCTTCGACCAATCCGCTGCGTAGTTGCCGCTTCGCTCCAACCGGGTGATATCGGAATCCGTCAAGGGAACGATCTCATCCGATCCAAAGGCGGCACGCGCCTTACCGGCCTCACGCGCTTCGGACAGGCTCTGGATCAACTCCGAGGTTTCAATGGCTCTCCTGACAAGCTCCAATACCTCTGCATCCATACCCAATTACCCCCACGGTCTCTCGATAAACTCGCTTCGTCCCGCATGGGTCATCTACTGGTGCCACTCACAAAACGTTCTCTCCGGCACGGCAGATCCAATCGTGCCAGGATTCCTCACTTTCTCAAAGGGAGGAATCGGGCATCATCACAACAAAAAAAAACTGGAGGGAGCACCTACGCCTTCCTCCAGTCCCAAATAAGCTCAGCCCCACCTTTGCGCCCACTGCACCAGTGTCTTGAGCTTGCGCAACGATGCCCAGCACCTCATCGCGCCGAGTCGTGCTCATCGACACCGGGAGACCGATCCCCCTATCAAGGGCCTGCTCCGATCCCCTTGGTGAGCGTGCATCGTCCTCTAGTGAGCCAATTCCCCGAGGATTCTCCCGTGCTTTCGCCTTCGTGCGCTCGATTACGTTCATGTTGGTATTCCCTTTTCTCCTCCGCTCAGAGTGCCAGGAGCACTGAAAAAGAAAAGACAGCAGGTTCCCGACGCGCTGCGCGATAGATCTCCAAAAAGGAACGTTCCGTGTTCAGAGCTTCGCCCGAATGTCCTCCGCATAGAGGTAGAATGCTCTCCGCTTGAACGCTGAGGAAGCCGCCTCATCCACAATCACGACCGTATCGGGGTGCATCTGGAGGGCCGATGCGGTGACCTGGCTCGTGATCGGACCCTCGACAGCCTCCGCGATGATCGCGGCTTTCTTCTCGCCATTGGCCAACAACAGGCATTTTCGCGCATCGAGGATCGTGCCCACGCCTATCGTAATGGCAAAACACGGCACCTCCTGCTCCGCCTCAAAAAACGGCGCATAACCCTTTTTGGTCTCCTCGAGCAACGTCACCAGGCGGGTGCGTGAAGCGAGGGAAGAACCCGGCTCGTTGTAGCCGATATGACCGTCGATGCCGATGCCGAGTACCTGAACATCGATCCCACCGGCCTGAGCAATCATCTCCTCGTAACGGGCACAGGAATCCCCCACATCGGGTGCGGTCCCACTGGGCACATGAATATTGGCAGGGGAGACATTGATATGGTTAAATAGATTGTCGTACATAAAAAAGTGGAAGCTCTGTTCATGCGCCGAAGCCAATCCGTAATACTCATCCAGATTAAAGGTGGTTACCCGCGCAAAATCCAGCCCTTCCTCCTGGTGCATACGGATCAACTCTCTATACAAGCCAACCGGCGTACCTCCGGTCGCGAGGCCGAGCACACAATCGGGCTTATTCCGGACAATCTCGGCGACAAATCCCGCTGCCCGTTTGCTCATCGCTTCGTAATCCTTCTGGATGATCACCCGCATGTTCGTCACTCCTTGGGGGGGGAAGAAAATTCTGGTTGAGAGGCGAGTTCCATGAAAAACGATCCCCATCAGCTTTCGGTAAGTTTCTTAAGGGAGAATGTCTCCTCGAAGAACTCCTCCAAACTCATGGAACGCACAAAGGTCAGTCCTCGGCTGGCACGGAGACGGGGAATGGAACTGGCATAGAAATAATCCCTCCCGAGACATGTTTTGATCATGGCGTACTGCTCAACAATGACCTTCTGGGCCAGGTCACAAAAGGGGCCGTCGTATTCGTAACTTGGGAAAGAGGCGCTCCGTTGGGAACCGAAGCAGGTGTGAAACGCGCTCTTCATGATCGCCAGGGAGTTCATCGAAACCGGCACGTGAATATCCGCCTCGGAGGGATGGAAGCGGTACCAGACATTGCGATAGCCCCAGATCCTCACCGTCCTCTCGGGATGTCCCCGTTGATAGACCTTCAAAGCCTCCGCAATCGTCTGGAGGACTTTGTAGTGGGTATCCGGCCCGCTGCCCTCCGGGTCTAGAGCGACGGTCACAATATCTGGCGCCGTGCGCTCCAAAAGGCGAAATACCGGTTGGATATCGCCTTCCCACTCGGGCTGCGGAGTAAACAGATCACCGGTATAAAAGCCCACCCTAAGATGGGAGATGTGATTGCAGTTGAAACCCACATGAGCCCACAGCAGCTCTTCTTCCCATTCCCGAATCATGCCCTTCAGCTTCTGGACCGATGGCGTATCCTTTTTGCCCGGGTACCCACTCCCGAAATAATCCTTCAGCTTCCGGATTTCCCGTTCAATGAGCGCAAGGTCTTCCGTCTGGGTTAGATCGATCAAGTCGCGCAGCATCCGCCTCGCTTCGCCCTCACGCTGCATCTCTGTGCTGTCGGCGGCCACCCCGTCCAGATACTGATAGATATCCCGATTGCGGCTCACCACATCGCCCGGAGAAAAATAGCGCTGTTCTATAAGAGGAGTAAGCGTCCCGCTGGACAGAAAATCCTCCAGATTACAGAGCAGGCGGAGGGTGTACGCATTGGTGACCGAGGTAAATCCGCTGGTAAGCGTGGCGAAATGGTGGGCATTTTGAGGATCTCGAACGAGATGGATCACGTAGGGGAGATACCCCAGCATAATATCATCGTGATGGGGAGCGGTATGGAGAAAGGTGCATTCGCTGATATTTTCAAGCCCCTTTGAAATACGTTCCTGCAGGGCCACGGTGATCTTATGGCTCAGACTGGGCAGATCAATGTTCTTCTTCAGCAAAACCTGGCCCAAGCGATCTGCTCCCAGATCCTCCGGGGTCAATTCCACCAGACGCTTCTGACGCTTGGAGGCAATGTCCATCAAAATGCGTTCCGAGGACGCATAGGGAATATCGGACAGAGCTTCCAGGTCTGCGCTTCTTCTTTCGATAAGCAGGTGGGCGGCTCCCCGGGTCAGGTAAAACCGCGCGCCGGAGAGAGCCTGCAAGGCCGTTGCCGGGAAATGAACCGAGGGCTCCTGTTCCACCGCGGTTCTCACCACTTCGGCCTTGCTTGCACCGGCTGCGATGATCAATACCGTGGCTGACAGATTCTGTGTAATGGTCCTCAATCCAACGGTGAGGACCACTTTTTCCCGGGCAACCTCCATGCCGCCCAGATCCGTGGCGGATGCCGCGGCCGTTTCGTAATTGATGGGGATCAATCGGGTGGTGCTGAAATGATCCGATCCTCTGATGTTGAAGCCGATGTGCCCATCCGGGCCAATTCCACCCAGGAAGAAGCCAATCCCGCCTAATTCCCCAATCCGAGCCTCGTATTCCATCGCGAACTGGTCCGCGGCTTCGATCGCCCGGTACTGCAGTTGTTCCTGCTCATCTCCGGCTTTCCGATAGCGCAACGAGAGGTCAACCCGCCCGATACATCCCAGATCCTGCCCCTCGGGCGCCCCCACCTTCCAGGTGTCCAGCAATAGAGCTCGTTGGGGATCCAGCCCAAATCCCTTCATGTAGAAACGATCTATATAACAGGCGAAACTGTTCTCCTGAGCCGGGTTCATCGGGTAGAATTCGTCAATCTGGACAAATGAAAAGGCCTTCATTTCGGGCTTGTGATGCAGGTCCAGACCCCAGGCATCCAGCTCGCTCTGCACCTCTTTCAGATGCCAGCCGTCCAGAAAATGGGTCGTCCACTTGATAAAATGTTCGGGCGTCTTTCCGGTGGGCAAGGAAATGACCCCTTGAGGATTCAGCTGGAGCCACTCCAAAAAGCGGAGGGCAGTGAGCTTTCCAAGGCTTGGAAAATCAGGCACTTCCACTACTGCTATTTTTTCCGTTGGAGAATAAGAAAGGGCTTTGCCGGATTGCTCCAAAGCCCTTTCTTCCACGCGTGAAGAGTTGTCATAGGTACGCATCGCAGGCATCTCATGTCGTGACCGAAAACTCAAGCCACCCAAAATGGCTGCGGGGCAGGGATTCGAACCCCGAAAACGCGGTCCAGAGCCGCGCGTATTACCATTATACTACCCCGCAGTACCCGATCTTGTCCAACCGTCTACACCGTGATCGCCAGATTCCTCCTCAAGATGTTTCATCAAGTCGGCACTCCTGCTCGAGGCAGGGCCGGCGGTCTTTTCGAAAAAGATTGCCTGACTTGCAACAAGAGAGATCCTCTCCTACCGTTTTTATCCTGGATGGCATCCTTCAGGGCGAGGATTTCGGATCTCCTTGGGAGGCGGGTCGTCGTTTTGCTCAGAGCAGACCCTCTAGGTCATCGAGATTCCTACCGCCCGGTCCAATCTTCGGAGCACCGTGGTCTTGCCCAATACCGCCATCATCTCAAAGAAGCCCGGTCCGAACGAACGACCGGAGATCGCCAGCCGAGCCGGATGGATAAATTTCGCCGCACTGATGTTCTGCTCCTCCGCAAGACTCCGCACGGCCTCCTCAAGGTGCTCCTCGTCAAAGGTCTCCAGGTCTTCCAGCCGCTCCTTCAATGCCTCCAGACGTTCCCCCAGATCTGGTCCCTTCCAGTGGCTCTTCCGCCCTTTCTCCTCGTATTCCTGTGGATCCTCGAAGAAATACCGGGCGGCCTCCACAAAATCCGTCAGCCGCCGTGCCCGCTCCTTCAGAAGAACCAGGATAGCCAGCAACCGATCCCTTTGGGGTCCCGACTCGCCACCTTTGATAAACCCGGCGTCTTTCCAAAGTGGGGAAATCTGATCCAAAAGGTGTTCGGTCGAAAACTCGTGGATATACTGCCCGTTTAGCCATTCCAGTTTGGTCTCGTCAAAGGCCGCGCCTTTGGGACTCATCCGGTCCAGTGAGAAAGCGGATATGATCTCCGACACGGACATTTTCTCCCGGTCATCTCCGGGTGACCAGCCTAAAAGCGCCAGAAAATTGAACACCGCCTCCGGCAGATAGCCCCGATCCCGGTATTCCAAAACCGAAACCGCGCCATGGCGCTTGCTCAACTTGCCCCCCTCTGGCGAGAGAATCATCGGAAGATGGGCGAATTTCGGAGGCTCCCAGCCAAACGCCTGATACAGCAACATGTGGCGCGGCGTGCTGGAGATCCATTCATCGGCCCGCAGCACATGCGTGATCTCCATCAGATGATCATCCACCACGTTGGCCAGATGATAGGTGGGATACCCGTCGGATTTCAGCAATACCAGATCGTCCAGACCGGCGTTCTCAAAAGTCACATCCCCGCGAAGGTAATCGTGAAATGTCGTCGCGCCCCCCAAAGGTGTTTTGAGCCGAACCACCGAGGGCTTTCCTTCGCGCTCGTACGCAGCGCGCTCCGCCGCCGCCAGACCTCGGCAATGCCGATCGTATTGCGAATTCTCCTTCTTCCGCTGCTGCTCTTCTCGCAGAGAGGCTAAGCGCTCCGGCGAACAGTAACAGCGATACGCATGTCCCGATTCGATCAATTCCTCAGCCGCTTGGCTGTAAAGCGCCAGGCGCTGAGACTGTACATAAGGTCCATAAGCCCCACCAACTTCGGGGCCTTCGTCCCAATCCAGCCCCAACCAGCGGAGGCTCTCGTAGATCACCTGCTCCGCGCCCTCCACCAGACGCTTCCGGTCCGTGTCCTCGATGCGCAACAGAAATGCCCCCTCGTTTGCCCGCGCAAACAACCAGGCGAACAAAGCAGAACGGGCGTTCCCAATATGCAGATACCCCGTGGGCGAAGGCGCGAAACGCACTCTTACTTGCGACATAGGCTGGCTCATACTGGAGACTGATGGCAAAATTCGCGCAACACACCCTACTTTCAGGGAGATACGCTGTGTGTTTCGTTCCCGTCGGGTGCCGTGCACGGAGCGCTTTCCGCGTCCCCAGCGGCTTCCGCTTGGATCGCGTCCAAACGGAACTGGACGCCACCGATCCAGCGGGCCAGCAGATTATACAAAGCCGCGGCAATCCCTGCCAAAACCGCTCCAATGGCACCAAAGAGAGGAGCCAGAATCACCGCCATGGTGAACATCGTAGGGGAAGAACCTGAAATGTCCCCCATCTCTCCGGGGACGAAAGCCCTGATCACACTGGAGAACACCCAGAGTAAGAGCGAGAGGGCGATACCGGGGAAAAAGCCCAGGATGGCACAGACGAAAAATGCGACCTTGACCACAGACCAGATTTCTATCCGCCGGAGTTCGTAGTCCATATTCGGAGAAGGGGGGAGCGAGGCGAGATAAGATCACGCGTTATCCATATCGATCGGGGATAACTTGGACAAAATGGCGGAGAGGGTGGGATTTGAACCCACGGTGGACTTGCGCCCACAACGGCTTAGCAGGCCGCCCGATTAAGCCGCTCTCGAACCTCTCCGCATTGACAACTCCACAAACCTGTCTGCCCCAATAACAGGGGGACATCTGCTCGTATCTGTGTGGAATGGGCATCCAAGAACTCAAAGCCCATCCCAGGAATCCATCCTATGCTGCCCAAGAATGCTCTAACGGAGAAACCGGAGGGGCCTTGGCGGAGGGCGAGGGACTCGAACCCCCAAGGGACGAACCCAGCGGTTTTCAAGACCGCCGCCTTACCAGTTAGGACTAGCCCTCCCATAATCCCATAATATACGCATTCCCAAAGCCCATGTCAACCAAAAACATCTGATTCTGGCAGGATTTCCCGCCCAAGTTCGCATCGCCTTATCGTTTCGCGGGTTGCATGTTGGATGCTGTATCGCTTCGCCCTGCACCTTCGCTCCTTGGAGTCATCCTCTTTTTTCCGAGAGAAAAGGAAGAACCTTTCATCCCATGCTCCGCGATACCCCACACCCCATGAAATATATCCCCACGCAGACAAGAAAAAAGCCGCATATCAAGACAAGACCGCGATATAGCCGGTCGCTGAAAAGATTTCTCCCAAAGGAAATCCCGAAGGCAATCAGGGAGTACCAGACCAGATCCGAAAGGAGGTGCCCGGAAAAGAAAACCATCAGTCCAACTGTTTCAAAACGCAGGGCCTGAACGAGATACAGCATCCCGATGCTGGCCCACCAGATATACCAGTAGGGCGTAGACAGGGTCGTGCCTGCTCCCATGAGCACGGAACTCATCATACTTTTCTGGCGTGTTCCGTCCACGTTTATCCCCGACGCATGCCCCCGCACTCTCATCACCATGGCGATGCCCATCCAGAAAAGCACCAATCCGCCGACGATAAAGATTGTCTTTGTGAAGAGCGGGCCCCTGATCCATTGAGAGAGCCCGGAGGCTAAAACGACCACGAGGACCAATTCCACCAATCCATGCCCCAAGACCACCAATGGACCCGCCTTGAACCCTTTCTCCGAGGCCTCGCTGATCGTCACACTCAAGACAGGGCCGGGCATCATCGCTCCGGAGAAGGAGATGACGAATATACTGATCCAGAGAGCTAAGAGAGTCATCTTTTTCCTTGAGAGGAACCTTCCTTCACGCAACTGCGGGAGGGATCATCCTTTTGAAAGCCTTGTGCGAGAAAGCCAAAAGGAGTGGTGGCGAGGATCACCTTCTTCCCTGGGGGACTCCTCAGAGCTTGGGGCGCCCTCATCAAGAAGCACCAACCAGTCCTGAAAACGGAACATGGCCCGCAGTAGACAGAGCCGGTCTCGCAAGAAACGCGATCCCACATTGCACGATAACCCGCGCCAGTCTTCCTCTACTCCTTCTTCTGCGCCTCCTGAATCTTGGCCCACGTATCCCGCAGGCCGACGGTCCGATTGAAGACCAACGTCTCCTCGGTGGAATCCAGGGCGTCAAGACAAAAATAGCCTTGTCGCTCGAACTGGTACCCGCTTCCAGGGGCGGCACCTTTCAGAGAGGGCTCCACGCGGCACAAGGTTAGGATTTCCAGGGAATTTGGGTTCAGATGAGTCTTGAAATCAGCCCCTTCCTTTTCATCGAGGGGATTTTCTCTTGCGAATAGATGATCATACAGACGCACCTCCGCTTCTAACGCATGCGCTGCCGAAACCCAGTGCAGCGTGGCCTTGACCTTGCGTCCGTCCGGCGAGTCGCCGCCTTTTGTTTCCGGATCGTAGGTGCAGTGCAACGCGATCACCTCACCGGTCTCTTCGTCCTTCACCACGCCCACACATGTGATGAAATACGCATAGCGCAGCCGCACCTCGCGACCCGGAGCGAGACGATAGAACTTCTTCGGCGGGTCTTCGCAAAAGTCCGCTTGCTCGATGTAAAGTGTGCGTCCAAAAGGAACCTTCCGCGTTCCCATCCCAGCGTCCTCCGGATTGTTGATGGCGTCCAGCTCTTCCACCTGGCCCTCCGGATAGTTGTCAATGATCACTTTGAGGGGATGCAACACCCCCATCACCCGCGGCGCGGACTTATTCAGCTGTTCCCGGACGCAGTGTTCGAGCAAAGCAATATCCACCAGACTCGCCCGTTTGGCCACTCCGATACGGTCGCAAAAGGTCCGGATCGCCTCGGCAGGATAGCCCCGTCTCCGCATGCCGGACAGGGTGGGCATTCTCGGATCGTTCCATCCGGTGACAGCGCCTGCGGCCACCAATTCCAGAAGTTTCCGCTTGCTCAGCACGGTATAGCTGATATTCAAGCGCGCAAATTCGATCTGCCGGGGACGATAGATCTTCAATGCTTCGAGATACCAGTCGTATAGCGGACGATGGTTCTCAAATTCCAGATCGCACAACGAATGGGTGATCCGCTCGATGGAATCCGATTGGCCGTGGGCAAAGTCGTAGGTGGGATAGATGCACCACGCATCGCCTGTCCGATGATGGGTGGCACGGAGAATGCGGTACATCACCGGGTCGCGCATATTCAGATTCGGAGAGGACATGTCAATTTTGGCCCGAAGCACCCGGGACCCATCCTCGAAATCACCGGCCCGCATCCGCTCGAACAGATGCAGATTCTCGGCCACCGAACGGGTGCGGTACGGGCTGTCCTTGCCCGGCTCTGTCAACGTGCCCCGGTAGGATCGGATCTCCTCTGCGCTCAAGTCACACACGTATGCCCTGCCCTTGTGGATCAACTGCACCGCGTAATCGTATAGCTGGCCAAAGTAGTCGGAGGCATAGTACAAGCGATCCTCCCAATCGAATCCGAACCATCGGATGTCCTCCTTGATGGATTCCACATATTCCACATCCTCTTTGGCCGGATTGGTGTCGTCGAACCGCAAATTGTAGAGACCCCCGAATTCCTCCGCGATCCCATAATTGATGCAGATGGCTTTGGCGTGTCCGATGTGCAGATAGCCATTCGGCTCCGGCGGGAATCGGGTATGAACGCGGCCGTTGTTCTTGTTGCACCTCAGGTCTTCTGCAATAATCGCCCGAATAAAATCTACAGGAGCTTCCACATCCCTCGCACTCATGTCCCCACTTCCTTTCAAGAACGACCATTCTTCCCGCGCCGTTCCGTGCCCATGCATTCGATGATCCTGATAAAAGGCCCTTTGACGCCTTTCTGCCTTGTGGTTACAATATACGAATAAGCATCTGCCAGATCAAGCAAAAAATCGCTTGATCTTTGCTCCGGAAAGCAGCTTATCCACAGGGTTTTTTGGCTGCGTAGGGAGGGGCTATGAATATGAGATAGGGGAACTTCCCAACTGCATCTGGCCCAGTTATTCACATCAGAAGACCCATTGTGGATAACTGGGCCCATCCAGATAGGTTCACATCCAACTACAGTGGTATCAGTATGTTCGCATATTTCTGATCTGGCTC
>JAZDJA010000406.1:0-3727 GCA_043804415.1 Candidatus Latescibacterota bacterium | reverse complement strand
ATCGAGCCCGATGCCGCGCAGGCCGTCCACCTGAGTGGCCAGCTCGACCTGTTCGGGCAGCGTCATCGGATCCCGATAGCCGTTTTGGACAAACCTTTCCGCACAGGGAGAGAAAGGGGCAAACCCGCTGCCAATTCGGTGTTTTGTCGTTCTCGTCATAATCAGACTCCCGTTCAGCAGGGAAATATGCCGGTTACCTGCATTGTGTCCTTCCGCCGTCCACCAGAAGGGACTGTCCACAAACAAAGTCCCCCCAGGAACTGACGAGATAGGCCACGAGACCGGCAACATCCTCGGGCTGACCCAGACGCCCCACCGGGATCTGGGATACCAGCGTTTTTCTCGCCTCTTCGGAGGCAAACCGTTCCCGCAGCAAATCTGTTTCGATCACGCAGGGATGCACCGTGTTGGTCACGATCCCATGGTGAGCATAGTTTTTCGTAAGGTACAACATCATTCCGTTCAGCCCGGATTTGGCGGCCGCATAGTCGATGGCACCGCCGCCGCCATCATAGGCCGCCGAAGAACCGATAAAGACGATTCGTCCATAGTTCGCCGCAACCATGTGCGGTAAGACGGCCCGCACTGCGTAGAAGGCCGATGTCAGATTGATATCCAGAAATTGTGCCCACTCCGTGTCTGACACTTCCGCCACCGGTCTGGCAAGGTTCTGGCCCACATTGCATACCAAAAGGTCTATCTTCCCGTGTTGTGCCACCATCTCATCGACCCGAGACGTGGTCTTTGCCGAATCGACCGCATCCAACACCGCCGCTTCCACGGAGCCGCCGGATTCTCTTATGCGAGTCAGGAGTCTTTGGAGTGGCTCCTGGTGTCTGGGGTTGCCCGTATGTGTAAAGATAACCGATGCGCCCGCAGCGCACAACGTTTCTGTGATGGCGGCTCCTATGCCCCGCGAGCCGCCGATAACGAGTGCTCTTTTGTCGGAAAGATCAATGGCTAGCATGAATTTTCTCCGCTGAGCAGATGTGGCTCGAAAACGAGAAGGGCATTTTGCCCGAGCACGAGCTTCTTGGCCTCCTCATCCAGTTCAGATAAGTAGATTCTCGTCAGATGCGCCCTGGGGTCGATCCACGGCTGATCCGATCCGAAAATCACCTTGTCTGCCCCCACCGCACAGGCCAGATTTTCGATGAGGTCGAGGGAAAAGATGTCGCCGGAAAGGTCCAGATAGACATTCGGGTAAGTTTGCGCCAGGCGGATGGCCTGTTCCCGACCCGTGCCCGGCCCGCCGCTGTGGCCCATAATAAGGGAAACATCCTGATGCTTTTCGATATGGGATTCAAAAAGCTTGGGCACAGAGAGTTTCTGCACGGGATTGTAGGTATCGCTCCATGTGTGCGAGACCATGGGCAGCTTGTGCTCGGAAGCATACTCCCATGCGGGGTCATACCTTCTGTCGTCTGCAGGCACGCTGTGGAAACTGGGATGGATTTTGATGCCAATGAATCCTTCGTGCCCCAAACAGGCATTCATCGCCCTCAGGGATTCTGTCTCGCGGCGGGGGTCGTATACCGCCATAAACGGAATGCGGCCGCCGGAGTGTTCGTAGGCTTCGATGGAGGCCGCCCTCCCTTCGGCGATGCGACCGGTCAGCCAGAGGTGATGGATCGAATAGGCGCGGTCCATGCCCAGCAGATCCATAAGCCGGAGGACCGCATCGGTCTCCCAGCCGCTGGTGAAGAGCGTTCCCGGGAATCCGAGATGCATATGGGCATCCACAATACGGGGTCTCTTCACAGGCGTACCTCCGAGATCATGTGGCGGATCGTGCTGCCTGCGATCGCACGTTTGGCCTCCTCGGAGATATTGGCCTGAAGCAGCATACCCAGCGGTACAAGGGGGTCGTTGGCGGGAGCGAAGGTGCCGAACAGCAGCCTCTCCGGTCCCAGGGCATTTACGGTATACTCGATCATGCCCTGGCCGCAGAAGTTTGAGATCTCCAGGGCGATGTTCGGGCATGCTCTAAGCAGGGGCAGGACCATTCTCGTGTGATACAATATCTTTCTCACCTGGCTTTCGAGCACAATCTGCAGGTCGGGATAGCGTTGTGCGATCCCGTAGAGATCCTGGAATGTGGTCTCTGTATGAAAGACAAAAAGCGGCATTTGTTTCTCAATCAGAAGTTCGCATAGCGTTCCCACACACCAATCCACCAAGGCGTATCGAAAGGTGTTGGGAAAGACGCGAACAGCGCGTGTCCTCTCCGGCCAGATCCAGTCCTGACAGCCGGGAGATCCCGGATCCGCCGGAAGGAGCGGCTGCAGCGCTAAGATCGCATACCAGTGGTCATGACCTGCGATCTCCTCAAGCAAGAGCTGGTTGGACGCCTGAGAGCCGTCCTCGCTGCCCAGCCAGTGCGAGATGAGCGCGCCATGGATGTAGGCTTTCTGGTGGGTCTCTGCAAGTAACGCAGGTGTTCCCTCTTTCATGAGTGGGAAATCGGAGGCTCGTCCCAACCAGGAACTGGCATCGAACAGGTCCAGTGCCTCCGCCTCCTGGCGCAACTTCTCCGTCGCCTCATCTATCCACATAGTTACGCTCCCAAAACCTTTCCCGTCAAGTGCGGAGCACCGTCTTGAGCGTGCCAGCAAAGACATCGAGGATCTCGTCGCACTCAGCCTGATTGATGATAAGAGGGGGCTTGATCTTCAGTACCTGACTGCAGGGCCCCCCCTTGCCGAGGATGACGCCGTTTTTCAGCGCCACTTCCCGAATGGCGTTCGCAGCCTCTAGAGCGGGTTCCTTGGTGTGCGGATCCACGACCATCTCCACACCGATGTGCAAACCCGCCTGTCGGATGTCCCCGATTTCAGGATATTCTTTCTGCAGATGCTCCAGCCCCAGACGCAGATAGGCGCCCATCTTTCGGGTGTTCTCCAGTACCCCCGCCTGCATCATCCTGATCTGCTTGATGGCTGCAACCTGAGCGAGACTGTTGTTGGCGAAGGTATGCAGCTCCTCGCCATCCCCCTGGAACCCTTTGAGCTTGTCCGAGATGATGATCGCGGCAATGGGCAGTCCCGCGCCAAACCCCTTTCCGAGCACGATGATATCCGGATGGACCCCGAAATACTGCCCGGCAAAAAACTCTCCAATGCGGCAATACGTCTGTACTTCGTCGTAGATCAGCGGCACGTGGTATTCATCGCAGATGCGGCGAATCTCTCGCATGTATGCCACAGGCGGTATGATCTGCCCGCCGCTCCCCTGGATGGGCTCCATCATGAAGCCCGCCGCGTTGCCTGCGATGCCTTTTTGGAGTGTCCGCTCCAGCATTTTGGCGCAAGCCAGATCACAGGTTTCCCGCTTGAGGCCGAGTGGACACCGGTAGCAGTAGGGATTCGGCACCCGAATGAACGGCCTGGTCAACGACAGAAAACGACTTCCGCCCACGAGGCGCCCGGCGGAACGGGTCGAGATCCACGAAGCGCCCATCGATCCGAGGGTCGTCCCGTGATAGGAATCATACAGGCAGATAAAGTCCCGGGAGGATTCCGTGTTCTTCGTGCAGATCTTCATCGCTGCCTCAAACGCCGGACCGCCTCCCACCGTAAAGGACACGCGGTTCAGATCCCCTGGCGCGATCTCACTCACCAATTTCGCCAGATAGTAACGTACCGGCGTATCGAAGCCCTGGTGGACGTGCGACATCGTCTGCAGGTGTTCGCACAGGATCGCGTTGATCTCCGGGTTGGCGTACCCG
>JAZDJA010000405.1:0-21362 GCA_043804415.1 Candidatus Latescibacterota bacterium | reverse complement strand
GCACGCAGCTCATCAGCGCGCCGGATGAGGATCACGTGATCGTAAAGGTGCATGCCTGCGGCGTATGTGGAACGGACATCAGTTTCGTGCGCGACTGGGCGGAGGAGGCCATGCCGCTGGGGCACGAGATCGCGGCTGAGGTGATCGAGGTGGGGAAGAACGTCACCAGCGTCCGGCCCGGGGACCGGGTCATCGTGGAGGACTGCTCGATGTGCGGCGTTTGTGAAAACTGCAAGAGCGGGCACCCGGAGTTCTGCCGGAACATGTACGACATCGAAGGACAGCCGGGCATGGGCCAGTATATGTTGGTTCGCTTCAACTGCCTCAACAAGTTCGAAGGGCTGGACTATGCGCCGGCATGCCTCACCGAGCCGCTTGCGGTATCCCTGACCGCGGTCTTAAATGCCGAAATCCCCCTGGGCGGCAGCGTGGTGGTACTGGGGCCCGGACCACTCGGATTGATGGCCGCACGCCTGGCCAAGTTGCAGGGCGCCGGGTTTGTGGCGATCACGGGGCTCCCCGCAAACACCCCACGGGAGCAGGCACGCTTTGCCGTAGCGGATGCGTTTGGCTGCGACATGAAGATCGAGTGCGGTAAACAGAGCGTTGAGGAGGAGATCCTGGGGCGCTTCCCGAATGGGGTGGATCGGGTCATTGTCAGCTCCCCGCCTGAGAGCATGGCCGATGCATTTAAGATCATCCGTTTTGGGGGGATCATCACCTTTTTTGGCCTGCACTTTGGCGGAAAAAACGTGATCGATCTGGACGTGAACGACATGATCTTCCGAAAGATCACCTTGCGGCCCACCTTTGCCGAACCGGCCATCAACTTCCCGGTCTCCCTGAGGCTGCTCAAGGATGGGCTGGTGGACGCCCAACAGCTCGTTACGCACACCTTTGGGTTTGACCGTGCCAGGGAGATCATGGCCGCTGTGATCGACGGCACACAGCCGATCGTCAAGGCCGTGATGCTGCCGGCAAGCTGAGGCGGGATCACGCCATTTTGTCGCGAGATCTTTCTCCTCCCCCACGGTCTGCGTCTGCAGGAGTAGACGCCGGATCCTCACCACGAAAGCCAACCGATGCATGGTCAGCGTCTGTCAAAAGAACAGCTGGAAAAGCTGCACGCCGCCAGTCTTGAGGTGATGGAGAAGACGGGCGTCCGCATGCTGGATCGATCCGCTCTGGAGATCCTCAAAAAGGGAGGCTGCCATGTTGTGGAGGACACCCTGGTGCGTTTTCCGCCCGAGTTGGTCGAATGGGCGCTGGACGTGGCTCCCAAGGAGATCGCGCTCTACGATCAGCTCGGAGCGCCGAGCTTGCTGCTTTCTGGCAGAAAGGCCTACTACGGCAATGGCTCCGATCTGCTCTTTATCATAGACCATCGAACGGGGAAAAGACGGGAACCGGCGTTTCAGGATGTAGGGGATATGATCACGCTCCTGGATGCCCTGCCGGGGTTCGATTTTGTGATGAGCGGCTTTATCCCCCGGGATGTGCCCAGCGAACAGGCTCAGCGATGGCAGATGCTCGCGATGCTGGAGGGGACGAAGAAACCCATCGTGTATGTGACCACCGATCTGGCCAACACCCGGGCGGCGATTGCCATGGCAGAAATTGTTGCCGGCGGAGAGGAAGCACTCAGAAAACATCCGTTTGCCGTCAACTACATCAACATCAGCCATCCCCTGCGGCACAATCCGGAGAGCATCAAGAAGGTGATGTGGTTATCGAGAAAGGGGCTGCCCTTCGTTTACAGGCCGTCCATCGTGACCCGCGGCATCTCAACGCCCATCACCGGCGCGGGCTTTCTGGTGGTCAACCATGTGGCCGGGCTGGCAGGACTGGTGCTGTCGCAACTGGTTCGGGAAGGGGCGCCCTTTATTCGATGCGGCTGTTCCGGCGGGACTTTTGATATGCGGACGATGGTGGGCCTGCACGCAGCGCCCGAACTGCGGGGATTCAACGAAGACATGGCTGCTCACTACGGCCTGCCCATGTTTGGCATCGGAGGGCTGTGCGGCGCCAAAACGGTGGATCAGCAGGCCGCTTACGAATCGGCCCTGACCCTGTTTGCCTCGACCATGTCGGGGGCCCAGTTGATCCACGACGTGGGCTACATGGACAACGGCACAACCGGCGCGCTCGATCAACTGGTGATCTGCCATGAGATCATCGGCTGGGTAAAACAATACATGAAGCCGTTGGTCGTTGACGAGGAGACCCTGGCCCTCAATTGGATCGATGAGGTGGTTCGAAATAACGGCGATTTCCTGCAGACCGATCATACGCTGGCGCATTTCAGGGAGGACGCCTACCCGGAGCTGACGGAGCGGGAAAACTACGACACCTGGCAGGCAGCAGGGAGTACGACGCTGAGGGAACGGGCCGGGAAAAAGGTGGATGAGATCCTGGAAACCCATCGGGCAACGCCGCCGCCCGAGGAGACGCGGAAGAAATTGCGGGCTCTTGTGGAGCAACCGACCGCGAATGGACGCGAATAACTGCAACACCCCGCGAATACACGCCAATGTTGGAACAACAAGACAAATCAGGCACTAACTGGAGTTGAATGACATCGTAATGTCTTGTGGTTTGTTGGCCTTTATTGTCTTCTATTCGCGGTCATTGGTCTTCATTCGCGTCTATTCGCGGTGATTTGGGTCTCTTGGCGGTCATGGGTCTTCATTCGCGACCATTCGCGGTGGTTTAGGTTTGTTAGCGGTCGGAGTAAACGCGGAGAAGACGTGACGGAACTCTTGGAGAAGGATCTGGTGTATCGGATCGTTGGGTGTGCCATGGACGTCCATAACCAGATTGGATGCGGCTTACGGGAGAAAACCTATGAAAGAGCCCTCTGCCTCGAGTTCGAACACAGAGAGTTGGCCTATTCCCGACAGACCAAATACCCGGTCTTCTACCGCGACTAACAGGTGGACGAGTATATTCCGGACCTTGAGGTAGCGCATAGCGTCATCGTCGAGCTCAAGACCACGGAGGCCATTACCGATAGCCATCGGGGTCAGGTACTCAACTATCTGAGAGTCACCGGATTGGAGGTCGGTCTGATCATCAATTTCAGGCATCCGAAACTGGAATGGGAACGCCTCGTATTGGACAAAGCACATAGAGATGCTACCGCGAATGGACGCGAATAACTGCAACACCCCGCGAATACACGCCAATGTTGGAACAACAAGACAAATCAGGCACTAACTGGAGTTGAATGACACCGCAATGTCTTGTGGTTTGTTGGCCTTTATTGTCTTCTATTCGCGGTCATTGGTCTTCATTCGCGTCTATTCGCGGTGATCTGGGTTTCTTAGCGGTGATCCATGTCTATTCGCGGTCAATAATGGAGGAAAGATGAAATCAGGTTTTGATCTTCACGTTCAACCCCAGACGCGTTTCCTGGAGAAGGAAGCGGTGACTGTATTGCACGAAGCAGCCCTGGAGATTCTGGAGAAAACGGGTGTGCTCGTGCACCACGAAGAAGCGGTAGGCCTATTGGCAGCTGCGGGCTGCCCGGTTACCGACCGAAACCGGGTTCGGATCCCATCCCATCTGGTGGAAGAGGCCATTGCCAGTGCGCCCGAGAAGATCACCATCTACGACCGTCAGGGCGAACCTGCCATGCTGCTGCAGGACAGAAACGCTTACTGGGGCACGGGCTCGGATACCCCATTCATTCTGGACTCCTTCACCAACCAGAGACGGAAGACCTGTCTGAAGGACATTGAGCAGGTGTCCATTCTTGTGGATTATCTGGACAACATGGATTTTCTCATGTGCATGGGCGTGGCTCACGAACTGCCTCAGACGATCGCGGACAAAATCCATTTTCTCACGATGGTGACAAACACGAGAAAACCCCTCGTTTTTACCGCGTCCTCTCTGGAGAATCTGTCCGACATCCACCAGATGGCGTGTGAAGTTTCCGGGGGAGCCGATCGCCTCGAGCAAAAGCCCTTCCTCATTCACTACACCGAACCCATTGCGCCCCTGATTCACCCGCGGGATTCTCTGGAGAAAATGCTCTTCTGCGTGGAGAAGGGGATTCCGGTCATCTACACCTCGGCGACCACGGCCGGCCAGAACGGCCCTGCGACTTTGGCGGGTGCGCTTGCCATGTCCAACGCCCGGATCCTCAGCGGAGTCGTCATCGGTCAGCTCAAGCGCAAAGGGGCCAAGATGATCGTTACGATGCACGCCAGCAGCATGGATCCCCGAAACGCGGTGCACACATACGCCTCCCCGGAACACGTGATCTGCCAGGGCGCCGCAAGGGATCTGGCCAGCCACTATGGGTTGCCCACCTTCGGGCGAGCCGGGTGCACCGATTCCAAGACGCTGGACCAGCAGGCGGCTTTCGAAGAAGGATATGAGATCCTCACGCATGCCCTCACCGGAGAAAATCTCATTCATGATGTTGGCTATATCGAATCCGGACTGACCGCCTCGTGGGATGCCATCGTTATGTGCAATGAGTTTATCGGAGCCGCCAAGAGGGTGGCCCGAGGCTTTCAATTGAACCCGGAAACGCTGGCCCTGGACCTGATCGACCGCATGGGTCCCGCCGGGCATTTTCTCGCGGAGCCTCATACGGTAAAGCACTTCCGCAACGAGTTCTGGATCCCCGAACTGATCGACCGGGATAATCTGCACACCTGGGAGGAAAAGGGAAAGAAGACTTTGCTGGACCGGGTGAAGGAAAAAATAAAGCACATTCTCGCCACCCACAAACCGGAACCCCTGGACCCGGAACTGGTCCAGCGTCTGGAAGCCTTGGCGAACACGGACCATTCCGTGCGGAAATAACCCACGGGTTCGGGTGCGTTTCTCTTTTCGATCAGGACGAGAGCCGTCCGGAGCGTCCCCCTACCCCCCCCCAAGAAGAAGAGAAACCGCGAATAACGCGAATGAACGCGAAGAGAAACCCAACCCGCCACACGCGATAAGGGACGGCCTGGGGCGGAAGGCTCCTTGATCTGGAGCACGTCTCAGTATCTTTTCGCCCTTTTATCCAGCCATTGCCAGGAGGAGTGTACCATGCGCATCCTAGTCATCAATCCTTACGGCGGAACGGAGTTTCGCGGAAGAGAGAACATCGAAAGGATCAAGCGACCGGACACCGAGTTTGACATGGTCAACATCGCCGAGGTGTATCCCCTCAAAAACAATCAGTTCCTCTACTTCCGACACATGTGCACCGACGGCACCCTGGAGCAGGTGATCCGGGCCGAAAAAGCCGGATACGATGCGGTGTTCATCTCCTGCAATCTGGATATCGGCCTGTATGAAGCACGTTCGCTGGTGAATATCCCGGTGACCGCGACGCTGGAATCCGCTGCGCTGGTGGCACATACGATGGGAACCAAGTTCTCTTTGATCACGGTGGACGATCAGAACGGCAGGATCCAGGAGATGATGCTGGGACAATACGGCTTGGGGGGCAAATTGGCTTCCCAACGCCCCATAGGGATTGATGCCAATGAGCTCTATCCCGAAAAGACGCCGGAGGATGTCGTCTATCAAAAAGCGGTCGAGGTGAGCACCCGCTGCGTGGAGGAGGATGGCGCCGAGGTGATCATACCGGGTTGCACGCTCATCGGCTCGTTGCTGACGCACCGGATGACGCAGGCGGTGGCGGACATCGGCGTTCCCATTTTGGATGGCATGATGACCGGATTTAAGATGGCGGAGATGATGGCGGACTTGTGCAAGTTGGCCGGCGTCCCACCCGCAAGCAGAAGAGGCTATTTCCAGTTTCCACCCAGCCAGGACATGGAGACATTGCGCGGATTTCTGGGTAGGTAAGGGATCCATGGATGCCGGGGTTACCGAGACAGATCTTTGCAGGGAACCACAGATTCTCCTGAGTGGACCCGATGTACCCCCAACGTATCCCCCTCGAATGAACCCCTTTCCCTAAGCCTCCTCGTTCCGCATTCCGTCCGAACCCACAGAGCCCCTTCTTTGCTTTGCTGGGCCCGATCCCAGCAACGGGGCAGAGCCCCAGACATCTCGAAAGAAGCCGCTTTTGCCCTTGACTTGACTCCCAAAATTGACTATCTTTTTGCGCAATGTTCAGAGAAGCCTTCGAGTCCTCCTCAACCCGCGGACCCCTTCTTTGCTCATGCAAAACGCGGCTTTCTTTGGAAGACCCCATGAATCCGAAAAAACTCCAGGAAATACTCGATCGGATAGCCACCACCCGCGTGGCAGTTCTCGGTGATTTCTGTGTCGACGCGTATTGGATGATTGATCCGAGTGCCGCGGAGATATCCGTGGAGACGGGCAAGCGCACGCAGCCGGTCAAAACACAGCGATACAGTCTGGGTGGTGCCGCCAATATGGCGCATAATCTGGTGGATCTGGGCGTGGGATCCGTTTCTGCCATCGGCGTGATCGGAGACGACCTCTTTGGCCGCGAGCTGGTTCATCTACTGTCCGAAACCGGAGTGGATGTGGAAGGCTTGCTGGTTCAAGCGCGGCAATGGGACACGCCGGTCTATGGGAAACCTTACTATGGGGAGGAGGAGCAGCAGCGCATCGATTTCGGGATGTTCAATCGGATCGAGGCCGACACCGAACAGAGGCTGATCCACCAGCTCGAACAGACGCTGCCTTCCGTCGGGTCGGTAATCGTAAATCAGCAGGTGACCCACGGGATCTACGGGAAACATCTCGTGTGCGAGATCAATCGGATCATCGCCGAGCGCCCGGAAAAATCCTTTGTGGTGGACAGCCGGGAGATCAGCGGCGCGTTCAGGCACGCGATTCTCAAGCTCAATCAGTGGGAAGCCACTCATTTGGCCGGTTTTTCCGAGCCCCCTTCGGATGAAAGTATTCCTCGCGAAAAGCTCGTGCAGTATGCCCGGAAAATAGCCAGAGAAACGGATGCCAAAGCCGTATTTGTCACCCACGAGTCCAGAGGACTGGTGGCCGTTGACGGCGCACAGGAGGTGGACGTGCCCGGCATCCGAATACGGGGCCGGATGGATCCCGTGGGCGCCGGGGATACAGGTACAAGTGCGGTGGCCGCGGCCCTTGCAGCCAGCGCCACGATCGGGGAGGCCGCCGAGCTGGCCAATCTGGCCTCTGCAGTGACCGTGCAAAAACTCTTTCAGTGCGGCACGGCTTCCCCCGAGGAGATTCTTGCGATGGCAGAGAGTCCCGATTCGGAAACGAATGGTTCGTAGATAGTGCACTCCTGCGCCTCCTATCGGGTACTCCTTGCGTACCCCCATGCTGGTTCCCTCGGAGGAGATGATGCCCAAAGAAACGATGACCGCAAAAGCGCGCTGGCTGGCTGTGCTCAATCGCGAGAAACCGGATCGCGTGCCGATGGACTATTGGGGCACCGTGGAAGCTACGGAAAAACTGATGAAGTATTTGGGCTGCTCCGATGAACGGACCTTGTTCGAGCGGCTGCATATAGACCGCCCGGTAACGGTGGGGCCAGAATACGTCGGGCCTGCCCTGCCCCAGGATACCGATGTGTTCGGATGTCGGCGTCAGCACGTGGATTACGGTGCGGGCGTCTACTCGGAATGCGTGCATCATCCGCTCGCAGAATACGAGACCTTGGACGAGATCAAACAGAACCACACCTGGCCCGAATCGGGTTGGTGGGATTACTCCGGGATATGCGGCCAGCTTGCCGGTAACGAAGAAGCTCCCATCCGGGGGGGCGGCTCGGAGCCGTTCATGACGTATAAGGACATGCGCGGTCAAGAGCAGTCCTTCATGGATCTGATCCTCCATCCGGAGATCGTGCACTTCTGTCTCGGTAAGTTGTTCGATCTGTGCTACGAGAACACCCGCAGGATCTATGAGCAGATTCCGGGACAGGTGATGATCACGTATGTGGCGGAGGACCTGGGAGGGCAGGAGGATCTCATGTACTCCCCGGACCAAATCCGGGAGTTCCTGCTCCCCCGGATGAAGCGGATGATGGATTTGACCCACGAGGCCGGGGCGTATGTGTTTCATCATACCGACGGCGCGGCTCGGAAGATTCTGCCCGATCTGATCGACGCCGGCATTGACGTGCTGAACCCGATCCAGTGGCGCTGCAGGGGTATGGAACGAGAGGGACTCAAAAGGGATTTCGGCGATCGGATCATCTTTCACGGCGGCGTGGACAATCAATATACGCTGGCCTTTGGCTCAGAGGAGGAGGTCCGGCAGGAAGTGACGGAGAACCTTCGTATTTTGGGCGAGGGCGGCGGCTACATCCTGGCTCCGTGCCACAACATCCAGGCGGTCTCTCCGCCGGAGAATATCGTAGCGATGTATGAGACGGGGTACGAGCTGGGGGGATCCTGAGGAGATTGTCTTTCAAGAGAAGCAAAGCACGCTATAGCACTCAATGGGTACCACGGAGAAAGATCCCGATGAATTCCAGAGAACGGATTCTAGCCGCGCTCAGTTTGCGGCAGCCGGACCGCGTACCGATCTTCGAGCTGTATATCAACGAACCGAACATCGTGGATCTGGCGAGAATACTCAAGCCGGAGGCCGTGGGTGTAAAAGCGGAAAAAGAGAGATTCGGCGAGGAGCGCGATGAAATCCTGGACCTGTACGCGCTCGTGGTCGAGGAACTTGGGTTGGATGCCACGTGCTCCAATTTCTCCATCGGCATGGAGCCCCTTTCCGAAGGGCGCTGTCGGGACAAGTTCGGCACGGTGTATCAACTGAGCGAGCACGGGGAACCGCTCCCCATAGAGGGGCCCATTGAAAACCGCTCGGATCTGGTTGGATTTGACATGGCTTCCCGGGTGGAACGGTCGGATTTTGCGGGCGTTCAGCATCTTATCGAGAAGGTGGGGCGGGAGAAGGCGCATTTTGTCTGCGTAACCGATCCCTTTAAGGCAAGCTGGCGACGGCGTGGCGGGATGCAGCATTTGCTGATGGACTACGCGCTGGATCCCGGGATGGCGCACGGGCTGGCTCGGATTGCCACGGATTTCGGGATGGCCGCCATTTCCATGGCCGTCGAAGTGGGCGCGGACGTGATCATCCTGCCCGGAGACCTGGCGGGCGAAGAGAGCACGATCATTTCTCCTCGGCATTATCGGGAGTATCTCAAACCCTATCATCGAGAACTCGTGGCGCACGCGCATCGAGAAGGGGCCAAGATCGTCAAGCACTCGGACGGAAATATCTGGGCCCTCCTGGACGATTTTATCGAAGCGGGGTTTGACGGCATCCATCCCTTTCAACCGCAGTGCATGGAACTCGCCCAGGTCAAGGCCCATCTGACCGGGAAGACCTGCATTTTGGGGAACATCGACTGCCGCACCTTGCTTCCCTATGGCACGGTGGCGGAAGTGGAGCGGGCGGTCAGGGAGACCATCGGGAAAGCAGCCGGGGGAGGAGGATATATCATCAGCTCGTCCAATTCGATCCATCCGGCGTGCAAGTCGGAGAACTACATCGCGATGGTGAGAGCAGCGCAAAGGTATGGGGTGTATGAGAAATGAATCGGGAAGAGTGAGTAGTGAGGGGTGAGGGGCTCTTCGGGATTTTTCTCAACCTTTACCTGTCTTTCTTTCTGCCTCCACCTGCCGTTCCCCCTGCCTGTTCTTGGATTGGAGCAATTCGATGACGGCACGATCCCCAGGTTCTGGTTTTGGTCGCTCCATTCCCACGTGCCGGGAGCTGTTTGTGGATATGGATGAGCGGGTCCGGCGGGCTTTGAGGACATGAATGGTTTCTCGATCACCCGGCACCGCCCCTTCTGCGCATGCCCGGACTGACTTTCTGATGAACTGTTTGTACCCTAACCGCCATACGGGCAAGCGCATCGAAGCCGCGTAAGGAGCATGACATGAAGGTTTGTGGAAAAAACAACCTCCCGCAGGTTGGCAACCTGCGGGAGGCTCGGGATCAGACCCTCTTGTGGATTTCCTTGCTCACGGTGTTCCTATCGGCGATGGCTTCGGGGATATCCCCTGCCGAGGGTGTTGCACATCCCAAGCTCGTGCTCCACTTTTTCGGTTCCCCGACGTGCGGCGAATGCATGGAGATCAAGACCGAGGTCCTGTCCCCCCTTCAAAGCCAATACCCGGATCAACTGGATATCCGCATCCACGATGTGGATACGGAGGAGGGCTTTCAACTCCTGGTGCGCTTTGAGAAACAGCACGGCGTCACCGAATCCAAACCCACGGCCCTCTTTTTTCCGGATACGGCCCTGTTGGGATTCGACGCCATTTATGAGAACGCGAGTGCGCTGGTGGCGTATCATCTCCAGTTTCCTGAGAAATGGGAGGACCCATCCGTCCTCCCGTCAGAAAGTGGAGGAAGCCTGGAGGAAGTGTTGCAGTCCCGGTTCGAACGTTTTTCCTTCTGGGCCATTCTGGCCGCCGGATTGGTGGATGGCGTGAACCCCTGCGCCATCGCCACAATGATCTTTCTGCTCTCTTTTCTCGCGATTCAGAAGCGTCCCAAAAGCGACATCTGGATGATCGGCCTGACCTTTACGACTGCGGTCTTTCTCACGTACCTCCTCCTCGGGCTCGGGATCTTTCGTGCCTTGACCGCCCTCAGGCCCTATCGTTGGCTTACCGAGGCGCTTCGGTGGGTCGCGGTGGCATTGGCCGCAGGCGTCGGATTGTTCAGCTTCCTGGATGCATTCCGGTACAAACGGACACGAAACACCGGGGATATCACGCTGCAACTCCCTGCCCGGATAAAAAACCTTATCCATCGGGTGATCGAAAATCGCCTTTCCAGTGGAAAGCTGGTATTGGGCGCGGTGTGTACAGGCTTCCTCGTCACCCTGCTCGAGGCGGTCTGCACCGGCCAAGTCTATCTGCCGACCATCGTGCTGATGACAAGAGGCGAATCCGGCAGCCTGCAACTCAAAGGCTGGATACTGCTGCTGTTCTACAACATGCTTTTTGTGCTGCCGCTATTGATCGTCATTGTGTTGGCCGCATTTGGGCTTCGGTGGGACCAATTGGCTAAGGTATCGCGGAAGCGCCTGTCGGCGCTTAAGATCGCTCTGGGAATCGTGCTTTTGGCTTTGGCTGGTTTTTTGGCCCTGGCGGGATAGTTGGATTCCGAAAGAAACTTCTGCGATTTTGGTCTTCAGGCAAAGGTTGTCGCAGGACACCGGTGGCGCGCTGATCTGGAGTGCAAACGACTCCGTCGTTGCATGCGAAGTCGGAGACTTCGCACTCCCAAAGACCCCGTGCGCCAAACCGCACGGTTCGATAAGAGACGATGGAGTCCGCCCCCAAACTGCAACGTTCCCGTTAGGGCGGATGGTTATCGATTCAAAAGGAAACCTGCCATGCGGACGAAACTTTGTTTCTTCATGACATGCCTGATTGTCGGTTTGGGGTTTGGCGCGGACAGAACATACGGGCAGCCGTCCTGGTTTGAAGCGCCGGAAAAAGATTTTCCGCTCAATCGCTATCTGATCGGAGTGGGTGTGGGTACGAGCGCGAATGAGCAAGAGCGCATGCAACTGACCGAGGAGAATGCCCGCAGTAATCTGATCAAATCCATCCGTACGCAGATCTCGTCCGAGTTTGTTGACAAAACTACGGAGACTTCCCAGAAGGTGGACGTCTATACGCAGAGCCGGGTGGTCTCCAATGCGGCGCTGGAGGTGGATGGCATTGGGATTGTCCGGCGGGAGAAAGGCAAGCACACGGCTTATGCCATAGCGGCGCTTGACAAAGGGGAGGGACGGCAGCGTCACGCGGCAAAGTTGGTGCGGTTGAACCAGGAGATCGAGGGCGGGGTTTCAGAAGCCAGGCGGCATGAGGAGACCGGGCGGATGGAGCAGGCGCTCAAGGCCTATCTTCGGCTATATCCCTTGATGAACAGCCGCGAGGAGTGCCAGGTGATCCTGTTGGCGTTGGAAGATTTTGCCTCAACCGCTTTTCGGGAATTGGATCAACTGGAGAAAAAGGCGGAATGGACCCGCACGGACGTGGATGCGGCCGTGGAGCGCCTGACCGAAGGGAATTTCGGAACATTGGACGATGCGGTGGCAGCGCTGGCCTTCCGGCTGGGACGGCAGTTGGATGCCGACCAGCGCGTATTGGTGTTGCCCTTCACCTACGGAGAGACCCGGTTTCATTCTCCGTTCTCACGCTATCTGGCACAGGCATTAAGTCATGCATTGGTGGATGCCGCTTTGCAGCCCGTCGAAGCGGCTCGTGGGTTCAATCCGAAAGGTGCGGACCACCGGCGCGAACAGGCGCAACAGGCCGGAGCGGATTTGGTGATCGGGGGCAGTTACCTTGACAAGGGAGATCGGTTGAAGATTTTTGCGCTCGTTTCCCAAGTGCAGACCGGGAAGAAGGTAGCTGCGGCAGACCTTGAACTGGCCCAGTCGCTGATCCGGGACGAACAGTTGGCTATTCTGCCGCAGAATTATCAGCAGGCCCTCGAGGACGCGGGCGTATTCGGAAAAGATGAGTTAATCTCAGGAAGCCTGCAGGTGGAAATATGGACGGATCGGGGATCAGAACAAGTGGTCCTCGAGGAAAACGAGGAGATAACGCTCGGGGTGCGAGCGAATCAGCCCTGTTACCTGCGGGTGATCTACCACCTTTCAAACGGAATGCGCGTGTTGCTCTACAACAACTACTACATCCGCGAGGCGATGGCAAATCACGCGGTGGCCCTGCCGGATACGTTTGTTGTGACCGATCCGTTTGGGGTGGAGGTCCTGCAGGTGATGGCGGGAACGGAGAAATTTCCTGAAGTGAAGACGAAGGACTGGGAAGGATATCCGGTGCTGGTGGAGGATCTTAAGGCGTTCGTTTCTAACACACGAGGCTTGAAGAAAAAGCAGAAACGTCAGGAGATGGCCGAGGACCGGGTGGCGATTACCACCATGAAGAAACGGTGACAAAACAATGTCTCAGGGACGTGACGGAGTTGAACTCCAACACACCTGGAGCGCTATTCTTCAGGAGGATACTACCATGTCTTCAAAGCTCAAACGCCGGGCCGCCCAAATTGCGTGCATGAGTCTGTTGCTCCTATTGTCGTTCTCCATGGCCGCGGGAGCGATAGACCGCGGTTTGCTCATGAAGATGAAGACGGAGCAGCGAATCGCCCTGATCATCGGAAATGGGGCGTATCGCGATACGCCGCTCACGAATCCCGCCAACGATGCCCGCGCGATGAGCATGGCCCTGAAAGCCTGCGGGTTCCGGGTGATCGAGAAAACCAATTGCGACCGGGGGGAGATGCGCCAGGCCATTCGCGAGTTCGGGGATTTGATCAGGCAAGGCGGTGTGGGCGTGTTCTATTACGCGGGGCACGGCATTCAGGTGAAGGGCGAAAACTACCTCGTGCCCGTGGGCGCGGGCGTGCAGGCAGAGGACGAGGTGGAGGACGAGTGCATCCTCGCTTCGTCCGTGCTGCGCAAGATGGAAAGCGCGGGCAATCGGGTCAATATCGTGATTATGGACGCGTGCCGAAACAATCCCTTTGCGCGCAGTTTCCGATCCGGCACACGGGGTCTGGCGCGGATGGATGCGGCTACCGGCTCGATCGTGGCATACGCCGCGGGCGATGCGCAAAACGGGTTGTACACTTCGATGCTGCTCAAGTATCTCCGCGAGCCGGGCGTCCAGATCGAGGACGTGTTCAAAAACGTGCGCAGGGACGTGATGGCGGCCTCCTCAGAGACGCAAGTTCCCTGGGAATCTTCTTCCCTGACCGGCGATTTCTACTTCGTGTTACCGGAGTCGGAAGAATCGCTCCTCCCACCCACGCCGCTTGAAAAACCCGCCACGGGCGATTTCTCCCTATACGACTTGGAGCAGGAAGCCGAGCAGATCGAAGAGAACAAAACCGCGTGGGCGGCTCAATTGAGGGAGATGCAAAGCGCGTTCGACCAGGTGACGGACCTCGAAAAAGGGGATTTGAGGCCGCGTAAGAAAGCGGCGGCCTGGGAACGGTTTTTGGAGGCTTTTGAGGCGGATAACCCATACTCCCACTCCGACGACACGATGCGGCAAAAAGCCGCTCAGCAGGCGGCGTACTGGGTAAAGGAGGCAACACGCCCCAAGCCGAAGCCCACACAGCCCCCCCAGGTCTCTGAAGATATGGTGTGGATCCCCGGCGGCGCGTTTCAGATGGGGTCGAACGATGGGGATGGGGATGAGAAGCCGGTGCATAGGGTGCGGGTGGATGGGTTCTATATGGATAAAACGGAGGTGACGGTGGGTGCAATACAGAAAATTCCTCGGAGCGACGGGACATCGCGCTTTACGCGATGATGTTTCAACGTACTCGCCAACGGACGATCATCCTGTGATATATGTAAGTTGGGACGATGCGGTGGCCTATGCACAATGGGTGGGCAAGCGATTGCCCACGGAGGCGGAGTGGGAATATGCAGCGCGAGGCGGATTGGAGGGGAAGAAGTATCCGTGGGGAAATTCCCTCACTCATGATCAGGCAAACTATGCTGGCACGGGCGGCAAGGATCGCTGGGAGACTAACGCTCCGGTGGGGAGTTTCCCGCCGAATGCGTATGGGCTATACGACATGGCGGGAAATGTCTGGGAGTGGTGCAGCGACTGGTATGACGAGAATTACTACTCAGGAAGTCCGTCATCCAATCCACCTGGCGCCAATACAGGCACGGGCCGTGTGTTGCGCGGCGGTTCGTGGATCATTAATGCCAATAATGTTCGCTGCGCGAATCGCATCAGGAGCTCGCCCGTTTTCCGCGGCAACTATGTCGGGTTCCGTTGTTCCCTAACTCCTTGATTTTGGCCCTTTGGCTCTTTTACGCTCTTACCCTTTGCGGGGGTCTGGGGGCGAAGCCCCCAGACGCGGCCTTTTGGGTATTTCCGAATCACTGATAACACTGATAACACTGATAACCACTGAACCCACTGATCCCTTCCCCTCTGCCCCGGTGGGGCGGATCAGTGCAATCAGGGAGGGGTTCAGTGGCATCAGTGGTTCCGGAGTCCGAAATCTCCCGACATGATATGGAGCGCAACGATTCTGTCGTTGCATGCGAAGTCGGAGACTTCGCACTCCAAAAGACTCCGTGCGCCAAACCGCACGGTTCGATAGGAGAGGCCGCAATCCGGCCCCGAACCGCAAGGTTCCCGTCAGGACGGACAGTATTCAATCCACAAGGAGGCACCTTGGCAAGCGCAACCATTCATTCAGGGATATGTGGCTTCACCACCACGGTGAGGGCGCAGTTGGACGATTTGGGCTGCACCGTTACCATCGAAAGCGACTGCGAGTCGATCCGTCGGCTCGCAACGGAACTGATCCAGGTGGACCCTTTCCGCGAGATCACCTTCTGGGGGGAGGGTCCCCTTACATTGGAATTGGCTGCGAAGCATTGCCATCACCCGGCCTGCCCGGTGCCCGTCGGGATCATCAAAGCCATCGAGGTCGCAGCAGGCTTGGCGCTTCCTGTTGATCCCGTGATCAAGATTTCTAGGGCAGACGCGTGAACAAGTGGGGACCTGGGATCTGAGGGGCACGGGGAACGATACGCTCCTTCCCGTCGCACAATCTTCACAGGAGATCAAACCTTGAGAGCAGTTGGTGTAGTGGGCTACAAGAACAGCGGCAAGACGACGCTGGTGATCGCACTGGCCAAAGAACTCATCGCAAGGGGCCATCGCGTGGCCACGGTCAAGCATACGTCCGGGGAACTGGATTTTCCGTCTGGAGATACGGCGAAACACCGGTCGGTGGTCGAACAGGTGGGAGCGATCTCATCCGGAGAGTCGGCGGTCTTCTTCCGGGGCGAAAAAAGGCTGGAGGACCTCCTGATGCACCTGGATGCGGATTTCGTGCTGATCGAGGGATTCAAGGGGGAGCAGACGTTTCCCAAGTTCGCCTGCCTGAGCGGACGAGAGGAGGATCGGGCTCTGTTCGACGGGTTGGCCCTTTGTGCGGTCGGCTCCGGATCCCTGCCGGACAGTGCGATTCCCATGTTCGATCCCCAACGCGACCTGGACGTCCTTGCGGACTTGGTGGAAAAACACGCCTTTAAGCTGCCCAACCTCAACTGCGGAGCCTGTGGATACCAGACGTGCGCTGAGCTGGCCCGTGAAATTGTGGCGGGCACGCGGAGCCTGGCAGACTGCGTGGCGCTGCATCCGAGCGCCGAGGTCCGAATAGATGGGACACTGATGGCGATCAACCCATTTATTGGTCGGATTATCGCACGCACGATAGAGGGCATGCTGTCCGCGCTCAAGGGGTTCAAGAAGGGCAAGATAGAGATCAAAATCGGTTGACACCGGGATTCCGGGAGGTGGCCATCCTTTCCTCCGTCCCCAGTCACCTGCGCCACTTTTCCGACAGGGCCTGCAGCACAATCCCCTTGTGGAACTATGCCTTCATTTTTCTTGGCCCTGCGCAATGGGTATGGCGAGAGAACCCTTATTGATTGGAGGGAATCACCATGGCGAAAAAAGTCTTTGTCAGCGGCTGTTTCGATCTGCTGCACAGCGGCCATATTGCTTTTTTTCAGGAAGCTGCATCTTACGGTGACCTCTATGTAGCCATCGGTTCAGACCGGACTGTCTATGAGCTGAAGGGAAGAAAGCCCGTAAACAGCGAAGACGAACGCCTGTTTGTGATTCAGTCCATATCCTGCGTGAAGCAGGCACTCATCTCCCAGGGCTCTGGAATTCTGGATTTTGTGGGAGAGTTGAAGGACGTTGCACCCGATATCCTTATCGTAAACGAGGAAGGAGATACACCCGATAAGGAGGCTTTGTGCCGGAAATTGGGCGTCCAATACCTCGTGCTGAAGAGGGAGCCGCACGCCGATTTGACACCCCGGTCGACCACGGCGCTAAGAGACGTCAACCGAATCCCCTATCGGATCGATTTGGCCGGGGGATGGTTGGACCAGCCGTGCGTGTCCAGAAAATATCCCGGCGCGGTGATCACCATCTCGCTCGAACCGACCATTGAGTTTAACGAGCGCAGCGGCATGGCCTCCAGCACGCGTCGGAAGGCCATCGAGATCTGGGGGCCCCGCGTGCCTGTGGGAGACCTGGAAAAGCTGGCTAAGATACTTTTCTGTTTCGACAACCCTCCGGGCACCGAATACGTCTCCGGTGCGCAGGATTCCATCGGCATCGTGTATCCAGGACTGGCCAGATCCTGCTACGAAGGAACTTACTGGCCCACCCGAATCGATCATGTGAGAGATGAAACGGTTCTGCAGTTTATCGAACAATCGATCTATTTGAAGCCCCTCGGGCCCAGACATGCCGGCTATGAGGTACTGAGCAATACCCACATCACCAAGGCCGGGGCCAGCGCCCTGGCGACGGCCTCGGAAAACTGTTGGCAGGCCATTTTGAGAAAGGATCTTCAGGGATTCGGTCGCTTTGCGAGAGAGGCCTTTGAGGCCCAGATCGCCCTGTATCCCAATATGATGAACCCCATGGCGCGGGAATTGATCCAGCAGGTCAAAGACAAGGCGCTGGGATGGAAGCTGTCCGGAGCAGGCGGGGGCGGATATTTGATTCTGGTGGCGGAAAAACCAATTGAGAACGCGGTTCGGGTCTTGATTCGCAGGGAAGATTATTGATGTCCATGACCCATGCCAAGGGACGACCGAACGGATCAGAAGGGGGATGATGCAGCGAGAATTCGAGAAACTCCGAAACGGCGTCGTGTTGGCCGAACTGGGCGGATATGGAGATGGGCCATACTGCGCAAAACACGGGGCAGGAGCCGCACTGGTGATGCTCGGCACCTATATCGTGGATGCCGGAGATTCTGTTCCCTATCCTGTGTCCTTTGTCTTCAGGCCTGGGCGCAAGAGCTACGCAGGATACCTGAAGGAACATGTCTCCGCCGCGCGGTCCAGCGGAGCCCAGGTCGGTGTCAGTGTCGTGAGTGTCGAGCTTCCGGACACGGTGGATTTCCTGAGGGCCGCCGAGGAGGCCGGGGCCGATTACGCTTCGCTCTGCGCGCACTCGATCATGGAGATGTTCCTTCGGACTCATGCCGGAGCCGCGCTCTGTTGCCGCGAACACTGGGATCGCCTTCGGGAATGGGCCCGTGCGATCCTCGAAGCGGTTGACATCCCCGTGATTTTCAAAGTCGGCGCATCCGACACGCCGGATGCAGTGGGCGCCGTGGAGGTGCTCGATGCCGCTGGTATCCCGATCGTGCACGTCAACGTGGGGAATTCCGCCGTCGGAGCGAAGGGATTGGCAACACTCGAATCCTTTCGGGGAAAATGTGCGTGCCTCATCGCGGGCGGCGGAGTGAGAGATATCGAGGGAGCACGCAGTGTGCTGGATGCTGGGGCGGATTCCGTGGCAATCGGTACCGCGGCCATGAAGCATCCCGATCTTTGCGGCCGCATTCAACATCTGCTGAGGGATGGATGAGGTCGCTGCGAAAGCGGTGCGAGGCTCGATTCACCCACCGGAGTATCTGTTATGATCATTGATGCGGATGTGCACCTATCCCCCACCCGGGAAAGCGGAAACGGGATGGGCGTGGACGAATTGTTGAGGAGGATGGACAAAGCAGGGGTTGACAAGGCCTTGGCGTGGCTTCAGCCTCCCTACATGCGCGATATAGACGCGTCCAACGCCTACGTATATAAAGCCATGAAGGAGCATCCGGACCGAATCCTGGGGTTTGGGTGGGCAGACCCGAATCTGGGTGCGGACAGAGCCAGAGACATGGCCAGAAAGTGCCTCTGCGAGTATGGATTCTACGGCGTCAAGCTCAACGGAGCCCAGAACAGCTTCTTTGTGGACGATCCGGTCCTGGCCATGCCCGTCATCGAAGAGGTCGCCCGGGCAGGCAAGCTGCTGGCTTTTCACGTGGGTGCGGATGCCTACGAATACACCCATCCGTTCCGAGTCGCCAAAATCGCCCGGCAGTTCCCGGAAACGCAGATCCTTATGGTTCACATGGGAGGTGTGGCTTTTGCCGACTTGAGTGCTGCAGCCATCGAAATGGCCCAAGAGCACCCGAACCTGACCCTGATCGGCAGCGCTATTCGGGCGATCCGGGTGTTGCAGGCGATAGAATCGCTCGGTTCCACCCGAGTATGCTTCGGCAGTGACACGCCCTTTGCATTGATGCACGTTGAAGTGGCCAAGTATCACGCGCTTCTGGACGGAGAAGTATCCGAAGAAGAAAAGCACCATGTCATGGCCGGGAACATGATCCGGCTTTTGAGCCTTGGCGGCTAGCAGGATGCCGCTTTCAGCAAAATTCTGGAAAGGAGACGATCATGGATTTCGACACGCGCTTCTACGGAGTGGCGTTTACCTATTCCTCGTTTAAGGGGATGCCTTATCAACGACTCGGAAATTCCGGCCTTCAGGTCTCCCGGATGGGACTGGGCACCTGGAAGATGGGCTATCCGGAGCGCGGCGATGGCGCACGGGTGGACCGGGGCAAATCCCTGGCTATCCTCGATCGGGCGTTGGAGCTTGGCGTGACGTTCTGGGATACGGCCAACCGCTACAACGCGTCTTCCGGGAATTCGGAGCGCGTGATCGGAGAGTGGTTCGCAGCGCATCCGTCCGAGCGCCGGAACATCGTCCTGGCCACCAAGTGTTATGGGGCGATGGATGGGATCACACCCAATCACGGGGGACTCTCCAGGGCCAATATTCTGGATTCTGTTTGCGCCTCGCTGGATCGCCTGCGAACAGACCGCGTGGATCTCTTGCTCTTTCACAGCTTCGATGGCCAGGCCCCCATCGAGGAATCGCTCGAGGCTGTGGCCACGCTGCTCGGTCAGGATCGGGTCCGCTATTTCGGGGTCTCCAATTTTTCGGTGGCGCAATTGGAGCAGTATCGGGGGGTGGCCGAAACACATCGTTTGCCCTCGGTGCAGGCAGTGGAAAACTATTTCGATCCCCTGTCCGGAGAGATGGATGCCCGGAAAGGGGTTCTGGCCTATTGCGCGGAACACGGGCTGTCTTTTCTTCCGTATAGCCCGCTCAAGCAGGGATTGCTGACCAACCGGTACCTCAAAGGAAACCCGGTCGGCGCCGGAGATCGTCTGGTGGACGAGGGGGCTCTGGACAAGATGACGCAGGGCCATGTGTACCAGACCCTCGCCCAGTTGGATCAGCTGGCTCGAGGAGAGGGGCTCACCATCGCACAGTTGGCTCTCGCCTATATCGCGCAGCTTCCAGGCATGGGGTCTCCGATTCCCTCCGCTTCCTCGGTGGCGCAACTGGAGGAGAATGCGCGGGCCGGCACGATCCAGCTGAATGCGGAGACCTTGAAGAAGTTGCGTACGCTGTTTGTCACCTGAGTCTTCGTTTGGCCGCAGCAGCCCGAGGGACAGAGCGGGAACATGTATTGGCAAGGATATAGGCAAACAACAAACTGCTTGAGATTTGTCTATCTCCCCCTTTTCCCATACCCGCCTCTCTCCTTTGCGTACCCTGCGGTACGTTTTTCAAGAAAAGAGGGTACTGCCATGAAAACCGCACAGTTTGCAGCATGCACCATCCTGATCGGTCTGTTATCCACCACCTCCCTGGCCAATGAGAAAAAACCGGTTGGAAGCGTCACTTTCTGGATCGGGGACGTGGACATCCAGGAGTGCGGCAAGACCCAGTGGGACGATGCCAGATTGGGACAGCCGTTATACGAAAAGGACAAGATCAGAACACAGGAGGAATCCCGGTGTGAAGTCACCCTGACGGATCAGAAGATACTTCGGATCGGGGAAAACACCCTCTTCGAGGTCCTGCGCGATTCGCTTGGAAATACGACACCCGGCATCAAATCAGGCAAACTCTGGATGAATATCCGCTCCATCGTGGACACGGAAGAGTTCGTAGTGACAACTCCCACAGCCGTAGCAGCAATCCGGGGCACCGTGTACCGAATTTCCTGCGATGCGAACCATTCGGACTACCGGATCTATGAAGGAATCGTTGCGGTAACACCTGTAAAGGAGGATGGAAAGACGCTGGAGGATTCCACCTTTACCCTTGCCGCCGGGGAGGCACTCGTCGTAATCAAGGACTTTGAGGAATACAACCGTCAGCAAAAGAAGGCCCTCAGGGAGTTTGGAAAGAACGAGCAGGAAAAGCGCGAGGCATTCGAGCGCCAGCAGGGCGAAGAATTTGCGGATTTCAAACGGAAAGACGAGGCCGCCTTTCAGCAGTTCAAATCCTTCTTTGTCAAGTTGGAACGCTTCGACAAGGAGAAAGACCGGAAACTGGACTGGGTGAAGTGGAATCTGGAGCGGGATAGGGTGCTAGAACGCTGATTCAAACCAAATAGTTTGCGCCCGTGGAGGATTGGTCGCGTTTGCCGTCTGTTGATCCCGTGATACGTGAAGCGTGAAATGTGAAAAACAGACTCGCTCTTTTCCGTGCTTC
>JAZDJA010000404.1:0-3134 GCA_043804415.1 Candidatus Latescibacterota bacterium | reverse complement strand
TCACCTGGACGGGATCCGGTTTTATCGTAAGCGAAAAGGGGTATGTCTGGACCAACGAACACATCGTGCGCGGAGCCTCTGAGATTTCCGTCAGCCTGCCCAACGGAAAGGAATATGACGCGGTGCTCGTGGGAGCGGATCACAGCTCGGACGTGGCCGTGCTGAAGATCGATGGGAAGGATCTGCCTTTTGTTTGGGTGGGCGATTCGGACGATGTGCTGATCGGAGAGTGGGCCGTTGCCATCGGAAACCCTTTCGGCCATCTGATCAGCAAAGGGGATCCGAGTGTGACGGTGGGGGTGATCAGCGCAAGGGGACGGGATTTCTCCCCTCAGGAAGGGGCGGTGTATCGAGATATGATCCAGACCGATGCCTCGATCAACCGGGGGAACAGCGGGGGGCCGTTGGCCAACGGGCTGGGTGAGGTGATTGGGATCAATACTTTCATTATGACGGGGAGCCAGTGGGAGATGGGATCCGTAGGGATCGGCTTCGCAATTCCCATCAATAAAGTCCGGAGAATCGCCGAGGAGATCATTCAATACGGGAAGGTCCGGCCTTTCTGGACAGGGATTCGGATTCAGAATCTCGATCCTCTGATGGCACAAAGTCTGGGATTGGCGTCAGCTTCGGGGAGCCTTGTCTCCGAGGTGGAGAAGAACAGTCCAGCAGATCGGGCGGGACTGAAGGTGGGGGACGTGATCTCGGGAGTCAACGGCCGGAAAGTGGCAAACAGCGAGGAAACCTGGCAAGCATTCCGAGAAGGAACGGTAGGGGAGGTCTATCTCGTGAATGTTATTCGGGAGGGGGCCGCAGTGGTGGTGGCGATACGATTGGAGCAAACTCCCTGAAGTGGCTCTCGGTGATTGGCAACTGGAGTGAGCGCGCCTGCAAACACGGACACCCCAAGGAAGAGTGGTAACTATGGCCAAGGGTGGGATTCCCATTTTCCTGGTTGTCTTAGCGGTAACCAGCTTATTTGCTTTGAGTACCCGTTTTTGTGATCTGGCGCTGTTGCGGTACGCGACGATCTTCTTCGTTTTCTTCTCGCTCTTTACGATCTATTTCTTTCGGGATCCGGAGAGGACGACGCCCCAGGGGGCGAATCTGTATATAGCACCTGCGGATGGCCGTGTGCTGCAGATTATTCAGATGCCGGAGGGCATTCGGGTGGATGTTTTCATGTCGGTGTTCAACGTGCACGTAAACCGCATCCCTTGTGCCGGGCGGGTAGATCGCATAACTTACTATCCCGGACAGTTTTTCTCGGCGTTTCAGGACAAAGCCTCTGATCTCAATGAGCGGATGGTGATCGAGATTGTGCAGGGGGAGAAGCGGGTGATCGTGAAACAGATCGCCGGTCTTGTCGCGCGCAGGATTGTGTGTCATCTGAAGGAAGGGGACGAGGTGTCCCCCGGCGACCGGTTCGGGATGATCAAATTCGGCTCGCGCGTGGATCTGACGCTCCCCGTGGATACGGAGGTTACGGTGCGCGTGGGGGATCACGTGAAAGCGGGCCAGACCATCATGGGGGTGATGCGAAATGTCACATAGAAGAGCGGCTTTGCCGGCTGTGTTTACCTTAGGGAATCTGCTCTGCGGGTTCCTATCTGTGCTCTACGCCGTGGAGGGGAAGTTTGTCCCCGCAGCCTGGTTGATCATCGTGGCGTGGTTCATAGACGGATTCGACGGCAAGGTGGCGCGCCTCACGCACTCATCGAGCCGGTTCGGCGTGGAGCTGGATTCGCTGGCGGATCTTTGTTCCTTCGGATGGGCGCCTGCAGTGTTGATGCTGCAGTATCGGCTGCACGAGATGGGAGGATGGGGGGTCGCCATTGTCTTTCTGTTCTTTATGAGCGGCGCGATTCGTCTGGCCCGGTACAATGTGCAGGTGGAGGGCTTTGCCAAAAAGAACTTTTCCGGTCTTCCCATCCCGGCAGCGGCCTGGGTGATCGCGTCCTATACGCTTTTCGGCGAGCGGGTCTGGGGAGGGTTTTTGTCGCCCCAGGTGGGCTCGATGCTGATTGTGCTGCTCTCATTCCTGATGGTCAGCACGTTCGAATACGATGCCCTGCTTTTTGCGAACGATTCGATGTGGAATCGGTTCAAGTTGCTTTTTGCCGTGGCCGCGTCGTTGGCCATCATCCTTTTCCCGCACGAGGTGCTTTTTCCTCTGAGCTTGCTCTATGTGAGTTCGGGCATCATAAGAGAGGTGGTGGAGCTGATGGAAGGGGAGGATCCGGAAATCGCAGAAGTGTCCGGCCGCGCTTCAGAGTAAGGGTAGATGGGTTGCTGAGCCCGCGGAAAAATCAGCTGTCTTAAAGCCAGGCAGAAGCAGAGGGCAAGACTGAGAACTGGTGTGGGAGGGTTTCTTTCAAGACACAGCGCTTCGCGGATCAATTGAGATTTCGCGCGAAGGCAGGGCAGCGCAGTTTGATCCCGCTCCCTTTGCGGGGCGTATTCGTGATGCCTAGGTGCACGAAATCACAAATACGATGAGGTATCCTGCGGCCTGGCGTGGAGACTCTTCACTGCGTTCAGAGAGGCAAACGCTGCCATTCTGGTGTAGTTGAAAATCTCCCTTAATCAGGTTGCGGCATAATATCTATGATTTTGTGCACTAAGTGCGCGAAATCACAAATACGATGAGGTATCCTGCGGCCTGGCGTGGAGACTCTTCACTGCGCTCAGAGAGACAAACGCTGCCATTCTGGTGTAGTTGAAAATCTCCCTTAATCAGGTTGCGGCATAATATCTATGATTTTGTGCACTAAGAGGGGGAATGATGATCGAGGAAAAACGCACAAGCGTTCTGATTATTGCTTTGTTGGTGGGATTGCTGTTTGGGAACGTGGTGGGGGAGATATTTGGGTTTTTCATTCCTGAGGACAGTGTGGTGGTCAAGGTCCTGGTCAATGCCTTCGAATACGAGCAGGCGCCGATCAGCCTGAACCTGATCATGCTGACCCTGACCATTGGGTTCAGTCTGAAGATCAACCTGATCTCTCTGGTTGGGATTGCTGCGGCATGGTATTATGTGAAATACTCGTATTGACGGAAATAGCTGAGCGGAGGCAGCGCCCAAAGACACCGAATGAGCACATGGCAACACGCAAGCTCACATGTCAAATCTC
>JAZDJA010000403.1:0-7330 GCA_043804415.1 Candidatus Latescibacterota bacterium | reverse complement strand
TACCTCCTCGCAAGCACAGATCGCCTTGACCGATGGCGTATCTCTGCGTGTGCGGCAGGACACCGAGTATCCTCGTTCCGATCAGGTTACGATTCACGTGAACCCCTCCCAGCCGATACAGTTTCCCTTGTGGGTACGCATTCCCCGTTGGTGTAAAGACCCGAGCGTGACGGTCAATCAGCAACCCGTGGATGAGGCCATCGTGTCGGGCGACTTTCTCCGGATCGACCGGATCTGGCGGGCTGAGGATCAGGTGCTGCTGTCTCTGCCCATGCCTTTGCGGCTGGTCAGGGGCCGGATGAGTCAGGCCGGACGCGTAGCTGTGATGCGTGGCCCGCAGGTTTTCTGCCTGAATCGCGGCAGGCACCCTCAGCTGGCCGATATGGACTTGCGTCTGCTCGTGATCGACCCCGAGTCCTTGGAGGGGCCATTGGAGGACGAATCCGTGCGCCCAGGCGGGCAGAGGTGCCGCGTGCGGGCCTGGAGTCCGGGGAGGTTCTATCCCCATGAGGAGGCGGACTTAGCTCTGGAGTTGACCGAATTTGCCGACCCGGGCGGCGAGGCCATCTACTTCAAGGTTCCCAACCCGGATGATGCAGCCCTTGTTACAGAGGAGCTGCTTGAGCCAGTGGCATAATAGTTCCGGCGGCCCCGCAGGAAACCCCCGCACGTGCCGGGCGGAATCACGCGACTCGCGCAAGGGACCTCCCGCAGGTTGTCCGAAACCTGCGGGAGGTTCTTCTTTTTGGCTCTGCCCACACCCCACATCCATCCCTTATCGGAACACCCGAAGCGGGGGTGTCGAGCGCTTTTCTCTTGACAAATCGCTTTGTGGGTAGTAACTTCCACGACCTGTAGCCTTGGCATCTCTGCTGCCGGACCGGATGAATCCGGAGCCCAGTCTGAGCAAATCGAAAGTCTTTCCCGGTTGCGCAGATGGATTCCTCGCACGCCCGTGGGTGCCACAGGAAGTGGTCGCACGTCCCGATCGGAGTGCCCCGCAGCGCGAAACAAACTGCATGATCTGCTGTTCGATAATATGAAAAAGCCTACGCCCCGTTTCAGGCTGGGCGTACGCGACACGAGACAAAACCTCAAGCAAGGAGTGATGATGAGCAATCTTAAGGTGGTACAAAACTACGTTTCAGGTACATGGCGGGAAGCAGACTGCGATGGCTATCTGGATGTGGAGAATCCCAGCACCGGCCAGGCCATCGCCCAGGTTCCTCTCTCCACCCAAGCGGAAGTGGACCGGGCGGTCGCGGGGGCACGGACGGCCTTTCCTGCGTGGAGCAGGACGCCGGTGGCCCAACGTGTTTCGTATCTGTATGCCTTGCGGGATCTCCTTGTGAAGAACCAGGAGCAGATCAGCCGGACGCTCTCAGAGGAAATGGGCAAATCTCTTCCCGATGCGCGGGCTGAGATGAAACGCACGGAGCAGAATGTCGAGGCCGCCTGCGGCATGCCGATCCTGCAACACGGGGACAAGATGATCGGCTCCGCTTCCGGCATTGACGGCGAAACGCTTCGCCTGCCCTTGGGGGTATTTGCCGCCATCACGCCCTTTAACTTTCCAGCCATGGCGCCGTTCTGGTTTATCCCCTACGCCCTGGCGACTGGCAACACCTTCGTGCTCAAACCGTCCGAACAGGTGCCTTTAACACTGACGCTGATTACCGAGTATCTGGACCAAACCGGTCTGCCCGCAGGGGTCTTCAACCTGGTCAATGGCGACAGGACCGCCGCGGCCGCGCTGGTTGCCCATCCGGACGTCAAGGGCATCTCGTTCGTGGGCAAATCCGCCACATGTCGTGTCGTGGCATCCCAGTGTGTGGCCGGCAACAAGAGATGCCAGGCCATGGGCAGCGCCAAGAACCACCTGGTGGTGATGCCCGAGTATTCGAAGGTAGATGAACTCATCCGCAACATGAGCACGTCCTGCTATGGGTGCGCCGGACAGCGATGCATGGCGTCCTCCGCGATTGTCGCCGTTGGCGAACCGATGTATAAGACCATTGCCGAGCGATTCGTGGAGGACTCGAGGAAATTCATCGTGGCCAATCCCCTTGATCCCGAGGTCGCCAACGAGCCGATGCTGATGGGACCGGTCATCTCGGCCCATGCGAAACAATTCATGCTGGACATGATCGAAACGGGGGTCCGGGAAGGCGCCACCCTTGCACTGGACGGGCGGGACATCAAAATACAGGGATGTGAGAAGGGCCACTTTCTGGGCCCCACGGTTTTCACCGACGTGGTGCCAGGCATGCAAATCCACAGAACCGAGCTCTTCGGTCCGATCGTGGTCATCCTGAAGGCGGCCACATTCGACGAGGCGATCGCCATCATCAATGACCACCAGTATGCCAACGCCTGCTCCATCTATACCCAGAACGGCTATTATGCCCGCAAGTTCAAGCTCGAGGCCGAATGCGGCATGATCGGCATCAATGTGGGCATCCCGGCCCCGGTGCCCTTCCTGCCGTTTGGCGGCATCAATGAATCCATGATCGGCGACATCAAGATGCAGGGCAAAGCAGGCATCAACTTCTTTACAGCGGACAAAATCGTGGTGGAACGGTATTGGGAGGAGCAGTAGCTCGCAACCGGGGATGAAGAAAGGCTTGTTATGCCAAGAGAAACTGCGTTTAATATGGCTATTTCCAACATCCGATTCGGCCGGGGTGCGACCCGTGAGGTCGGAATGGACCTGGCCGACATGGGTGTAAAACACGTGCTGGTGGTAACCGACCCGAATTTGTCTGGGTTGGAGCCGGTCACGACCGCACTCGAGTCGCTCGATGATCAGAAGATCTCGTATACGCTGTTCGATCAGGTCCGCGTGGAGCCCACCGATCAGTCCCTGAAGGATGCCATCGTGTTTGCCAACGCCCATCCCTGCGATGCCTTCGTGGCCGTAGGCGGCGGCTCGTCATTGGACACGGCCAAGGCGGCCAATCTCTACAGCTCATGCCCGGCAGATTTTCTGGACTACGTCAACGCACCAATCGGAAAGGGCAAGCCCATCTCCGGTGCGCTCAAGCCACTCATTGCGATCCCAACCACCGCAGGCACCGGGAGCGAAACAACAGGGGTCGTGATTTTCGACCTGGTAGAGATGCATGCCAAGACGGGGATCGCCAACCTGCGCCTGAAACCCACCCTCGGTCTGTTGGACCCAGAAAATACCAGGACGCTCCCGCCCCAGGTGGCCGCCTCAACCGGATTGGACGTGCTCACTCATGCGGTCGAGTCGTATACCGCAACCCCGTATCATCAGCGGCCCAAACCGGATCGTCCCCTGCTTCGGCCGGCCTATCAGGGCTCGAACCCCATCAGTGATACCTGGGCCATCCAGTCGCTCAGGATGGTGGCAGGATTTCTCAGGCGGGCGGTTGAAGATCCCACGGACGACGAAGCCCGCGGCATGATGCTGCTGGCTGCCACATACGGCGGCATGGGCTTTGGCAACGCGGGCGTTCATCTGGCACACGGCATGTCCTACCCGGTTTCCGGAATGGTACGCGACTACAAACCGGAAGGCTACCGGGTCGACCATCCCATCGTTCCGCACGGGATGGCGGTGGTCCTCAATGCACCGGCGGTTTTCCGTTTCACGGCACCGGCCTGTCCGGGCCGACATCTGGATGCGGCGGAAGCACTGGGAGTGGATATCGCCCGCGCAAAGCCCGAGGACGCGGGCAAGATTCTTGCGGATTGTATCATTGCGTTCATGCAAGACCTGGACATGCCCAACGGCCTCTCGGGTGTAGGGTATACGCCCGACGACATTCCCGCACTCGTGCAGGGCACCCTGCCACAACATCGCGTAACTAAGCTCTCCCCGCGGCCCGCAGATGAACAGGACCTGACCAGACTATTCGAAGATGCGATGACCTACTGGTAAGGGGCATTTCCGTCCTCTGCCGATATGGGGACGAATCTCACCATCTTCCCAAACCGCCTTCGTGCTTTAGGAATATCTGCCCACTCTCCGACACATCCAATGGGCGGCAAGAGAGTGCAGCCACTGCACCTGCGGGGCGGAGTTAGGCGCGCTTGAAGAGCGGTTTTGGGCGTCCAGGTCATCTCCTGCGCTCGCCAATCTGAACCAGGGAGGCACAGCAACAATGACGAAGACACCTTCCATCCTTGTGGGGGTAGCGGGCGAGTACTTCGTTGCCGGTGAACTCTCCCGTCGGGGCTACATCGCCTCCATCACCCTCCGAAACTCTCGGGGGGTTGACATTCTTGCCTCGAACCAAGAGGCAACCGAGCAGGTTGGCATCCAAGTGAAGACCAACCGTCACGACAAACCAGAGTGGATAGTCAACGAGAAGGCCGAGACATACTACGCAGAAAACCTCTTCTATGTCTTTGTCAATCTCAAGGGGGATCGGCTTAGGCCCGATTATTACATTGTTCCCAGCAAGGATGTTGCTGAGCACGTTCGTTCGAAGCACGAGGAATGGCTCGCCGCACCAGGCAAGAAGGGCCAACGTCACAAGGACTCACCGATCCGCAAGTTCCGTGACCCCGAAGGCTTCTACCTGGAGAAGTGGGACCTTCTCGGTATTTGAGATCAAACCGCCGACAAGCTGGGCAGCCTAACCCCTCGCCGCTCGCGCGGAAACACAGCTTTTTCTCGTTCCCACGCTCTGCGTCAAGAGGATTCCGGGTGCCAGAAAGCCGCGGCCAAGACGAAGGCACAACATTTCCTGAGGTAATGGGAGTATCACAAGCTGCAGCACAAGAGGGATGGATCCTACCCGTTCTGGGAGGAAGGAAGGCATTCTCAGTTGCTTGGGCCGAGGACGTGATGTGCCAGTTGATAGCGGGTGTTCATCAGAATTGGGTGCGGAGGGGCTACGTGGTTGATCGGCCACATTGGCGGCATTCAAGCGCGAGATACTGTGCAGGAAAGACGAGATTTCTGGATGTGAGTTTGGCCTGGTGACGCAGAGCGTGGGAACGAGGTGGAAACTATTCAACCACTTGTTGCACGGCTGCACCTGAAAGGGGATGTGAGCGATGGAACCGAACTGGGTACTTTCCCTCGAGCAGCAGGCAGACCTGACGGTCTCCAGCGGAGGCGTGTCCGACTTGGCCGGAGCCGTGCGGCGGGGTGCAGATCTGAGGCTTTACATGACCACGGATCTTTACGAGGAGACCCTCTATTTCCAGCAGACGTATGCCGGCGAGGGTGCCGCCTTTGCGGGGATCATGAGCCACCACCACAGCTACGTCCACCGTGGGCAAGACATACGGGAACCTTACATCAGCATCTTCAAGTATGATACATCCGGAGCCTTCTGCCAGGTGAAGTGGATGTGGAACGATGTTCGCATGGATGAGAGCCAGGCCTATCCGTACGGGGTGTACCGGTGGTTCGTCTGCGACCGCTGGCGTGCGGTCTACGAGCATGACGCCGAGGGTAATCGCCTGCAGGGCGACCTGGAGGAACTGAAAGAGCATATCCGACAGGGCCGTTCGATCCAGGTGGGAATCCGACAACTGTTCGGTCTGGCACAGGACGCCACGGACGGGCCGCCGCACATTTCGTTTGCCACGACGATGCAGCCGGTCATCCGAGACGGCCATGTGCAGTCAAACTGTGACCTCGTTGCCATAGGTGCCCCGAAATGGCCGTGTACATGGAGGGATGGCCTCCATGCAGCGGTGATGCTGCCTTCGACATCCGGCGAGATCATCTGTTTCCTTGCTCAGCCGGGAAATCTGCCTTTCGAACGAATCATCCGGAGACGCGCCATGCAGTGGATGGTGGCCGAGATGGCATGAGCATTTACGTTGCCATTGAAAAGGAGAATCTGTTTTGCTTGTCAGTTTTGCCAGATCCAAGGTGATCAGAATAGCGTCAGCAGTTCTTGCGGCGTCATCGATTCTGTGGGCCAGCTCCATCCGGGCCGAAGAGAAGGACCCACTGTCATATCCGGAATTGGGGATCACGACTTCCTCCCTGCCTATAGTTCCCAGCATAGGTTACTGGTGGGGCCGGAGAGGACTTCGAGTTACAGGGATGTATTTAGACAAGGACCATCACGAGTTCCATCTCAATTTCGGCTATGCATTCCATGACTCCGAGAAAGTGCAGCACAGTATCAACCTTTTGACAAGCTGGGTTGCTGGTAGTAATCCAGGTGCAGACTACAGGTATGGGGCAACAGGTGTAGCCTATAGTCTCAATTACAGGGGGTTCTTTCTTGAAGCTGGTCTTGCGCGGCCATGGAGAGATGACCTTGGCAACCTTGCCAATGATCCTGTTGTTCCCTGTGGCTATTGGGGCTATATACATCGCTTTAGGCCAGGGTAATTGATACTCACTGTTTTGAAACACGAAAGAATTACGGTCTCGTTCCCACGACCCGCAGATGAACAGGACCTGACCCGTCTATTCGAAGATGCGATGACCTACTGGTAGAGAGTATTTTCGTCCTCAGCAGACATGGGGACGAATCTCACTATCTTCCCAAACTGCCTCGGTGCTTCAGAAATGTCTGTCGACTCTCCGACACATCCAATGGGCGGCGACACTCTTGGCTATGGCTGGCGACGAGATTCCCATGGGCTTCTCGGAACGCTTGATCCCGATTGGTCCACAGATCGGCCACTTCCAGTACGCCGAAGGTGGGCTCAGCCTCCAAGAGAAGCCGGAGGATCAGCCTTTAGGAGTCTTTCTCGTTCCCACGCTCTGCGTGGGAACGGCGACTTGACGCTCTGCGTCAAGAGGATTCCAGGTGCCAGGAAGCTGCGGCCAAGACGAAGGCACAACATTTCCTGAGGTAATGGGCGTGTTGCAGGCTGCAGCACAAGAAGGGCAGATCCCATCCGTTCCAGGAGGAAGGACGCCATTCTCAGTTGACTCGGGCCGAGGGCGTGATGTGCCAGCAGATAGTACGTGTTCATAAGAACCCGGCGCGGAGGGGCTACGTGGTTGATCGGCCACATTGAGGGCATTCAAGCGCGAGATACTGTGCAGGAAAAACGTGATTTCTGGATGTGAGTTTGGCCTGGTGACGCGGAGCGTCGGAAGGGCGTTCCCACGCAGAGCGTGGGAACGAGGTGAATCTCGCATCTCGCCCTGTAACATCAACCCTACTCGGGAGGCCAAGTTACACCTATACCACTCCTTGAAATATTTTAGTTGACTTTGTGTTGAAAGGGCAGTAGTTTAGAGAAGTATTCGTAAGTTTTTTCTCCTTTACCCAGCCCTCAGAGGAGGACTCCATGCCTGCTCCTTATTTTGCCAAGCCCTATGAGACTTGGGATAAGACCAAAGTAGAAGCGGCCTATCGAGTAGCTTCTGATGGTC
>JAZDJA010000402.1:0-2255 GCA_043804415.1 Candidatus Latescibacterota bacterium | reverse complement strand
CCCCCTTTGCTAAAGGGGGGAACTCAAAGTCCCCCTTTGGAAAAGGGGGATTTAGGGGGATTTTACAGATTCGGGCTTAATTCAACAACATTGACCTCAATCCTCTCCCCAGAATGGTGGAGAATGGGTTTATTCTCGCACTGCTCTACTCATTTTGGATACCCATTTGTGTGGTGCTGTGCTTAGTGCCTAATTTCCACGTACAGGGTGCCATGGACAAGACTCGCGTACTGATATGTGATGACTCGGCTTTGATGCGCAGTTCGCTGCGCAAAATCATAGAGTCCGATCCTGAGCTTTGTGTGGCAGGCACGGCCCGGGACGGGGAAGATGCCGTGGCCAAGGCCCGGGAACTCCGTCCGGATGTCATCACCATGGATATCAACATGCCGGGGATCGACGGCATCACGGCCCTCCAGATTATCATGGCTGAAGAGATTGCCCCGGTGCTCATGGTCTCCTCATTGACGCAGGAAGGCGCCGAGATAACCTTTGAGGCCTTGGCGCTGGGGGCCTTTGATTACGTGTTCAAGCCGGGCGGGACGGTTTCGGCGCAAATGGGTCCGGCCGCCCGTGAAATCATCAGAAAAGTCAAGGCCGCTACCAGAAGCGGCACGCTGGGCAGGCTGTCGCGGAAAGCACCCGCGTCCCGGGAGGCGGCAAGGGGCCAGCGGGCTCAGTCCATTTCCCGCGGTACAAGAAATAAGGGAATCGGCGGGGGATACAGTTTCAAGGCCGTCGCTCTCGGTATCTCTACGGGAGGGCCCAAGACCCTGTTCGAAGTCCTGCCCCTCCTGCCTGCGGATCTCAATGCGGCGGTGTTTGTGGTGCAGCACATGCCGCCCGCCTTCACCAGCGCCTTTGCCGAGCGGATCGATGCCAATTGCCCCATGAAGTGTGTGGAGACCAAGGCCGGAACGGTTGTGGAGCCGGGCACGATCTACCTGGCTAGAGGTGGCTACCATTTGACCCTGTACAAGAAGAGCAATAACGAGCTGGTGCTTCGGACGCCCCAGAAACCGGATCATACTTTCATCCCTTCAGTGGATGTCATGATGAACTCGGTCTCGGAGACTTTTGGGTCGGACACTGTCGGAGTCTTGATGACCGGCATGGGGGACGACGGGGCCGATGCCATGGTGAAGATCGTTCAAACCGGCGGCACAACCATTGCGGAAAGCGAAGAGAGCGCCATTGTCTTCGGCATGCCCCGCGAGGCCATAGAACGCGGGGGCGCCCAGATCATCGCCCCATCGTGGGGCATAGCCCAGAAGGTGATAAGGGCGGTGGGGTAAACCATTGGCGATTGCGGATTGCGGAGTAGCCCATTGCGGAATGCGGAATGCGGATTGCGGAATGAAAGGCAAGGCAACGGATAACTGGCCTGGCATATGAATCGTGCCCAACCTTCACGGGCACGGACAACGAACACGGACACGGAACTATGGATGACTTCATTAACAGATTGAACAGTCCTGACGAGGCCGAAAGACTCTATGCGACCCAGGACATAGCCGATGCCGGCCGAACCGATCTGGCGCCGGTCCTGGTGAAAAGGCTGGAACTGGAGGAATCGCAGGCGGTCAGAGAAGCCATTGTCTGCAGCCTCAAGGCCATGCCCTGTCCTGACATATATCAGTGCCTGTTTGAGCTCTTTTCTTCCCTGGACGCGTATTTACGAAATGCGGCGGTAGCTGCGTTCGGCGCACAGGGAGATGAAGCAGTTGCCTTTCTCAGCTCTCGCTTTGCCCATGAAGACCGGGAGGTCAGGAAACTCATTCTCGATGCCTTGTTTCAGTTGGGAACCCCGGAGGCCGTGGTTGCCATACGGAGAGGACTGCGCGACAGCGCGGTGAACGTAAGGATCACCGCCGTGGAATACCTGGGACGGTTGGAAGATAGAGATACTGTGGATGAGATGCTCGCGCTTTTTCGGGAGGAGCGTGAACCTATGCTGCGGACATCCATATTGGAGGCGCTCTCTGTGGTGGGAAACGGGGCCGCCACAAACGAGGCGCTGCGGATCCTTGCCCCGGACGGGAACTTCAGCCGGGTTGACCCTCTGTACCTGCCGGAGGTGATAACCCTTGCGGCAAGAACGGGAGATGTGGAGGTTATATGCGCGGTAGTCGATGCCGTGACCGACCTCCGGACATACGCCGACAACATCATACGCGCCATCGGCCAGGCAAAACGCCGGTTCAAGGACATTATATGTGAAGACCGCATCTTCGAAAAGGCCATGGCCATCGCCG
>JAZDJA010000401.1:0-5451 GCA_043804415.1 Candidatus Latescibacterota bacterium | reverse complement strand
TTTCTTCAAGAAAACAAGATCGTAAGTTTGGAGCAGCTAAAGGCGATTCTCGGAGTCGATGTACGAATGACGGTCTTTCGTGTGCTACGTAGGTTGGAGTATCTCAGCAGTTACTCACATCGTGGCCGGTTCTACACACTGCGCCAGATTCCCGATTTTGATGAGTTCGGGCTATGGTCATTTCGGGCAGTGCGGTTCAGCAAATTCGGAAATCTTCTGGCAACGGCGAAGACTTTGGTAGAGACAGCAGAAGCGGGACACACTGCGGTTGAATTGGAGAATGTCCTGCATGTCGAGGTGAAGCACACTCTCCTGCATTTGACGAGGAGGGGCGGGATCAGTCGCCGCAAGATTGGGCGAAGCCATGTGTACCTGAGTGTCGAAAAAGGAAGGCAGCGACAGCAGGAGTTGACACGAGAGGATCGTCAAGCCCAGGCGGAAGTTGGGATGGGTTTGGCCGTCGAGGTGCTTCCTGACGAAGTCAAAGCCGCCATCATCCTTCTCTTCAGCATGTTGGACGAGAAACAGCGCCGGCTTTATGCGGGGCTGGAGGCAGCAAAACTCGGCCATGGAGGTGATCGCATGATTGCTGAGCTTCTGGGCCTGGATGCCCATACTGTAGCGAAAGGACGCAGAGAGCTTTTTGAAGACTCCGTTGACCGCAGCCGAATCCGCAAGGAAGGAGGTGGGCGGAAAACGGTGGAAAAAAACGCCGGATGTAATCGAAGAGGTTAGAAACATTTTGGAATTTGACACCGCCGGAGACCCGATTACAGGGAGGAAATGGACTCGAATGACGCCTGAAAAGGTAGCGGGTTGCCTTGAGGAGAGTCTTTGCATACGCGTATCGGCCACAACTGTCCGACGACTCCTTACAAAGCTTGATTATTCGTTGAAAGGCAACAGCAAGAGCCTATCTGGAGGTTCCCATCCGGACAGGGACAAACAGTTCGGTATCATCCAAGATTTTCGGGAGCAGTTCAGTGGCACAGGGGATCCTATTATCAGTGTGGATGCGAAGAAGAAGGAGTTAATTGGGTTGTTCAAAAATCCGGGTCGAGTATGGTGTCGCGCAGCGAAGAAGGTCAAAGATCACGATTTTCGTTCCGAAGCTCTCGGTATAGCTTCCCCATACGGGATCTACGATGTCAGTCTCAACTGCGGTGTAGTCGTTGTTGGAAAATCAGCCGACACCCCAGAGTTTGCCGTCAACTCTATTGCCATTTGGTGGCAAAACCACGGTAGATGCCAATATCCGGCTTCGAAACGGCTGCTTGTTCTGGCAGATAGCGGTGGGAGTAACGGAGCGAGGACCCGCGCTTTCAAAAAGTTTCTCCAAGAACGAATCGCCAATGAACACAGCCTGGAAGTAACCGTAGCCCATTACCCAACCGGGGCGAGTAAATGGAACCCAATAGAGCACAGGATGTTCAGCGAGATCAGCAAAAACTGGGCTGGGCATCCTCTGGAAGACTTTGAAACTGTCATAAATTTTGTCGAAAACACGAAAACGAAAACAGGGCTTCATATCGCAGCATATCTTGATGATCGTGAATACGACAAAGGACTAAAGGTTCCTGAGAGGGAGTTCAAACGGCTCAACATCACAAAGAATGACGAGTTGAGCAATTGGAACTACACGATCAGACCCTCGGTCGGACTTCCGTAACCGACGATGGATCATGTCGAAAATGTGAAGTTATTTCCGAGAGAACGCTTAGTAGAATTACCTATATTCCCATCATTTCGAGCGGCAACTTGGAATCAGGACCCATCGGAGACATACCCTTTGCGAACGGCGTACTTCACGAGATCGGCCGTGTTCTTCAGATTCAGTTTGCCCATGATTCTCGCCCGCTGATTCTGAACCGTGCAAACACTGTCAGGGGCAACCTGAAAATGCCGTAATCCTGGCCTCATGAACATGCTGGTTTTTCTTCTCTCTGTATCTTCTTCCCACCCGTTCAATTTCTAAAATTCTTCTTCCTGTTTTCTTCCTTCTTCAAACCTTTTTCTTCCCGTATTGCCGCTGGCGCCCGATGATTGACCTGGAGGTAACAGGTTATGGCGTTTATCAAAAATCGGCAGTGTCAGCGCTGCCACACCCTTTTCATCCCTGATCACCGTAATGGCAAGCGGCAGAAGTTTTGTCACCTGCCCGAGTGCAAGCAGGCGAGCAAGGCCACAAGCCAAAAGCGGTGGCTTGCCAAAAATTCTGACTACTTCAAAGGGGCCGAGCATGTGCAACGCGTGCGGGAGTGGCGTTTAGCTAACCCTGGTTACCGGAAGGGCAAGGCCAAGGGTCGTGTGTTACAAGATGACTACCCACCGGAAAGTTCGCAAAAACAGGAGCTTGTCATGCAAATCCCTCCTGTAGAGAAGGGCGTGGCACCGGTGTTACAAGATATCTTGATTGCGCAACATCCCGTTTTTATAGGGTTAATAGCGCAGTTTACTGGCCTGGTGTTACAAGATGACATCGCGGCAGCGGCGCTTCGTCTGGCACAATTGGGGCAGGATGTTCTCAACGGTTCAACCCCAACCCAAGGAGGCCACAATGACCCGCAAGTACCCAATCTGTCCCGACCGCATTCGAACCATCCCCGAGCAGTTCAGTTGGCTGGATCACCGTCTGGTCCGTGATCGCCATATTGAATTCGTAACCCACGAGGCCGCAGCCCTCTATCTCTTCCTCGTTACTGTCGCCGATGGCCAGGGCTTGAGTTAGTACGCTGACCACTCCATCTGTCAGCGTCTCACCATGGACGAGGCCGTCTTGGCAGAGGCCCGGAATTGCCTGCAGCGCATTGGGCTCATCGCCTATAAGTCACCCCTGTATCAGGTGCTTGACCTTGGTCCACTCTCCTGCCGGAGCGTGAAGCAGACGGCAGGAGAGGTAACAAACGGTTCCTCACCCATGTCCCTGGGAGCGATCTTCAAGCAGATTGCGGGAGGCACGCCATGATCGACTACGAAATCTTTGCCCGCATCAAGCACCTTCATGAGCAAAAGGGGCTTGAGTCGACCCAAATCGCCCGTGAACTCGCACTCGACCTGCGCACCGTCACCCGCTGGCTGGCTGAAAAACGGTTCCGCTCCCGCAATTCCGGTGTCCGGCCAAGCAAGCTCGACCCCTTCAAAGACTCGATTCTCCGGATGCTCGAATCCCATCCCTACACGGCCAGGCAGGTATTGCAACGAATCCAGGAGGAAGGGTTCAGCGGCAGGTACTCGATTGTCAAACGGTACGTCCACAAGGTCAGGCCCACCCGCAAGCCGGCCTACCTCACCCTTGCCTTTGCGCCAGGTGAATGCGCCCAGATGGATTGGGGCTCCTATGGCTCAATCCGGGTGGGCGAGACCTCGCGCCGCTTAAGTTTTTTCGTCATGGTCCTGTGCTACAGCCGCCAGATGTATGTCGAGTTCACCGTCTCCCAAACCATGGAGCATTTCCTGGCCTGCCACGCCAACGCCTTTGCCGCCTTTGGCGGAGTGCCGGCCAGGATCATGGTCGACAACCTGAAAAGCGCAGTCTTGCAACGCACCCTGGGCCAGGCCCCGGTCTACAATCCCAGGTATCTCGATTTTGCCCGGCACCATGGTTTCACCATTACGGCCTGTGGCGTACGCAAGGCCAATGAAAAAGGGCGGGTCGAAAATGCCGTCGGCTATGTCAAAAAAAACTTCCTCGCCGGCACCGAGTTACCTGATTTCATGGCACTGGCTCCTGCCGCCAAGCTCTGGCTTGACACCGTGGCCAATGTCCGCATCCACGGTGAGACCCGCAAGAAGCCCGTCGAGATGCTTATGGAGGAACGGCCCCATCTCCTGCCGCTGCCCGCCAACCTTTACGATATCGGGACCGTCGCCCAAGTCCGGGCCTCTTCACAGTTTCGCGTTGCCCTCGACTCCAACCACTACTCGGTCCCGGCCCGTTACGCCGGTGCCCGCCTGACCATGAAAATCTACCCCGACCGGCTCTGCCTCTACTTTGATGCCAATCTCATCGCCAGGCACGCCCGCTCCTACGAACGAAACCGCGATTTCGAGGATCCAGATCACCCCAAGGAACTCATCGCCCAGAGGAAAAAGGCCGATGACCAGAAACTCTTCTTCCGATTCCTGGCCCTGTCGCCCCGCGCCATCGACTATTTCCGCGAACTCGACACCCGCCATCTCAATGCCGGCCACCATGTCCGCAAGATCCTCGCCCTGGCCGATATCCACGGGGCCGACGCCGTTACCATGGCCATCGATGATGCCCTGAAACTCCATGCCGTAGGCGCAGACTACATCGCCAACATCCTTGAGTGCCGCGCCCGCAAACTCCCGGAGCCTGGCCCCCTGCACCTCACCCGACGTCCAGATTTGCTCGACCTTAAGATTCAGGGACCAGACCTCTCCATCTATGACCGTAAACCTTCACCAACAAAGGAGCCTGCACCATGACCACTGCCAAAACCAAGGAACTGCCACTCGCCATCCCCAGCCAATTGCAGACCGACCTCTCCCTGCTTGGCCTCCCCTTTATGGCCGAACACCACCCAGAGCTTGCCAACCGCGCCGTACGCGATAGCTTAGGCCATGTCGACTATCTCGCCAAACTCATCGAAGGCGAGTTGAATCTCCGCCGTGATCGCGCTACCCTCCGTCGGGTCAAAAACGCCCGCTTCCCCGTCATCAAAACCCTTGACCAGTTCTCCTGGAACTGGCCAAAATCAATCAACCGCATGGCAGTCCAAAACCTCTTCCGACTCCAGTTCCACAAGGATCACGCCAACATCATCTTCCTCGGCGCAGTCGGCCCAGGCAAGACCCATCTCGCTACCGCACTCGGCTATGCCGCCTGTCTTGCCGGAAAATCAGTGCTCTTCTCCACCGCCGTCGACGCCATCAATACCTTGGCCGCCGCTCAGGCCACAAACCGCCTCAAAGTGGAACTCAAAAAATACCTCTCTCCCTCACTACTCATCCTTGATGAACTCGGCTATCTGCCCATCGACAAGCTTGGCGCTGATCTCCTCTTTCAGATCATCAGTCAGCGCTACGAAAGAGGCTCGATCATCATCACATCCAACCGGGCCTTCAATCAGTGGCCAGAGATCTTCAACAACGACAGCATGCTTACTTCAGCCATCCTTGACCGCCTCCTCCACCACGCCAAGACCATGATCATCGAAGGCAAAAGCTATCGCATGAAAGACCAGATCGACAAATAACCAGTTCACCCTCCGCGCCGCCGGTTCCTGAAAACCCGATGGGACCGGCGGTTTCAACCAAGCAAAATTCGATACATTTTCAAAAGGCCCCGTTTGCTACATTTCCACGAGGCCGCTGACAAAGGGGCAATTTCAACCCTGAAAATGCACGTTTAAGGCCAATATAGGCCTCCATTTACAGCCATTTCATTGGTGAATCAGTAGCTTAGCTTGGCCGACCCCGTTCTGAGAT
>JAZDJA010000400.1:0-4889 GCA_043804415.1 Candidatus Latescibacterota bacterium | reverse complement strand
GAGGAGATCGACCAGCCTCCCATCCGGGTGACTGGAACTGACTGACTGTTGTTCTCTTTCCTCGGATTGACGATTTTACAGACAATTTAGGACTTGACCTGGCAATCTGGCAGTATGCAGTGACGGAAATGGTGAACAATGCCATTGACCACTCAAATGGCACTGAACTCAGTGTGAGCATCGAGAAGAATGCATTTCAGACGGAGATATTCATTCATGATGATGGAGTAGGCATATTTCGGAAGATCAAAGAGGAGTGCCGACTTGAAGACGAACGACATGCGGTGCTCGAACTGGCAAAAGGAAAGCTTACCACTGATCCTGAGAGGCATACTGGTGAGGGAATCTTCTTTACATCGCGAATGCTTGACAGATTTGCCATTCTCTCGGGTGATGTGTATTTCACGCACAAGTTTGGAGAGGAAGAGGACTGGATATCACAACTGGAGAAACCGTACACAGGGACTGCAGTCTTCATGTATCCTGCAAATGGAAGCCCACAAACCACCAAAGACGTATTTGATCGTTTCGCCTCTGCTGATGAGGACTATGGCTTCAACAAAACGGTTGTACCCGTCCGCATGGTTCGTCACGGGACTGAGGAGCTTGTGTCGCGATCACAAGCCAAGCGCTTACGAGCGAGAGTTGACAGGTTCAGCATCGTTATCTTTGACTTCGTCGGTATTGAGTCCATTGGCCAGGCATTTGCCGACGAGATATTTAGAGTCTTCGAAGGGAACCATCCACTCATACGTATTCTCCATACCCACACATCCCAGGCTGTGGCTCAGATGATCAACCAGGCCCGGGTGGGTGGGCAGACACAGGCGAAAGATGGGCAGGTATTTGCAGAGTCCATGCACATCGCGTCCTCCAAGAAGAGATCATCCTAGCCGTTCAAAGGAGACCCCCACATGATACCCAAACAACGGGTGCTCAAGACCTTCGCGTCGCAGGTGCCGGACCGCGTGCCGATCAACTATCAGGCCGAAACGGGCATCGACGCACGACTCAAGAAACACTTCCGATTGGCACCCAACGATGACGAGGGGCTGCGCGTGGCGCTGGGTGTGGATTTCCGCAGTGTGAATGCCCCCTATGTCGGCCCGCGCCTGCATCAGGACATGCCCGAGCGCGGAGTCCGCGTGAGTGACTGGGGGGTTCGTCAGGTCTGGATCGCCAATGAGAGCAGCGGGTACTGGGACTACTGTGATTTTCCCCTGCGCGAGGCCACGCCCGAACAGATTGCCGGATGGCCCTTGCCCAATCCCGACGACTACGATTACTCCCAGATCTATGACCAGTGCCGCCGGTACGCGCCGTATGCGATCAGCGGCTCCGGGGGGTACGGCGACATCATAAACGGCAACAGCATGCTCCGAAACATGGAGCAGACGCTCATTGACCTGGTCACCGACGAGCCCGCAGGATTGCTTCTGGCCGATCGGCGCATGAAGATCCAGCTGGAGGTCACCGAACGCATCCTCGATGCCGCCCGGGGACAGGTGGACTTCATTTGGCTCGGCGAGGACCTGGGCACCCAGATCGCTCCGCTGATCAGTCTGAAAACCTTCCGCAAGCATATCCGACCAAGATATCAGTGGTTCTGCGACCTGGCCGAGGCGTATGACGTGTCGGTGATGATCCACACCTGCGGCTCCTCCAGTTGGGCATATGAGGACTTCATCGAGATGGGCGTGCATGTGGTGGACACCCTGCAGCCCGAGGCGGTCCACATGGCGCCGGCCTATCTCAAGGAACACTTTGGCGGTCGCCTGGCTTTTCACGGCTGTATCAGCACGGCCGGCCCGGTTGCCTATGGAACGGTGGAGGAAGTGACGGCCTATTGCCGCGACATTCTTGCGACGATGATGCCGGGGGGCGGGTACTGTTTTGCTCCGACCCATTGTTTGCAGGACAACTCTCCCACCGAAAACGTGGTCGCGATGTATCAAACAGCCAGAAACTTCGGAAGATACTGAGACGCAGGCGGGTGTCTTGCGGGATGCCCGGCGGCACTTCCGGGGGCAAGACGCGAGGCAACGTTCCGTGCGACGTGGGACAGTGGCCGCTCTTGGACAAAGGATGGAACAGAGAGGAGCTCATGCTGCATGGTCACGCAAGATCCAACCTATGACCTGGTCATCGCAAGCGGTCGCGTCATCGACCCCGAATCGAAGCTGGATGCGATCCGCCACGTGGGGATCACCGAAGGCGTTGTTCGGGCGATCAGCACCGACTCCCTGGTGGGGCGTACGACTATCGACGCAATGGGCATGGTGGTGTCCCCAGGGTTTATCGACCTGAACTCCCATGGGCAGAACCATGAGAATTTCTGTGCGCTGGCCACGGATGGGGTCACCACCGCCCTGGCGCTGGAAGGGGGAACCGCCGATGTGGATCGTTGGTATTCCGAGCGGGAAGGCGACGCTTTAATCCACCATGGGGTCAGCGTGGGTCATATACCCGTCCGCATGGCGGTAATGCACGACCCCGGAGGGTATTTGCCCAGCGGCGATGGGGGCCGCAAAGCGGCAACCGAGCGGGAAATCGAGGCGATGAAGGAGCAGATCGCCCATGGGTTGACGCGGGGCGCGCTGGCAGTGGGCTTTGGCATCCAGTACACGCCGGCTGCCACTCCATGGGAAATCCTGGAGCTGTTCCGAACTGCGGCCGGGCATCACGCCTTGTGTTACGTGCACCTGCGCTATGCGGGCACCAGGGAACCCTCCAGCGGAATGCAGGCGCTTGAGGAGGTGATCGCTGCTGCGGCCCTTGCCGGGGCACCCCTCCAGGTAACCCATCTTCAGAGCAGCGGCGGAAAGGGTTTCCCCAGGCTGATCCAGAGGATCGGGGAAGCCCGGTCGCGCGGCTTGGATATCACCGGCGATGTCTACCCTTTTACCGCGGCCATGACGCTCATCGAGTCCGCCCTGTTCGATGAGGGCTGGCAGGAGGCATTTGGTATCGACTACCCGGACCTGCAATGGACCGCCACAGGCTAGCGCCTTACCGCAGGAAGTTTCGCGCGCTACCGAAAGACGGGTGGATGGGTGATCCTGCATATCCTGACCGAAGATCAAATCCGGGCGGCGGTCGCAAGTTCGATCCCCATGGTGGCCACGGATGGGTTTCTCCAGAAGGGGCAGGGCCATCCCCGGGCCTCCGGCACCTTTTCCCGCCTTCTGGGTCGGTATGTGCGCGAGACCCCGGTATTGCCCATGATGGAAGCCCTGCGCAAGATAACGCTCGCGCCCGCACAACGAGTGGAAGAACGGGCGCCGGCCATGGCAAACAAGGGCCGCATCCGTATCGGGGCTGATGCGGACCTGACCGTCTTTGACCCGGAAAACGTGATCGACCAAGCGACCTATCGAGATCCCGCGGCATACTCGAAAGGGATCCGATATGTTCTGGTCAGCGGGGTTCCGGTCGTGGCGCATGGGAAGCTTCAGGAGGGTGTCCGACCTGGACGGCCCCTGCGCGCTCCGATCGGATGATCCGTATCTCGCGTAATCCGCGGATCATTAAGGAATACGCGTCGCCCGCCAGATCACCCGGACTGGCACAAGATGAGGAGAGGCACCATGCCCACCAGGATGTTCCCCTCTCAAAACAAGGTAAGAATCACCGTAATGAAGAAGCTCCCTCATCAGGATTTGATCGATCAATACACGGATACGGGAGATTGGGGCCCCTGTTCCATATTTGAGGTCGGGCAGGAATTCGTGGTGGACGAACAGATGCCGTGGGAGATACCCCCCAGATTCTGCGGATGGGCATGGGCGGATATTGAGAAGATGGTTTGGGGCATGGCCCGGGGAGGCCCCAATGTCTTCGTAACGTGCTGTACCGACGGCCCGTGCTCTTCAAACTGGAGAAGATGCAGAATCACGAGGAACGGTCGGTCTGACCCAGTTACCCAGTCGGACCGACCACGCGCTCTGAACACGCCCTTGCAGAAAACAGGAGGAATCAATCCTTGCACAGCTACCTGGATATAAGAACACTCTCCTTTATTTCGGGCATCATCAGCCTGATCCTCTGCATCTGCATGGTACACGTGTTTCATAGTCGGAAGACTTACAGTGGTTTTGGGCACTGGGCAGCTGCTTCCTTTCTAAACTGTTTCGGTTCGATATTCCTGGGCATGAGAGGAATCTTTCCGGACTTTGTCTCGGTTGTGATCGCCAACACACTCCTTGTGGCAGCGAGCGGGCTGATCGCCTATGGGATAGAGATATTTGTAGACAGCACAAGAAGAAGAGGGATCTTCCTCTCGCTTGCGGTAGGCCTGTTTGTTTCATTTATCTATTTTGCCTATCTGTCGCCGAATGTAAATGCACGTATCATTATTATCTCCGCCATGCTGGCCATGTTTTCCGGATACAGCGCCTATATTGTCCATCATCACATACCGCAGCTTTTGGATGATCAACACGTCATGCTGACCACGGTATTTGGCATCCAGGCCGTCTCGTTTGCGTTGCGCACGCTGGCAACCACCTTCCTGGAAGGTCCCATCGTGGACTTCATGCAGGCTTCGGCCTTTCATGGAGTGGCTTTTGTGGTCTTGTTCGGAGGGAATATATTTGTCGTAATGGGCTTGATCATACTCAATTTTCAAAGAGTCGAGAAGGATCTGCTGACCGCAATGGGTGAGGTCAGAATCCTCCAGGGGCTGATTACCATCTGTTCCTCCTGCAAGCAGATCAGGGACGACAAAGGAATCTGGAACCAGATCGAAACCTATACCGCTCCTCCTAAGATCTTAGTTCATATTACAGACAGAGAGGATGGCTTGTTTTAGCTTTTCCTCATCTTTCATGCAGGCTGTCAACGCCTGATCCAGGTGGGGGAGAGTCTCGAAGAATTCATTGTGGGTCACA
>JAZDJA010000399.1:0-16333 GCA_043804415.1 Candidatus Latescibacterota bacterium | reverse complement strand
ATGTGACCCACAATGAATTCTTCGAGACTCTCCCCCACCTGGATCAGGCGTTGACAGCCTGCATGAAAGATGAGGAAAAGCTAAAACAAGCCATCCTCTCTGTCTGTAATATGAACTAAGATCTTAGGAGGAGCGGTATATGTTGTTCTTTACCCCTTGAGGAGATGAAAAATCCCTTGCATCGAAGACAAAAATACCATATATTGTCGCGTACTGCATATTTTCGAGTATCATAAAGTCAAATCATTCAGAATTCCTCAGGTAAGTCTGCCGTTCTCCCAGGAGGGGTCCTTTTTTCACCAACGAGAAATCCAGTAGGTTGATCCTTCCGCAGGAGTCCGAAAACCGGGAGGTCGCGGCTTCGCCCGCAAAGACAGCATGTTTCTCTTGATGTCATTCCAGTTCGCGGAGCGCCGAAGCAATCCGAACAGATAGTCCTTTTGCACGAACCTCCGCTGTCTGCAAATCATACCAATCGCTTCTCCGCATGATCCTATCCCCAAGACGAAAGAACAGATGAGACGGCTCTGGCCTTAGCGTCCATATTGCGCATTCCAGGTTTATGTGGCGCCCCGGAGTCGGAAGAATGGAGGGGAAAATGTATCCTGTGTATGGCCTATGCACGCTGCTTGCTGCGATCTTGTTCTGTTTTTGCAGCCCCTCCCTTAGGGGAAGTCCGCGTCCTTGTCAAAACCGATTCTCCACCCCCACGTGTACCTTTCCCTCCATCCAGCCGTCTCCCTTGCCGAGACCATAGTCTATTCCCACGATCCCCATACGGGATCGCACGCGCACGCCGAACCCATACCCGATCTTGGAATCCTCCATGTCCGTCGTGCCCGCTCCATCCGCCGCCATTCTTCGATCGAACACATAGCCCCCATCTAAAAAGAGGAACGCCCTGGACTCCGGTCCGAGCAGAAGCCGGTATTCCACATTCGTCCATCCGATCCGAATCCCTCCGAACTGATCCTCGCGATAGCCTCTCAGAGAATGCGCGCCTCCAAGCCAAAGCTTTTCGCTGAGGGGAAGGACCCGTTCGGGACTATCCACCGCTGCGCTGTGCAGGCCGATGTAGAACACCTGTCTTTTTCGAAGGGGCCGCAAATACGCCAGATTCAGCCCATAACGTCTTCGAATCACTTCGGTTTTGGAGGGCGAATAATGCTCCGTGGCGTGGTTTTGCTTCAGGCCCACGTCTGACGTGCTGGAGAGCCGAAATCCCCGCGTCGGGTTCTCCCAGTGATCGGTGCCGTCGTAAGCGAACGTCAATCCTCCGACCCACGAGGCAGTTCGGGGCATCACCCAACTCCCCGCCGAATCGGGGGTCGCCTGCTCAAAACCGACCGAAAAACCCCCGGTGATCTGTTCCGAGATGGGGAAATCCAGGAAGCAGGTAGCTGTCGCCTCCGTATATCCCGAACGCTGTTTTTGGCCAAAGGTGCCTCCCGCGTGGACGGGAAACCCGAAAACCCACGGTTCCTCATACTTCAGGAGAATGCCGGAAGAAATCGGATCCCGCCGTTCCCATCGAGCCTGCACCTTGCGCCCAGTACCCGATAGATTTCCAAGCGATACATCCACCAGCCCCGTGAAGAAACTCTTCGACTCACCGACTCCGGGTACGTATCCCACCACCGCATTCGCCCGATTAGCTTGCGCCTCCGCGATCTCTATGATCAAGGCGACTTCCTCTCTGTTCGGATCGAAACGCAGAGTCGGCGGGCGCACCCGCTCCAAGAATGTCAGCCGGGCAAGACAACGCATTCCGCTGTCTATCTGCCGCTGATCGTAGGGTTGTCCGGGCCGAATGCGCAGTTCGCGAAGGATCACCTCCGGCCTGGTATTCGTATTGCCTCGAACTTCCAGGGAGCCGATGGATACGCTCGGCCCTTCCGTGATCACCAAGCCCACCTCTGCCCGGTCGTTCTCCAGAGAAACGTGGGATAGCGCCACTGCGGCAAAGGGATACCCGCGTTCTTCGTAATACCGAACCAGCCGCTCCGACCCCTCCTGAATCCGCGCCTTGCTGAGGATGGTTTCTTCCACCAGATCCAGCGTTTCCCGCACCGCCGCCGTATCCAGCGTACAGCCCAAAATCTGAACTGACCCGATCCGGATCTCCGGTGGATCCTCCGCCCAGACGGACCCCGTCCACAGAAAGAAGATAAGCGATAGGACACGGAGGACACGGATTTTCACGGATCATCCCTTCCTGGTCATCAGTCACCCGAGAATGTGTGCCAATATCCGCCAACGTGAGCCTGAGATATTCGCGTGTATTCGCGGTGGGTGATGGGTGCGCCGCAATGGGCGATTTGCTGACTTGCATTTTGCGTTTCACGCTTCACGGGGTTCGTTCTTCACCTGACACCTTGCAGTTCTGATTATCCGGTTTCCCTTAGAAGTACGCCTTCATCTCCATTCGGCCTGTATGGATCGTTTTTCGGCCGGGATTCTTGCGCCCGTTGTAGGAGAGAAACGCCGTCACATATTTCCCCACCCGATAGTCCGCGGTCACATCTGCGATCAATGTCCCACCGCTTCGCCGGCCGCCCATCATCGAATAGATCAGGGGGCGATCTTCTGGACGGGTACCGACCGAGGTCCAGTCCACGTTGGCCCGAAGGCGGCCCTTCCCGCGCAGGCTGTAGGATATGCCGGGTATGAGAGAAATACGGCCTGCCCGGACATCCTGCTTGCGTTCGTGCTCCCGGCTCCATCCCACCCCAAGCGTCGTCTCCAGCGCGTTGCGCGGCCGATAGGAAAGTCGTCCGTCCAACTCCCATCCGGTAATGCGATAATTAGAACTCAACAGGTCCTCTCGGCGCTCATCCGACCTTGTGCCTGTCCATTCCGAGTCCAGTACCTTGAGAAATCGGGAGCGCACCCGGACCGATTGCGCAACCGTCCGCGTTTTTCGAAAGCCTCCGGTATATTCGTTGTCCCATCGGTCGTTTTGGTCATATCGGAGCCTGACGGCAAACGTCCGCTTTCCCCGAAAGAGATACACATCCTGTCTGAGTCTTCTCGATGCCCGAACCATCGTGCTATCCGGAGAAAAGGTGAACGGACCGAAGGGATTCCCCCGGATACTTTTCCGCTGCGCCTTCTCCTCTCCCTCAAGGGCCGTCTCTCCCGAAAGCTCCTTCCACCAGCCCATTTTGGTGAGTGGTGACTGGCGAGTGGTGAGAGGTGATTTCTGGATTCCGGTTTCGGATCGTTTGCTCCTCAGAATCCTTCCCGGCTCCCACTTGATGCGCACGTCCGTCCGGACCTCGGTGATGGGCTGAAAATCGCCGATTTGTTCCACATAGAGTTGGTAGTTCCCATCGGGATCGGGCACGTATTCGTCCTCTCCCCGGATGCCATCCTCGTTCCGATCCTCCCAGACATAGTAGCCGTTTCCCGTCCCTACCTCGATGTAATTTCGTTGTTTCTGGGCGATCTGGGTGTTGGAGAGATGAGTCTTGAGGGTGGTCGAAAGGCCGCCGTTCCAGGGCGCAAAATCCACCCGGACCTGGGCCAGATCACTTTTTGTGTCCTCCAGATTTCCCCCGGAGACGGTTGAGATATAGGCAGGATCATACTTCTTTTCCCGATGGGTATACTCGGTATTGACGGAGAGGCTGCGCCAATCCCGGATCGAAAAACGCAATTGAGGCGTCGTCGCTTTGGACTGATTCCTCCACCGGCCCATGATGCCCGATTCCTCCTCCCCGACCCCGATTCCCTGCCACGAGCGATCCTGCCGCAGTTGACACCCTACCGATCCGGCCATCCGGTTCCATCCCATGGTCGCGACTTCGCCCTCCCAATTGTCGAACGCCGCGCCGGAAATCCGCTCTCCGTCTTGCCCCCGCGTAAGTTTTTCGAATTGATACGCCACCTTGGGTCGGATGTGCCCGTATGCGGAGCCGATCTGCCCCTCGCGTCGGATCGTCCGGCCCGAGATGCGGTCTGCGTTGGTGTGATCCATCCGAGCCTCCGCGTAGGCCAGGTTAGCCACGGACCATTGGGAGCATGCGAGGTCCCACTCCCGGCGCTGGGATCGGACCGCTCCGCGCTCGGTTCGTCCGTAGCTTCCTCCGATCTGCGATTTGTCGGTGGGACGATAGCGCGCGGAAAACTCGCTGGTTGCCTCGCCCTGTCCCTCCCGAAAACCCAGACCCCAGCGGCGATTCTCCTCCACATTTTCGATCCGCCCAATTTCCCGAAACGTGCGCTCCCGAAAAAAGCGCTCCCCGGAAAGCTCCAGATCTCCCAACCCTACGCCTCCGATCCGAATGTTTCCGGGCCTATAGAGCCCGTTGATCCGGACGGCCAATCCTCCGTTATCCTCGTCGTCCTTTGGCGAGAAGGTATTCCGATCCAGATCGCTGAAGGCGATCTCGCCGGCCATCCGAAACGCCGGAACGGGCGCCAGAGAAAGATCGCAAGCGATCAAGCGGTGCCGCTGAGAAAACGGCAGAAGAGCACCGGGCAGATAGGCTCCTTTCCCCGCTCCCACATACCGATAGATCCCTCCGCCGACATAGGCATAAGACCCGTTGCCTACTCCAACCCCCAAGAAGGTCACCCGGTAAGGCCCGCCCTCCGTGCCGGCAAACTCGTAGTAGGGCTTTTCCGCCAACGAATCGTATGCCGCCCGATAGCTTCCCTGGCCCGCTCCCACAGTGTCCACGCCCGATGTCGAGGCCGATCTGGGATCGTCTCCGGCTTCCCGGAGCAGCATCAGTGCCTCCGGGCCGAATACCAGATCCAGGGGATGATCCCGATCGTCCGACTCCTGGGCTGCAATCGCGCCAAACCGTAGCCGATCTCCCCAGAAACGAAATTGGCCGCTTCCGCCCAGGACGCTTCTGGGATACTGCTGGTTGGTGTATTCGAAATCCACGACCACGCGGGAATCCCCGGTGATCAGCCTGCGCAGGGTGAATGTGATCTGTCCGTTGCCGTATTCGATGGTGTAATCGTTGTCCGAGCCGCGCACCATCTGCTGACCATCCACCCAGACGCGCTCGGTGCCCGCCAGCACAACGATGGAGCTGTTTCCATCCTCGGACCGAAGCGGATAGGGCCCCTGATTGCCCTCGATTCCATTGAAGCGTTGGGTATGGAAGATCCCCTTGGATACTGCGCCTGCCGCTGTGACCTCGTACCGGGGATAGGAAATGCGTCCCATGACGCCCTCCAGACGGCGATCATACCGTCCAAGTCGCCCGCTCTTGAGGTTCAGTACATAATCTCCCATCGTGGCAGAATGATGGCTCGTGCGAATCTCGATGAGTACCTTGTCCAGTTCCTTCAACTGCTGGGTGGTCCCCTCGGGTTGGATGGGTACGTTCTGATCGGAGAGCAGGGCGACCACCTCCACGTTCTCGCCGATCCTTCCGGTCAGATTTACACGCAGAGACTGCTCCAGAGAAAGATCGCGGTTGGAGCCGACGGTGATGCCAAAGGTCTTGCTGCCGCCCACCTGCAACTGGGAGAACTCCTGCTCCGCTATGGCGCGCCGCTCGCGGACCTCCAGAACCGGTTTGCGCAGTTCTCTCCTGCTCGCGGTGTCCGTCAGGACGATCTCGCGATGCCGGACCGCCCTTGCCACATCAAAAGGAAGCGCGCGAAATTTCGCAGATATCCATGAGCTGTCCGAAAGGATCCGGTAAAACGTGAGTCTGCCATAGAGGTAGTCCAAGGCATAATCCTGCCCGCGTTGCTGAAGGCTCTCATCCACCCACACACTGTCGCTTTTCTCAAAGACGATCCGCTCAGTCAGCAGATAGGGCCCACTTCCTCCGTTTCCCTGAATCCGGATCTGGGTCCAGGGAATCTCCTCCGCCTGTGATTCCGTCGCAAACAAGAGCAGCGGAGACAATAAAGCGGCGCGGATAACCCTCCGCGTCCTCCGACCGTATCCGCTGCTCTTGGCTCCATCACTGTATTCTCTATCTCGAATCGCGCCCTCCGCATTTCCGAAACAACGCAGCATGCTCCCTGTGTCTCCCCGAAGCAGGGCCCCCAAGTTCCGGATTCCTACGCCTTCTATTCGCGCGCTATCCTGAATTTTTGGACCCGTGCATTTCCGCTGTCCAATACATAGAGCCTTTCACCCGGTCCCAGTGCTACATCCCTTGGCTCCCGAAACGCCCCCCATCCTTCCCCCTTGGCCCCCAGACGGCCCAGCACATTCCCCCTTTGCCCGAATACGACGACCTGATGGGCTCCTGCATCGGCCACAAACAAACGCCCCTGACGATCTATCGTCATCCCCAGAGGTTTGTGCAGGGCTGGCTCGCGATCCGTTCCCCCTTGACCCCACACCGAAAGAAGATTTCCGAAGGGATCGAAGCGAACGATGCGGCCGTTTTCGGGCTCCGAAACAGTTACCGTTCGCTCGCCCTCCACGGCAACACCCCACGGTCGGAACCATCCGCCCCCGCCGATCTCCGAGCCGCCGAAAAGGCGCGCCTCGCCAGTGAAAGAACTCAGCCGAATGACCTCGTCGCGGTGCAGATCGGTGAGGTAAAGATCTCCCGTGGGCGAGACCGCCAGGGACATCAGCTCCCCGAACTCCTCCTCCTGGTAGTGGGTGATGCTCTCCAAAAGCGTCAGCCGGCTGTCAAAACGCTGAATGCGCCGGTTTCCCGCGTCCACCACGTAGATTTCCAGTCCGTCGCGGACATAGACATCGGTCGGACGATTGAATTGATCCGCGTCCCATCCAAATCCACCGATCTCATCCAGGAAATGCCCGTCTTCATCGAACTTCTGTATGCGGTCGTTGCCTGTATCCGCCACGTAAACAGATCCCAACCGGTCCACGGAAATCCCGTGCGGATCGATGAACCTTCCCGGACCGCTTCCGAAAGTCCCGAAGCTCAGAAGAAAGCGAAAGGACAGCGTTCCCTCGCTCTCCGGCTCCCTTCCCCCGCCGGGCATCGGGTTGGGTGGGGGTCCGCAGCGGGATAGCAGGAGGCACATCGAGAAAATGCAGAATGAAAAATGCAAAATGCAAAATGAAAAACGCGGTCTGGATTTCATTTTCAGTGATCCTCTTTCGAAAGGCCCGATGGCGCTTGTATGCCAGGAGGTTATCGAAGACCCACATCGGCACATACATGCGGTCAAAGAGCATGGCCACAAGCCTCGGGGTCTGATAGACCCCCTCTCTCATCGCCGTGTTGCAGGTGGGAATAAGGACGCTGACCTTGGGGATCAAATCATTTCCGCGATATTCCGAACCCGGATTCTGTGGATGACGCACCCGGGCGATATTTCCGCCTTCTTCCTTATCGGCCCCTACGAGCTACGAGCAAGTGGTAGGGCGAGAAAGGGAGAAAATGAGAAAGAGACAACTCATACCAGACGCGGTTCTTCTTTTTTGCATCAGGGCTACGCCCTGTCCAGCATCCCCGTCAAGAGCCCCATCGGCAGGGGAGCCGGTCTGGCGCAGGTGCTTGTAAGATTCACATGTCGGCCGGCAGTTGAGGCCTCCGTAAAGGACTGCATCACATCCAGAACATGGTAGGCCAATTCGCCATTGGCCCGGTGTGGGCGGCCACAGGTCAGAGCAACTGCCATGTCGGCCACTCCGATTCCCCGGCTGACATCGGGACTGTGGGTGAGTGGAACCTCGCTCCAGGACTCCGCCCCGGCCCTTCGTACGCTAACGGGGCCCCCAAAGCAATTGGGATCCGGCACGCTGAGCGAACCCTCCGAGCCATACACCTCGATTCGGGGCAGGGTGTGCGACCAGATGTCAAAACTCATCATCAGCGTGGCCACGGGCCCCGCTGCAAAATCCACGATCCCCGTGACATGCGTGGGGATCTCCACCGGAATTCGTTCCCCATAACGGGTCTTATTGGTGATCACACGTTCGGGAAAGCTCGTTTGCGCTGAGCCAGTCACCCGCCTTACGGGTCCCAACAGATTGATCAGTGCGGTCAGATAATAGGGACCCATGTCGAGCATGGGGCCCCCTCCCTGCTGATAGTAGAAATCGGGCGCCGGGTGCCACGACTCCGGCCCATGTCCGGCCAGAAAGGCGGTGGCCGCAATGGGCTGTCCGATCCATCCGTCATCGAGCAGTTTTCGGCAGGTCTGGATCCCTCCTCCCAGAAACGTGTCGGGCGCACTGCCCACCAGCAGCCCCTTCTCACGAGCCGCCTCGAGCACCTTTCTGCCATCTGCCCGCTCGACTGCGAAGGGCTTTTCACAGTAAACATGCTTTCCGGCCTGAATAGCTGCCAGGTTCACCTGCGCGTGTTCTTTGGGGACCGTGAGATTCACGACTATCTGGATCTCCGGATCCCCAAGTAGCGCTGCAACCGAACATGCTTTCGGGATTCCGAATTCCTGAGCTTTCTCCTTGGCCCGATCCATCAGCAGATCCGCACAGGCCACTACTTCCACTATGGAGTAGGGCTTCAAGCCCTTAAAATACGCGCTGCTGATGTTTCCGCATCCGATCACACCGACCTTAACTGTTTTTTCCACGTGCCAATCCCTCCCTGGTCAGATAGGTGTAGCTTTGCCCAACGGCCTCCATCATATCGGTAGCGCAATGGTCCAACTCCACAATCATCCACTCCGCCGTTCTTTTGGATGCCTCCACAATGCGGTGAAAATCAACGATTCCCTCTCCCACAGCCGTCATCGGCGCGTCCTTTTCGCACGCGCCATCCTTGATATGAAGCAGCGGCGCACGCCCCCCAAGCGCCCGAACCACAGCCGCCGGATCCACGCCGGCAGTCTGGATCCAGTAAGTATCCAACTCGAAGAACACCTCGGGGGATAAGAGATCGAGCATCACCTCATACACATACCGGTCCGCCACCTGCAGAAACTCCCACCAGTGGTTGTGGACCCCGAACGCCATCCCATGCGCAACAGCCACTGCGCTGGCTTCGTTGAACCGGTCGCACGCGGCCTTGATGCGATCCATGGTCTCAAAATCTCCCGGCCCCTGGCCGGAGACGATGCGGCGGGAACCGAGTGCGCTCATCGTATCCAGTACCTCTTGTTTTCTCTCCCCGATGGGGAGCGCCGTATGGACACTGGGGACCGCCAATCCCAATTCCCCAAAAAGCCGTGCCGCCGCCCCAGGCGTTGTTCCGGGGAAACCGGCGGGTTCTACGCCCACGTACCCCATGTGGGCCACTTCTCGAACCACGCCATCAAAATCTGCCGCCATGGCCTCTCTGAGCGTGTATAACTGAAGCGCAATAGGTGCGGACATGATCCCTCCTTTTTCGGTTTGAGGTTAGTTCTCTGTTGGGAGCCTGCTGAGGCATTCCTTTCTGTGGAAAGGCGTTGAAACTGGCACCGAGAAAACCATGAACTGCCGGAAGACACGGACCTCATTCAGCGGATCTTGCCCATTTTCCATTCCGAGGTTGCTGCGGCTTCTTGACGGACCGCCTTCCCCTCTCCCCATCTGGCTGGCGATCTGTCTGCTCTGGGGTCATTTCCCTCATGCTTTCTCCTGGCTCTTGCGTTTCCGAAGGGTGATGCACGCATCAAAGATGTCCGCCAGCGATCCCGTCAAAGTCCGACGGTCGTATTGGTCGAGGATGCGCGGATCTGCTGCAACACCTTTCCCCTCAAGCCAGTTTTGGTAATAGGAGAAAAGCGCGTCCCGGATCGCGTTCACATCGTCGGGAGGCACCACCGTGCTGTTTCCCAACGAACGGACGGTCTGAGCAGCTGTCCCCTCCGGGACACAGGCCAATATCGGTTTTCCTGCGCCAACGTATTCGAACAGTTTGCCCGGAGCGATGGTATCGCTCGCTTTCCCTTTGCTGATGGTGAACCACAACAGATCGGCTTCAAGCAGGTATTTTATGCTCTCTTTGTGAGGAACATAAGCGTTTACCTCCACCACGCGGTCGAGGTCCAAACGACTTACCAGCTTCTTGTATTCCTCCGGAAACAGTCCCACAAAAACAGCTTTCAAATCCGAGGCCACTGCGGGATGCTCATCCAACAGCGTCCTTACGGCCCGAAGGAACGGCTCCGGGGTTCGCCTTTCATAGAACGCACCACAGTAAGTCATCGTGAATTTTCCCCCGGAGGATTTGAGGAATCCATCCCATTTCCTGAAATCCTCCGGATCAAAACCGTGGGTGATGACGTGGAACTTGCTGGCCTCGCTCCGTGGGCATCTTCCTCTCAGGTCAGCATCTGTGGGCGCATTGTTGGATACAACGGCATCTGCGGTTCTCAGGACAGCTCTTTGAAGGAATTCGTTTAGCGTTCGATGCAAACCCGTGGGATAGTCTATGAACTGATTCTCCCAGATGTCTCTGAAATCCAATACGACCGGCTTGTGAAACAGTTTCCCAAGAATGCCCCCTATCAAATGGGAGGTGAAAGGAGGGCCGGTGGCATAGATGACATCAAAGTTTCCGTGAGAAAGCAGCTGACTTCCCCCAGTTACTGCGAAGGGCAGCCATCCTATTTTGCCGTCAGGGATGAACAGGATCCTGTTGAGCACACTGAACAGATGTCTTGTGCGCTCCGAAACATTCTTCTTGGGAATTCGTCTCTCTCCCATTTTGGGTGGATCGGGAGATCTTGAGAACGCTCGGCCCATCAGGGCAGACAGGCGCAAAGGATCCAATGACCCGGTTCGAACAATCGTCATCTCATCGGCCAGATCGCCAAACAGGGACTCGTCGTAGGCCAGATAGCCCGTATCTTTTACCGTCAATACAGATGGCTCCCACCCAAACTCCGGAAGGTACTTGAGAAATTTCACCGTTCTCTGCACGCCCGATAGTCCCATGGGAGGGAAATAATAAGCGATAAACAGGACTCTTTTCACAAGCTCCTTTCCCGCGTCAATGTCGGTTCCCTATAAACTCCTTCCAGCTTGGACGATTCCCGATCCCAGTTGTATCTCTCCTGAGCTGCCTTCAATCCGTGTTCCGAATAGTGCCGGCGCAGGTCTTCATCGCTCAGAAGTTTCTTGAGCGCATCGGCGATCTGTTCCGGATGGGTCGGATCCACCAGAAGCCCGGCTTGCGCCTCCCGGACCACTTTTCCGATCTCCGGAAAATCACTCATGATCACGGGAAGCCCCGCCATCAGATACTCAAAGAGTTTGTTGGGTATGCAGTAATAGTGATTGAGGCAGGTGTTCTCGATCAAATGAATCCCAATGTCAGCCGAGGCCGTCAAGTGCATCAACTCCCCGAGCGGAACCGATCCGGGGAAATACGTGCGATCTGTCAGGCCCAATCGTCGGGCGTGTTCCTTAAGTGCCTCCAGCATATGGCCATTCCCCAGCATCACCACACAACAGCCCTCCACGCGCTTCAGGCTCTCCAGGATCATGAACAATCCCCGTCCTCTTTGCATTCCTCCCTGGTAGAGCAAGATCGCCACGGACTTGGGAATTCCCAGCCATTCCCGAAGGGCATCGGTTCGCACGGATCGGGTGAAAGCGGGACAGTTCCGGACCACCACGGGCCGTCGGATGCCATACCTTGTGCGCAGGGTGTCCGCAATCGCATCGCCCACTGTGATCACCCGATCCGCCTTTCCGATGAAGACCTTCTCCACCAGTGCCCAGATCGAACGCTCGAATCTCCTTCCGACCAACGATCCCATTCCCAAATAATACTCGTGCGAGTCATAGATAAGCCCTGCACGATGCGCCCTGGCCGCCAGGTAGGCTACGGGCAGAGAATACAAATCCTGAGCGTGGTAAACCTCTGCATTTCTCCGCATGGCCCGCCAAAAGGCTTTTCGATAGAATCGAAGAAATCGGACCTTTCCACTCCGTTTTCCCCCCACGTAGATCGGTTCCACCTGCGCTCCGGGCGGGCGGACCTCCTGATCTGCCCGATCGTATTTGACACAGACGATCCGAACCGAATGTCCCATCTTTACGAGTGTCGCGGTTTCCTTGTGGATGCGGGCGTCATTGACGGGTTCGTCGAACATCGTCATGCAAATTCTCATGCCATCCCCGGGCGGTGATCGATGTGATGTTACTCAGGGTGTTCGCTCACGCTTTGTATGGTGAGGCGTATCGTGCTGTTCTGTTCCACCGAACTCAGGTCCAATCGGATCGCCTCCTCTTCATTCCGTCGCCTGCAGGCGCAGCCGGACAAGGTGACCTCCCACTGAGCGGGTTCGGCGACCGGTTCGAGGATCAAGACGATGTGGGGGATGCTCCTTTCCGAACGGAGAACGAATTCTACGGATTCTCTGCCACGGAGTCTCATCGAAGTGCTCGGACGACTTCGATCTCTCCCGTGTTGTTCCGTGCCGTTTCGTGCTGGCATTTGGTTCTCTATGGGGGGGCAAGACTCAATCTTCAGGGCTTCGCGATCCCGCCACCAGCACGCCAATTCTTTTCCGGGCACGCAATAGACCTGTTCTTTGGCGATCTGGCTGAGTATATGCTGATAGAGCCTCCTCATATAGGGGCACTCCTCCTCATCCAGAAAGCTCTGGTGCACCAGAAAGGAGAACACGCCGCGATCTTTCCGGGCAGCGCCCAGGAAGCGTCCGATGCATGCGGTCGCCTCCTGCTCATCGTATGCCCTGTATTGCGCCAGCGTGCCATCCATGATGGCCAGCGGAATCTCGATGAATTGCCTTCCCCCCTCCCTGTCAAAATCATACGGATGGAAGGGAAAAGAGGTGCCCGCCCGGAATCCCTCGTGGTCGGCATACCCCAGGGTGGCGTCATACTCAAAGCCCGCGCGTTCCTGATTTTCCCAGGTCACCTCGCTGTCGAATCGAAGAAAATGCTGTCGAATGCCCGACGCCATCAAGGAGACTGCCTGCTCAAACGTGCGCTTGTCATCCTGAAGCATGGGCAGATCGTTATAGGAATCGTAGCTTCCGTGCAGCCCGATCTCCCATCCATGGGCCGCCAACGCCCTGATCATTCCTCTCACATCTCTGCTGCAGGCATTGTAGGATGGGTCCGCTTTGATCCTTCGTTTCGCTGCGAAGTAAAAGGAGGAGCGCACGCCGGCCTGTTCTTCCCGCGCCATCAGTTCCTCGAACGTCCAGTAGGGATCCCGGCATTTGGCAAGCGACCGGATCATCCTTCGGAGTTTTCGGCTGCCCTCGACCGCCTTTCGACTGAAAAGAAGGCGCACAGCGCGCCCCGTTTCGTACCCAATTCGTTTGGGCGTCCACTTGATGGGATGATCTACGTCGTGGGAAAGGGATGCCGAAAAGCGCTCACCTCTGGGCCAGAACGCCTTGCGCAGCGTCATCTTCCCGGTTTGGCGACCGCATTGGGTTACCATCCAAATCCATTCCCCCACGATCTGGTCCACCAGCGGGCGATGGAGAAGTTCCGATTTCCCCAGCTGAGAATCCGGGCTCGAAAATCTTCCCAAGTCGTCCCGGTTGGGAGAGAGCCGTTCCTCCACCCGCGACAGATGAAAGAAGAGATTTCCGAAAAGATCCGCATGCACACTGCACCGAACCCCGCGCCCGACTCGGCGGAGGGTAAATAACTCTTTCTCTTCCTGGAATGGATCGTCTCCCAGCAAGGCAAGTGGGGAGTGTGGGGGAGTGGTAAAGTGGGAGAAGGGCAGGGGTGAGGAATTCTGGATGCGGTGGCATATCGAGGGATCGGTCCTGGGGTCATAAAGCCATGGGCAGGGATGCATCTCGATGAGGATTCCGCCGTCCCGACAGAATGTGTCCAACCCTCTCTCATCCGATCCATAGCAGAACACAATCTCCTCATCTCCGTGCCGTTCGGACAGGAGGCGATGGCCGAATCCCGCCATCGAGATCCCCGTAGCCACCGCATATTCCATACGGGATCGGAGAGGAGCGTTTCTCTGGATCAGCACATCGATCATCTAGCATGTTCCCTGGCGGGCATGTGGTGGGATTCCAGATGGGTTAATCAAAACTCCCTGATCCCCAATCACTTGATGGCCACTGCAGCGAGAAAAGCGCTTTTCCGCGACAGGACGTTGAGGACGGCATCCCAGGCTCTCCAGATCGGATAGGGCAATCTTCCTGTCCAGACCGGGAATCGCAGGTGTTCGAGCATCTTGTTGGAAATTTTGGCCACTTTGAGGACGGTGAATCCATGGTCTTCGAGCTTGGTTTTCAGGGACTTCTCAGTAAAATTGCGGATATGCGCGTTTGCCGGAGTCAGTCGGTTGCAGTGGATGCACAAGTGCCATCGGAGCAACTCGTTATTGGGCACGGAGATCACCAGTTGCCCGCCCGACTTCAGCAGTCGGGCGATCTCCTCCAATCCCCGATCGAGATCCTCCAGATGCTCCGCCACCTCGGAGAGCACCGCCCCATCGAACGCATCGGTGGCAAACGGAAGGTGATAGATGTCGCCCACGAGGAAGGCGCTGTGCACGGATCTGCTCTCAACCCGGTGCCTGGCCCCCTTCACCCCGGAAAGCGCCATATCCAAGGCGACCACACGGGCCCCTCTTTCCGCCAGCAGTCTTGTCAGCCAGCCCGAACCACAACCCACGTCGAGGACCCGCTGCCCCCGAATCTCCCCGAACAGACGCACAAGGGTCTGCAGCCGCCGCCGCTCCGACTCCCAAAACACGGGGGGAAGCGCCTCCGGATCGACTATGCTCCTGGCATCCAGGGTGTAGTGCGCTTTGTAGTCGCTGTAACCCGCCGCACATCCGTCTTCCAAAGCCATTCCTTTCTACACAGTCTGAGGGCATAGGAAATGACGTCCGCCCTGGGATCGTGTACGGTGTAACTTGCACCGTACACCATGTGCCAGAAAAAAGCGAAACATGCGCCGAACCTCTTCGGCGCATCTGAGGAGCTTTCAGGCCATCACCGCACGCAGTAGTTCCGTTGCAATGACCACGTGGCCACTTCGGTTCGGATGCACAGGTTCCGGGCAAAAGGTCTCGGTGGGTCGAAATTTCAGGTGGTGCTGGAAGAGCTCGTGGAGCCTTACCAATCGCGTCTGGTACTTCCGGCTCATATCGTGCACCACCGCGATGTATTCGGGAAGGGTCGTCTCCAGCACCTGAGATCGGAAAGTCTGTCCGGAGCGATCCGTGCTGATGTAGAACGGCTCCATCAGCACGATCCTGGCCCGCGTATGCTGGACCGTCTCATTGAGAATCCAGTCGTAGGTTTCGCTAAATAGCGCCACTGAGACCCCATTGGTCGGGTCCTGCAGATAAGAGTGCACATCGTTGATGCCGATCATAAGGGAGAGCCAATCGGGATCATTGGGGATCACGTCGTCCTCCCAGCGCTCTTTGAGGTCGGTGATCCGGTTGCCTCCATTGCCCTTGTTGATGAATCGGATGCAACGGTCTGGAAATTGCGCGGTCACCATCTCGATAAAAAGGCTCACATACCCGTTGCCGAACGGAGCCAAGTCGCCTCTCCGTCCTGCATCCGTGATGCTGTCTCCGATCGCAAGAAACGTCTGTCCATCCTGGACCTGAAATGCGCCCACTTCGTGCCTCCCCCATTAGTAATTCCTATCTCGTTCCCATGCTCCTGCACAGAAAAGAAATAAGGTTGCCTCTCGGTGTCTTCGTGACTGGTTAGATGTCCGTTTTCAGTACGACCACATCCTCCGCACCAAATGAAATGACGGTTTGTTCTCCGAGTTCCGCTTTGCGCTCCTTTGAACCGGTTTCCACGATCTTTAGGGAAGTTCCGTCGGTAAGGGTCAGGAAATACTGTTCGTTGTCCCCAAGATACGTCCCCCGCGAGACCTCTCCGCAGATCCGATCTGGGCTGTCCTCATCTCTAAGACAGATCGAGGGCGCAAAACGCAAAACGTGAAGCGGGACACGGAATATGTCGTACTTTCTGGGAATTCCTTCGCGGCTCCCGCGTCTCTTCGTCCTCCCTCAGAGTGAACTCTGCGGCACCCTTCTGACCAAGAATATAGCCAAATCGGAGGGCAAAGGCAAGCCTTTTTTCAGGCATAAAAAAAGGCTTGCCTGAGTTGAAAGCTCGGGCCGGCCTCCCGTACGTCGTCTTACTCGGAGTCCAAAATAGTTCTTGACAAGTAGTTTCTATGTGTTTATGTTTCCCCAGTGAAGAGTTCCCCTGTGGATCAGGCAGTGTATCGTCGCAGGCTGCCACTCCAAACTGCGAGAAGTTGCTCCCCATAGGGTCACAGATTGTGTCTTGGACTCACAAGGGGAATAACCAGCAACCCACCGCAAAAGCAACTATAACTATGCTATACCGCTCCTCCTAAGATCTTAGTTCATATTACAGACAGAGAGGATGGCTTGTTTTAGCTTTTCCTCATCTTTCATGCAGGCTGTCAACGCCTGATCCAGGTGGGGGGAGAGTCTCGAAGAATTCATTGTGGGTCACA
>JAZDJA010000398.1:0-2569 GCA_043804415.1 Candidatus Latescibacterota bacterium | reverse complement strand
AGAGCATTCAACGCAGTATAATATTTTAGCTAAAGACGTCAGCATTGTTTCAGGGGGAGTTCGACTTTCCCCCGCTTCCACCACGAACACCTATGGGCTTCTAGACTGAAAATCAGGAAGCCCTTTTATCATTCTGATTTCTGACCCAGCCTTGTTTTTATAATTGCGGTGTTCCGGCCGATCGTAGCTAGATACAATTTAAATTATACTGTGATATACTACTGATTCAGATGGAGAACATAAAGGAGCCATGGTGCAAGGGCTAGAAATCGTTGCCTATCGGAAGGACATGGAATGGGAGGAGTACCTGGTACCCAAATCGCTTGACGAAGCATTGGAGATGCTTGAGCAATACCCCGGCGTAGCACGGATCATTGCCGGCGGTACCGACATAGTTCCGGCAAGCCGCAAGGGAACAATGGCAATCAAGGCTCTCGTCGACATCACCAGGATACCCGGTCTCGATAAGATCATATTGGACCGAGGAACCGTGAAGATCGGCCCGCTAGTCACCCACACCGAAGTGGCGCTCTCTGGTATTATCCGGGAGCGGGGCATGGCCCTTGCCGAAGGCGCCTCGCATCTCGGCTCGCCCCAGATCAGAAATATCGGCACGGTAGCGGGCAACATCATTAGTGCTCAGCCGGGTGGCGACACCCTGATACCACTTTTATCCCTGGATGGTTCTGTCACGGTCATGAGTAGGCAGGGGGAGCGGACGGTGCCACTGACCGAGCTTTTCACCGAGGTAGGTCAGACTACCATCGATAGCACCAAAGAGATTGTGACTCGGATTTCCTTTCCAGCCCTCGGGAAAGGGGAGGCGAGCGCCTCATTGCGGCTCGCCAAGCGAAAAACCCTCGTCCTTCCGATTCTGACCGTCTCCGTAGTCATCGGGGCGGACCAATCCAGGAAGAACTTCACTAAAGCTCGAATTGCGATGGGTCCCGTAGCGACGATTCCGGTGCTCTGCACGGCAGCTGGTGAGATGCTGGAGGGAAGCACGATCAGCGAAGAGGTGATTAAAAAGGCTGCGGCGGAGGCGGAAAAAGTAGCGAATCCAAGGACGAGCCTCATTCGTGGGACGTCCGAATATCGGAAGGCCATGGTTGCAGTCCTCGTCGAGCGGGGAATAACCGCTGCCCTTAAGAGGTTGGAGTAAAGTAATGGCTAAGAAATCGATTACATTTTCGGTCAACGGCAAGGCGGTCTCCTTGGCTATAGCACCCGGTGAGATGCTCGTGGATGTGCTCAGGGGAAGACTCGGCCTCACCGGGACGAAAGTGGGCTGTCGGGAGGGGGAATGCGGCGCCTGTTCGATTATCATGAATGGAAGACTTGTCACCTCTTGCCTTCTGCCAGCCATGAAGGCGGATCGAAGCACTATCGTGACGATAGAGGGTCTCGTTGAGAACGGCCAAATGCATTTTATCCAGAAGAGATTCATTGAGGAAGGCGCTATCCAGTGCGGGTTCTGTACGCCAGCCATGGTGCTGGCGGGCAAGGCACTCCTTGATGTGAACCCACACCCAACGTGGGAAGAGATTAAACTCGCCATATCGGGCATCATCTGTCGGTGTACGGGCTACCAGAAGATAATCAAGGCCATTGATTCGGCGTCATATGCCGGGGAATTGAGGTGAACCATGGCCGAAGTTAGAAAAAGACCGGTGCAAAACGACAAGGAATTTGTGGTGGTAGGCAAATCAATGCCGCGACTCGATGCAAAGGACAAGGTTACCGGAGCGCTGAAGTACATCGCGGACATGGAATGCCCCGGCGCCCTGTACGCGAAAGTGCTCAGGAGCCTCTATCCCCATGCCCTTATCAAGAAAGTCGACACGACTAAGGCAGAGCTCCCGGGCTTGGTGGCCGTCGTGACGGCGAAGGACATCCCCGGCAGGAATGGCTGGGGGGCCATCGTTCCTGATCAGCCGGTTGTCTGCAGCGACAAGGTGCGGTATATGGGGGACGCAGTCGCCCTCGTTGCGGCTGTCGATGAGAACACAGCCATCAAGGCCCTCAGTCTGATAAAGGTGGACTACGAAGAGCTTCCCGCCGTCTTCTCACCCATCGATGCGCTCAAGAGCGACGCCCCAAAGGTGCATGAGTCGGGCAATCTCATCACTACCGCCCGTGTACAAAAAGGAGATACCGAGCAAGGATTCCGAGAGGCAGACGTAGTGCTGGAGCGGACCTTCGTGGTGCCTTTCCTTGAGCACGCATACATCGAGCCGGATGTAGCTGTTGCTGTTCCCAGCAGCGATGGGACTATAACTGTGACTGGCCCCATGCAGGCACCCTTCACCGTCCGGAGGAACGTGGCGGCGGTACTGGGGATACCGGTCAACCGGGTCCGTTGCGTCGTCACGCCGCTTGGCGGCGGTTTTGGTGGCAAGGAAGATTCGCCCATTGACACGTGTGTCAGGGCGGCGGTTCTAGCCTGGAAAACGGGGAGGCCCGTGCGGCTCGAGTACTCCCGCGAGGAGATAATGCTCTCCACGTGCAAGCGCCACCCTATGACTATCCGGTGCAAGATCGGGGCTAAGAAAGACGGCACCTTCACGGC
>JAZDJA010000397.1:0-6865 GCA_043804415.1 Candidatus Latescibacterota bacterium | reverse complement strand
TGCAACACCCAGCGTTTTCTGGGATTCACGCGGAGGTCTCCAAAAAGCAGGCTTCCCCGTTCCTCTCCTGCCAAAATGTGCTCCACGCGGGATTTGAGGCGGAAACGCGATCCGGATCGCCACTGCCCCTCCCAGCGCAATTCGCTTCTATGCCAATCGGTGAGTGTATATTCGCCGTCTATGGAAGGGGTGGTCTGGCCGTGGCTTCTTCGTACGCGAACCAACGTCTCAAAGGACCCGGAAAGACGATGACGGAGTTCGGCGCCCCAACGCGCGCCTTCGTTCGGGAGTACGGTCAGATAGCTGCGCCATGGGGTGCGATGCTGATCGTAATAGAGGGCCAGCTGGCTTCCGCTCCGGATCCGCCAGACCATGCTGTTGAAAGCCCCGATCTCGTTGCCATTCTCACTTGCAGAAGCCGCAAAGCCCGACCCATGAAAACTGCGGAATCTCGGATCATAGGCCCGAATGAGGCTCTCTAAAATGAAGGGGCCGTCTCTCCGCACCCATCCCGCCACGAGCCCATTACCCCCTTGAGGAGAGCAGACCACTTCGCCAAATCCATTGAGTCCCAAGAGGAACAGATCCCAATCCAGGCTCAGGTGCGTGATCCGGGATCCGATGAAGGCGAAATGATCCCGCTCCGGGTCGCGGCGTGCCAGGGAGGGAGAAAATCGGGCGTGGGCCAGCGTAAGCCCAACCTGGGTTCGCTCGCCCGGACGGCCTTGCGCGGTTCTATGCCACTGGAGCCGGGCGGCCACCAATCCCTCGGTCAGAGCATCTTTCCGGGCTTTTTCGGCCTGGGTGACGTGCCGCCCGACAAACGAGAATCCCGTCACTTCACCGGACCTGCCCAGCGTCGCATCCGAGCGCGTCCGGGCACCGAAGAGCACGCCCTCAAAAGCTCCCAATCGCCTCCTGAGAAACAATCCCCTGAGCGCGCCCGTTTCCGTGCTGGACTGGTATCCCACTGCCTGGGTGGGGCGTTTCCGTGCAAAACCCAATCCGTCCATCGCACGGGACGAGCGGCTGAACAGCAGCCCCTGGCCAAATTCCGGCCGGAAGTCCCCGAGCACGATCTGGTCGAATCCCAACCGATCCCGAAGTTCCGCATAGCCCGCCACAAAATCGAACGCATTCGTTTCCCCGGGGTCTTTTTCCGTGACCACACCCACGCGAAGGGCCTCGCCAGCGGAAAGCAGGATCCTGGAGTAAGCCGTCCATTCTGCAAGTGGCGGGAGACTTTCGCCTCCATCCGGGCACCACAGTCGCACCCGGCTCTGAAGCTTGGGCGGGCCAACGGCGAAACGCCTTATTTCCGCCAGCGGCTGCGGACACGCCAGATAGCGCGCAAGGCGCGCCACGGTATCCTCATCAAGCCCCTCGATTTTGCTCAGTTCCGCCACACTGCGGAATGGACCGTGGAGGATGCGCCAGGAAACGATCCGATCCGCCTGATCCGCCAAAAGACCGGGCAAGGCCCCCAGCACAGCGGCCGGAGCTTGATTCACGTCCAGGGGATTCGCCTCCAGGTCGGCCAGCCAGTCCTGGAGCACCCATCCGGCCTCGGGATCGAGGGCCTCTTCCTCGATCTCTTCCTCCTGGCCAAAGGTTGGGACCGGGAAGATGGGGAACACACCGCAGAGGAGAATGGAGAGGGAAAGAAGAAAGCGAAGAGGGAAAAGAGGGTATCCGTCCAAGGAGAGAGAGGAAGGAACCGTTGGGGACGTTGGATCCGCTCCCTCGAGATGTTGCGTTTTTCCCGGTTGCCAGCGCATCCTTCCTCCACCCTCCATGTGCTCATGGTCTTTCGGTTCGCCTCACGGAACCGCGATGGCCCATGTCGCGCGCCCTTTTTCCTTCATCAGCAGGTTGGGGAGGCAGAGGGGAAGACCCTGTAGCCTACGGCTCATCGCTGATGGCATCCTGCATCCTCTGCGCGGCCACGATGCGTCCCTCCTCGATCTTGAGGAGATAGACCTCCTCGTTGGCTCTGCCGTCCTCCGAAAACGAGATGGTCCCCGCTGCGCCCTCAAATCCTCGGGTGCGCGCCAATCCGTCGCGCATGCTCTTCCGGTCGGGTGCTCCGGCCTCAAACGTTCGAACCACCAGCGTCAACGCATCGTAGGCCAAGGCGGTCACGATTCCCGGATCTTCTCCATACTTCATCCGATAGGCATCCACAAAACGGCGCACCTCCGGCTTTGTGTCATCCGGAAAATAGGCGGCTGCGAAAACAGCCCCTTCCACGTATCGGCCTCCCATTCTCGGCACTTCTTCTGAGTTCCATCCGTTTCCGCCCAACAGTTGGGTCTCGATGCGATAGAAAGCCAATTGAGGGGCAATCTGCACCACTTCGTCCGACGATCCTGCGATCAGCACCCCATCGAAGGCGATCACGCGTTCCAATTCGTCCGGGGTGTCCTGGTGGGCTTTCCGGGTCTCCCCCAAGTTATGCACAATCCATTCCTTTTTCTGGGCCATTTCCTCGGGAGTCCAGCCCCGTGAATCGGCCACCGTCAGCAGCGAATCGTCAATCGCCATCAGCCGATCCTCCTGGTCCACGACAAGCCCCACCTCTCGGATGCGCTCGAACTGCTTGCGGAAATCAAAAGTCTTGGGCGCATACCATTCCTGAGCAAGCACCGTCGCACCCAGGCGGACGATCTCCGAGGTAAAGCCTTGCGCCATCTGCTCTCCATAGCGATCCAGTCCGGCCAGCGTGGCAAACCGCCTCAATCCAAGGTGCTCAACCGCATATTGGGCGAGGCGCTTTCCCTGCGTTCTGGGCCGCACGTTCAGCTGGAAGATATGCGGTCCGATGGCGGTGAAGCGGTCCTCCGTCACGGTGGGAAGCACCAGCGGAACCCCCTTTACGTCCGCCACGGCAGCGGCTGCGAGTGCGGACGAGGCGAAGATGGGTCCGATAATGACCGAAACCCCTGCATCCGCCAGACGGCGAGTATATTCTATGGCCGCTATCGGATCGCTCTTCGAGTCGTAAAAGACCAAACCGATCTGTTGCTGCAGCTCCGGAGCCAATTGCTCGTAGGCCAGATCGACCCCGCGTTGAAATGCCTCCCCATAGGCCCGATCCGACCCGGTGAAGGGACACAGAAATCCGATCTGCATGGCGGCCAACGGACGTCTCGCTGGAAGAGGTTTTGTAATTTGCCCCATCACATCCGCTGCTTCTGAGGCGAACACACTTTCCGGATATTTCGTGAGAAAATCCGCTGCCCACCGTTTTGCGTCCTCGTGTTGTTCCGCATCCAGTGCGCGCTGAACCTTCAGCCAGCCCAGGACCTCATCCACGCCAAATTGGGGAAAGGCGACTCTTAAGCGCTGCCCCTCCTCCGGGGAGAGTCGCGCTGTCATAAGCGCACCGGCCAGTTCCATCGTGCGCCGCTTCAATTGGGGGTCGGTGGCTTGTTCCCAGGCATGCAGATAGGAACGAGCCGCCTCGAAGGGCTTTTCCTGTCGGAGGTGGCAATCCCCGATAAGCCGATGGGCATGGGCCGCATACTCGCTTTTTGGATACCTGCTCAGCACAAGGGAAGCCGTCTGAATCCCATTGGCGTAGGCACCCAGCTTATAGAAGGTCTTCCCCAACATAAAGTGTGCCGCATCCGACCGGGAATGCTCTGGGAGATCTGCAGCCTCCTGAAAACTCAATCGCGCCCGTCGAAAATGGCCCTTCTGATACTCCTGGACACCCTGCCCAAACAGCGCCTCCGCTTTCTGCTCCACGTCCTGCCCCCACGCGATTCCGGCGCCTATGAGCACCACCATTCCCAAAAGAACCCCCACCTGCCGCTTCCATTGACGCATAGTTCTGACCCTCAAAGAGTGTGATCCAGGTTCAAAAGAAAATTGCCGTTCGTGTCCATTTTGGCGCCCATCCGAAAACGGCTCCTAGGGAAAAGTTCTGACGCCGATAGGTACCTTCAGACTGTTTGGCTGCGTCTGGAGAGAAATCCTGCAGGGATGGGCTGGTTTGGGAGACCCTTGCCATCGGAATTACATGTCCGTCTCCCCGAAATCCTCCGGAGCGATCTTTCGCAGCCGATCCCTTAGTTCCTGCGCACTTGCCCCGTTCTTGTCCTGATCTTCCGCCTGCCCCATGATCTTTTCTGATACGTAGATCGGTGCCTTGGCCCTTAATGCCAGGGCAATGCAGTCACTGGGACGCGCGTCTATCTTTGCGATGTGCGCCCCGGCCCGCACAAACAGCTCCCCATAATACACTCCTTCCACGATATCCGAAACCACCACCTGGTCCACCTCTGCCTTCAGCCCGGCAAGTATGCTGGCGAAAAGATCGTGCGTCAGGGGGCGCTTTGCGGGCGTGCTGTTCCACTCGGTGTAAATCGCGTAGGCCTCCGTCGGTCCGATCCAGATGGGCACCTTGCGTTCCCCATGCGTCTCCTTCAGAATCACGATCGGAGAACGCCCCGTTTGATCCACGAGCAGTTCATCCAGCGTAACTTTTATCATATCCTCGCCTGTTCCCTTTGGATTGCGCGTGCCGGTATAAGCCAGCCCAAATGACCGTATTCCTTGCGATGAAAGGCTATGGCGTCGATTCTACATCCACACACCGAATGAGTGATGCCCGATCCGCCCCTTGTTATTGCGAGGGTCTGATGTCATATATTGCCATCGCCTCTGCCCGCTCGTGCCGGGGAATGCGGACCAACCACCGCTGAAGTTCGATCAGTGCTCCCCTCGGTGTGGGTACGATGGAAAATCCCCCAGCCCGCTCCAATCCCTTCCCGAACTCATAGCGCTTCTTCGTCGCAATGACTTTGATGACCTCCGTATCCGTATCCCGCCCCTCCGACATGTGCACCCGGTAGCGGATTCCGATGGCCCGCTCCTCTGCGTTCGGCACCTCCACCGCTTGACCTCCGGAGATGAAAGGATCGTTGCGGTATGCGTGGGGCAGGAGCACATAGACGGTATCGTTGGCCGCCAGATTCAACACGGTCAGATAACAATCTTTGCTGGCCTGGATGCGCATGCTCATCTCGTCCCCGTCCCGAAAGCTATCCTTGTTCAGTTTCACAGTCATCGCAAAATCCGGATCGAGCTCCCCCTTTTCCGCCGCCACTTTTGCTCCAAGGTATGCCCGATAGACCATGATCGGAAGGGAGCTCTTTGGATCGTTTATAGTGTAGGTCCGCCACCTCGGCGGTTTCTCCTCCACGATTTTCCCGGCGCTGGTCTGCTCAGAAACCGTCGCGAAGGATTCCCGAATTTCCTCCCGATCCGCTGCTGAACCGGACAAACTCACCTGCCGATCGTAGGTGACCGATCCCACCTGCACGCCGGCTGCATATCGGATGGCTTCGGCCCGCGCGTTCTCCAAGGCCTGCCGCTTCGCCTCTTCGGGCGTGATGTGGATGAGATAGGCGTCCCCAATGGCTTCGACCCAGCCGTCGCCCATGTCCCGCACCGAAGGCTCTTCCATCACTGCCTGGGAGACGGAGGGCGCCTGCGGTGATCTGACCGCCTTTCTCGCAGGGCTCCCGCAACTTACGAACACCAGGCTCAACATACCGCAAAGAAAATAGCGCAATTTCTTCTCCTTGTGCAGCTCTTGAACCACTGATCCCACTGATGGTACCCCTGATGGCCCTGATCCAACAGTACATCCCCTGGCGCGACGGAGGGGATCAATGGGTGTCGATGTCATCAGTGGCCTAATACTCGACCAGTATCTGATTCTCCATCCCCCCCAACACACTCAATCCGGGCCGAATCTGTGGGATCTGCTCCCGGTCCAGCGGTGCTTCGAGGGCCTTTTTGGGAACTTGCTTGGAGAGATAGCTGTATAGTTCCCCCACGGTCACGGTCTTGTCGCCATTGCCATCCGCGGATCCTCCCAATCCTTTCAGCAGAAAATAGGTGAAGATCCCGTGTTTCAGGTCATCGCGGTTGTTTGAGGGCTTCTTTCCGCTGGTAGCCGTGAACACGACCATCCGCTTGCCCACGAGCGGGCTTTCCAGGGTGGGGAAGACCGGGTTCATATTGAGCGCCAGGAGCTGTTCTTTCATACCCTTCTCATAGGCGCTTGCGCCGCTGAAGCAGGATTCCACAAATACCATGACAGAGCGGGCGTCAAACTCCGACAGCCCCTGATAGAGCACCTCCATGGAGATGCCATTGGTGGCTTGCTCCGGGCGGATGTCGTAGGGGATGAAATACGGCTTGCCGGTGGAGAGGTCCGGGAAGCCATGTCCGCCCATATAGACGAAAATGTCCGTCTCCTGCACCTGATTCGGATTCTTCATCCGTTTCTTGAGCCAGCCTTCGTTGGACGTACCCTTCGGTTCAAACACATAATCGAACTCCCCCTTGGTCGCATTATCGTCCGTGCTCAGATAAATGCGCTCCTCCGGAATGCCCAACACGTCCCTGCAGTATTTGTAGAACACGGTCGCGTCCCGGTTCTTGTATGCCGCCGGGAAGGTGTTTTTGTAGGTCTCGATCCCGAAAATGATGGCTATGCCGTTACTTAGTTTTGTCTTGGACCCTGAAGGAGGCTCATCCACGTCCACCCATTGCGCCTGCACCAGTGAGACCTTCCCCCGTCTCTCCTGTACGGACTGCACTGCCAGCACCTCCTCCGTGGGCACGCTCTGACCGATGTCAAAGGAGAGTGCCTTGGAGATCCCTTGACGTGCCCGCGCTTCGGTCACGTCTATCGAGATGTGCACGTTTTTTCCCCGGAACGTCGGATTGGTGAAGAAATAGAAAAGCACGTCCCGATCCGAACCGGAGGGCATTTTCCCCAACTCAAAGGTATTCTCCGCGTTGCCCTCAAGGTCTCGGCGATAATGCACCTCTCCATCTGAACCCT
>JAZDJA010000396.1:0-12636 GCA_043804415.1 Candidatus Latescibacterota bacterium | reverse complement strand
GACCGGCGAAGCCATGGAGATCGGGCTCGTCTCGGCGCCGGACGAGGAGTATGCGCAGCAGATCGCTCCTTTCCTGGAGCACAAGGGAGATCCGTGGAATGGCCATATCAGAAAATGTCTCCGGGAACCCATGGACGAACTGGAAACCCGCTTCTATGTGGGCAAGCTTGATGGAACCGTCATCAGTAACGTGATGACCGCAGAGTACGGTCGAACGGGCATTTTGGGTCACGTTTTTACGCAGCCCGAACACCGTGGAAAAGGGGCGTTCAAGCTCCTGATGGCCGAGCAGATGAAGGATTTTCGCACCCGTGGTGGACTGCTTCTTCTCGGCACGGGCTACGATTCTCCCGCGTATTGGATCTATCACGGTTTCGGGTTCCGCAGCCTTGCCCCAGGCTCCGGGCTCATGCAATACGCCACCGAGGACGACTTTGAGGCGCACTATTTTGCTCCGGGCCAGACCCGAGCAGCCGGGGTGCAATGGAAGGACTGGCCACGTGCAAACATTCTTTTCACCTTAAGGGAAGGGGACTTCCTGCGCAGTGTGGCCCATGAGCGATATGGAGCCAGCAGTTTTGAGGGGGAATTTCTGTGCCTCCAGGAGAGGATAGAGGAAGATCCTTCTTACCAGGTCAAGCTGCTGGAATCGGAACATGGCGCTGTGGTGGGAGTCGCCACACTGATCCGGGACGCACGGTGGCACCGGGACGTGGGACTTTTGGATCTGTTCGTCCATCCGCATTTCACGGGCTCCACAGGCCAATTGCTTGAGTCGCTGGACTTCCCGGAGGGCAAGACCCAATGCTATGCGGATTCGGGATCCACGGACAAGATCCGCGCTCTGGAGCAGGCGGGCTTTCGACAGGAAACGGTATTTTTGGGGCAACTTCGGAAGGATAGCGGAGCGCGGCTGGATGTGCGGGTGTTTTCCTATTCGGCGGGGAGCTGAGAGGCAGATCGGGGTAGTGAGCAGATGAAGAAGTGGGTGAGCCGGTGAGTGACAAAGTGGGAAAGTGCGCGTCATCCTCCCACGCCCACCGACACAAGGAAACGCGCACTTGGGAAATCACACCCCCTCCTCCCGCCACCAGATATCCCCCAGCTCCTGGGCATCGGGCTCGATGGGATCGGGCTGCACGCCCGGAAGGTATTTGCAGGCTTCATACAGGATGGGGGTCGCCTGGCCGAGAATGCCCGCTACATGGTGGATGTAAGGCCCCTCGATGAATTTTCGTTCCCACTTGGCCCAATCCGCCACCTCGAACCACAGATACGTGCCCACCGTTTCCGGACCGGAAGTCCCCTTTCCCCCTCCCATCGCGAGGGAATAGCTCCCTCCCATTTGCTCAAACCGACAAAGAGTCACCTCCCCGCCTCTGATCCGCCAGTGACACACGCCCTTATCCGTTCCCGGCATGATAAAGTGACTTCCGACAAACGGTCTCACGCCGGAATCGGCCAGATCGAGCGGAAAAGAGCCGCAGTGCCACAGCAACTCCGCCCGGTCGTTTGTGGGATGACGGATGGTCAGATCCGCGAAAAAGGGCGGCGTCTCAAACAGGTTGGCGCTTTGGAGCAGGCAGGCGGAGATCGCACCGTGGATGTCCGTCTCGCAGATGACCGGCACGCCCTCGTTGCTCAGCAAGCTGTTGGCCAGACAGGGATAGATGCCAAACTCCTTCTGGATGATGGGAAAACATTGCATGGCGATCGCCGACAGATCGTTTCGGACCGCGATTTCCCTCAGAGTCAGATGCAGCGCCACGATCGCGAGAATCTGATCCTCACCCAACGATTTGAACTCCACCCACTTCCTGATCTCCTCGGCGTAGCTCAACAGATCCTCATCCCTTGCCTGACGCTTGGCCCTGATCTCGGATAGTACGTCGCTCAGATAAATCGGCAGCACCTCGATGCCGAACCGCTCCATCAGCTCCGCCTCGTTGACCATCGTGGACCAGAAGAAATCCACCCGCTGCCCGATCTGGCCGATGCGCAGCGTGCGAAAGGTCTTCACAACTGCAGCCACGCGGATGAAGTTGAGGACGCCGCGCTTGAAAATCGGATCGGACACCCGCGAGTTGAGAATATAGGTAAAGGGAACACCGAGACGCCCAAGCACATGACTCGTGGCAAAAAGCCCGCATTGCGTATCGCGCAGGCGACTGCCGTCCGGAAGGGGATGCTCGTCCCGGGGCCCCCACAACAGATAGGGCAGACCCATCTCCCGGCCCAGCAGGGCGGCCACATCCTCTGTGCCGAAATTGCAGTGGGGACAAAAAAGGGCGTCCACCTGCTCCGCCCTGAGATGCGCCACGACCTTGGGCAGATCCTCCTTTTTGTAGAGCATGCCGTCGCTTGTGACCCCGTCCAAGGAGACGAAGTGCACGCCCCACTTTGTCAGCTGGTCCTGCACCAGGTCCCTGTAATGTTGCGCGTCCTCGGCGCTGAAGACAAACTTGCTGATGGGCACATAGCCCAATTTCACGGCCTTCAGACCTCGCTTCATGGATCCCGTCCTCCTCTTGGATTCGTATCGAGCACGAGTGTAATGGGGTTTATCTTGAGTGGCTGAGGGCCGAAACTACCGCCTGGGCGGGTTGCCCAAAAACCAGACACTGCCCGAAGCCCCTACGACTCCCTCATCAGCTTCTCTTCCTGGATGCGGTAACGACCGCAGATCCCTTCATACTGTTCCACGCACTCCGGGGGAGAAGGAAGCACGGGCTCCTCCCGAATCATCCCCCGTTCCAGATCCTCCCCGGTCAAAAGCCCTGCTCCGATGCCCGCCAGAAGCGCCGCGCCCCAGGTGGCCACATCCCCCATCCGGGCTATCGCGACCGGCCTGCCGGTCACCCCCCCTATGATTTTTGGCCAGAGGCCACTTTGAGCGCCTCCGCCGAAAAGGACCAGCTGCGCCACCGGAATCCCCAAAGATTCCAGCACCTCCAGATTGGCCCGAATCTGAAACGCGACGCCCTCCAATACGCTGCGCACCAGATCGCCCGGTCCGGTGGAAAGCGTCAGTCCCAAAAAAGCGCCCAACACATCCGCCCGCCAATACGGGCTTCCCGCGCCCGACAGGTGGGGATAGAAACGCACCCCGTTGGCGCCGGGGGGAGCAAGAGCGGCCCACTCGTCCAGCGCCGGATAGGAGATTTTGGGAAACATGGTCTCCCGAAGCCAGCGGAGCGCGCCACCGGCCGTACCGACCACGCCTTCCAGATCCCAGGTACTCGGAAAGAAGAAGGGGAAGAGGGGAATCCGGCGTTCGGGGTCCGAGAGCGGATGATCCACGAGCGCCGAGATGGCCGAGGCCGTTCCCAGGGAGACCGTGGCCGTTCCGGTTCGGATGGATGCGCCCAATGCCGCGCACTTCTGGTCCTGTCCGCCCACGGCCACCAAGGCGCCTTCGTTTATTCCCAATATCCTGGCCACCTCGGGCCGGATCTTCCCGAGCGCCGTGCCGGAGCGCCTGATGTCAGGAAGTTTCTCGACGGGAATGTCAAACGCACCCAGGAGTTCCGCGCTCCACCCCATGCGGGCAATATCGTGCACCAACATGCCGGAGGCGATCGTATGATCGGTGACAAACTGTCCGGTAAACTGAAACAGCAGAAAATCGTGGGCCGTGAGGAATTGGTGCGTGCGGGCAAACAATTCCGGTTGATGCGCGCGCAACCAAAGGAGTTTGGGCAACCCATACGCGGGACTGGCGCGCTTGCCGGTCAGGCGAAATATCTCGGCCTCCGAGAGGCGGGAGAGGATCTGCTCGGTCTCGGAGGTGGCACGGGTATCGAGCCAGCTGATCGCATGGGCCAGCGGGCACCCTTGCTCATCCACCGGCACGAAGGAGATGCCCTGGGAACTGACGCTCAGTGCCTGCACGGTCTGGCCAGACACGCCCGAGGAGCGCAGCGCCTGACGAATCGCCTCCTGGGTCAGCGTCCACCACTGGGCCGCATCCTGCTCCACGACGCCGGGACCCGGTTTGAGGAGCGGAATCTCCAGATAGCTCTGGCCCAGCCGCTCGCCCGCAAGCGAATAGAGCGCCGCCTTGCACCCCGTGGTGCCCAGATCGATACCCAACAGCGTCTGCATCTCTGTTACCCCCCACCCTAAGAGAAAATTGAACACCGAAGGACACCGAAAGAAACACTGAAAGACACCGAAGAGACCGAAACGGCCAGGCTATCATGTCCGGTGTGCGTTCCCACGTGGAGCTTGGGAACCAGAGAAGAGAGATTGAACACCGAAGGACACTGAAAAAAGCACTGAAGGACACCGAAGAGACCGAAACGGCCAGGCCATCATGTCCGGTGTGCGTTCCCACGCAGAGCGTGGGAACGAGAGAAATGTGTTTCGGTGTGTTCCAGTTCTTTTCAGTGTTTTTCAGTGTTCAATTCAGCATTTCGGTGTTTGGTCTTCGGTTCTGTTCTTCGGTGTTCAGTCCTGTTCTTCAGTGTTCCATTCCGTTCTTCGATGTTCGATTCAAGTCTCCGATGCGCGATCGGAGACGGTCGCGTATTCCCTGGCAAACGCCGCGCCTTCCTTGAGGATCGCCTCCATGATCTTCTGGCCCGTTTCGGCCGTGGCCTGCGTGGGATCGCCATAAATCCCGGTGCGGCTTTTCTGGATGCCCCATGTGGACCAGAAGACCTTCTGAGATCCCGTGAAATTGTCGCCTGCCACAAAATCGGAATGATAGCGCATGGCATCCTCGTCGGTGACCTGGGACATGTCCACCGGCTCCCCGAGATGAAGCATCAGCGCCGTCTCCCATTCGCCGCCGTGGATGGATCCGCCTCGTTCGGATTGGCGCACCTCGTTGTAGGCAGCCGCGCTGAGGGTGGCGGGCGAAAACATGGCCATATACACGTCGCACTCGTCGGAGATCCTTCGGACGACCACGCGCAGAATCCCCGTGTGATGGCCGTGGCAGTTGAGCAGAATGATCTTCCGAAATCCCATCTCCACCAGCGACATGCACACGTCAAAGAGCAGATCCGTCAGGACCTGCGGACGAACCCGCATGGTGCCCGGCCAGCGCGCCATCTCCTTGGTCGAATACCCGGTCCAGAGGGTGGGCATCACCAGGGTCGGCACCCCATGCTCCACAAGCGATTCGGCCAGACTCCGGCCCACCGCGGAGGCAATGGCCGCATCCGTGGAAACGGGAAGATGCCTGCCGTGTTCCTCCACCTGCCCCACGGGGAGCAAGATCAGCCTGTTCTCCTGGACCGCGCGCTCCAACTGGGGCCAGGTTTGATCTGCAAAAAGGACGGACATGGGAAGCTCCTCGGGATAGAGCATGAAGTATGCTTTGAAACGCGCGAAACCAAAACGGTACGCCGCGAACTACCACTCATTCCGCTCACCTCTCACCACTCACCGCTCCCTACTCACCAGTCAACGGCAGCCCCACCCAGCTCCCCCGCTCCGCCGAAAGATACGCGGCCTCCATCGCCTCCTGCACCCGAACCCCATCCTCAAGGCTGGGGGAACAGGGGCGATCTTCTACGATGTGCTCAAGAAAGCTGTGCAGGCTGGCCATGTGATAGCGCGTCCACCCCACGGCAAATTTGGGGCCCGGGAAGCCCGCGGGCTTAGGGTATCGCTGCACGGTCTCGATCTTCTTGAAGCCCCGCGTGCCGCCTATGGGATCTCCCGGATCCCTCATATCGTAGACCTCCAGATAGTTTGGATCCATCAGATTAAAGCGGAGCGCGCCCTGGTCCCCGTGAATCTCTATCCGCAACTCATCGTTTGCCCCCGTGGCGACTCTCGATGCTTCCAGCGTGCCCAGCGCGCCGTTTTTCATCTTGAGCAACAACAGGCTCAAATCGTCCACGGCCACTTTTCCCATTTTTCCGGGCTGGTTGGGAAGCGTCCGCTCCCGGACAAAAGTCTCCGTTTCCGCAAAGACGCCCGCAAAATCCCCCAACAGGAATCGGACGACGTCGAGAACGTGGGAACCGATGTCAAACAGCGCGCCGCCGCCGCCTTTTCCTTTGTCTAACCGCCAGGTGAGCGGACGGGAAGCGTCAATATACCCCGCATGCAGATAGGCCGCCCGAAAACTGAATGGGCGCCCCAAAAAACCCTCGTCCACCAACTGTTTGGCCCGCATCATCGCCGGGATGAAACGATACATGAAGACCACCTGCGCCTTCGCGGTATTTTGCTCCGATGCCTCCAGAATCTCGCGCGCCTCGGCCAGATTGAGTGCCAGGGGTTTCTCGCAATACACGTGTTTCCCATGCGCCAGCGCCTGGATCACGATATCCTTGTGCAGGAAGTTCGGCGCACAACAGTTGATCACATCTATATCGTCCCGCTGAACCAGTTCGCGCCAATCCGTCGTCCAGGAGCCGTACCCCGCCTGATCCACCGCCTTGCGACAATTCTCCTGACTGCCGGAAGCGACTCCCGCAAGCACAATCTTGCAGGGGGGAGGATCGTAATACATCGGGATGCCCTGATAGGCCACGGTGTGCACCCGCCCGATAAATCCATAACCGATCAAACCCACACGCAGGGTCTTCATCTTTGACTCCTTCAGATCTGACCGCCCGGATGCGGATGCCCAGGGCGGTCAGACTACAACCCGAAAAAAACAACCGCAGATGCCGCGGATTGGGGGGATTTGGGCACCCCAGCCTGGCAGAAAAATGTGCGATCGCGGGATAAGACCCCTCACGTGAATGGCCGACCAATCCCCCGAGGCGCTACAACAACTCCCGTTCGGTCTCGTCGATCGCTTCCTCCAGGATCTCGATCCCCTTGGCAGCCACGTCGTCCGGCATCGTAAAGGGCGGCGACATCCTGAGGATGTGTCCTGCCGGAATCCAAGCCAGCCCCTTCGCAAAGGCTTTCTGGTACACTCGTTTTCCGGCCTCATCGAACGGCTCTTTGGTGCTGAGATCTTTGACCAGTTCCACGCCAAACAGGCAACCTTTGCCGCGCACCTCGCCGATGATGGGATGGCGCGCCCTCATCTCCTCCAGTTTCCCGAGGATAAACTCGCCCAGCTGGGCCGATCGTGCCAGCAGATTCTCTTCCTCCATCACCTCGATGGTAGCCAACGCGGCAGCGCAGGCCACGGGATTGCCGCCGTAACTCGAAGAGGCGCTGATCTTCTCCAGCACATCCTTCCGGTCCTCCCGCACGGCTACGGCCGTCACCGGGTATCCGTTGCCCAGCCCTTTTCCGACGATCAGTATATCCGGCACCACGTCGTAATGCTCGCTGGCAAACCACGCGCCCGTTCTCCCCATGCCGGTTAACACCTCATCCAGAACAAGCAGCATCCCTTTCCGGTCGCAGAGTTCCCGCACTCTCGGGATGAACTCGGGCGGCGGGAAAATTGAGCCTGCCCAGCCCTGGATCGGCTCCATCACCACAGCAGCCACGCGTCCGGTCGTCTCCTGAGAAATGACCTGCTCCAGAAAATCCGCGCAATAGATCCCGCACTCCGGGTGGCGCATCTTGAAAGGACAGCGATAGCAGTCCGGGCGGGGCGCCAGAAAGAAGCCCGGCGCACGCATCCCCTTGTCCGGGCTCATCACCGCCAGACTCACCGCACCCAGGGTCTTGCCGTGAAAATCGCGCCAGAAGGAAACAAACTCCGACTTCCCCGTGGCCGCTCGGGCAGCGCGCAGGCCAGCCTCCACCGCAGCGGTACCATCCGAGTAGAGTTGGATTCCGCTCAGATCGCCGGGGAGGATCTCCACCATTTTCTCCAGGAGCTTCACCTTGATCTCAGTGGTGAAATCGTGGCAATTGACCAGCGTGGCCACCTGCCGCGAGATGGCCTCGGTGATTTTGGGATGACAATGGCCGCATCCCGTCACGTAGATTCCGGAGGAGAAGTCAATGTAGGTGTTGCCATCCACATCGGTGAGGGTATAGTCCTTGCCCGATGCGAAGGTCACGGGGAATAGTTGCACCTGCGAGGAATAGCCTTTCATCACTTCATTGGCTCGATCGTGCAGGGCTTTGGATTTCGGGCCCGGCGGCGGGACCACGATATGCGGCAGTGAATGGCCCTCAAAATGAGAAGGGTCGGTATGGTGCATCTTTTCTCCTCCTGCGAGGAAATCAGTTTCCCCGTCTTCTGAAAAAGACCCGGTGACGCGGGCTGGTGGCTCAGGTGGTGGTGCTTCTATTTGTGATGGAAAAATGCATCGTTTCAGTATGCTGGGTCCGGCCCCAAAAGCCCCTCTTGAGGAACGCACTCAGGGGCTCCGGCCAAGTTCAGTAAAGATAGGTTAAAAGGAGAGAAGGCGCAATACAAAAATACAGGCCCTGCTGGCAGATGCCCGCGACCTGAGTAGCTGCTAGAACCTGCGCCAGGAAATGCCGTGCTCTATCGAGAGAATCCGAATTTCTGGAGGGGAGGGGATAAGCCCAAACCGGGCACGAAGGGACCAAGAGCACCGAACCTTCCATCCAGATGGTCAACGCCGGATTGGTCTTCATTGATTGTCCCTCTACCCTCAGCACGCGGCCATGTCCTCGCCATTGAAACTAACTGGAACACGAGGTGGACCAGCAAAAAGCCCCTTCCACCCGGAACGATGGAAGGGGCTTCCGATTCATAGTCTATCGTCTATCTTTTATCGCAACAACACCATGCGCCGCGTCTCCACAAATCCTTCCGCTTCGAGACGGTACAGGTACGCGCCAGTCCCAAAATCTGATCCCTCAAAGAGCATGCTATGATGTCCGGCTTCCAGGTGCCCATCCACCAAGACCGCGACCTTCTGACCCGTGATGGTGTAGACGGTCATCGTCACATCGCCGGCTTGGGGGATATCGTAGGCAATGGTCGTTGTGGGATTGAAGGGATTGGGGACGTTCTGAGCCAGACGAAACTGATTGGGAAGCTCCAAATCCTCACTTGGGGAACTTACAGAGGTAGTCACGCCCATCTTCCCCTCTTCATTGATGTGCTGAAGATGAATCTTCCCTTCGTACGGCCAGCTTATGATCGCTCCTCCCGTACCATCACTGACCATCTTTGGAACAATCCAGCCGTCCACCGTATAAACAACATCTATCCCCCCTTTCGGATACTCCCGAGTCAAATCGAGATTCCATCTGACCACCCCTTCTCCGTCCACACGCTGGGCGTAAATAGAGCCATAGTTCACGTAGCCTTCTCCCGGCCGAAGCTCAGAATATCGGTTCTGAAAAGTCACAATCGCTCCTCCCGTACCATCCTGTACAATGGCTAACCAGGAAGGATCGCTGGCATTTTCGAAAAGCACTGCCGCGCTTCCCCACATTATTTCCCCCTCGGCACCCACCCGCTGGGCATAGTGATCTGCCTGCCAGTCCGAATGTCTCCACGCCACCACACAACCCCCTTCGCCATCACGGACAAGGTAAGGATTTCCTGTTCCTGTGCCGACAACTACACCTGCCTCCCCCCATTTTCGGTTTCCCTCAGTATCTATTTTTTGAACATAAAAGATACCCTCTTCCCTCCAACTGAGAATCGCTCCACCTGCATCATCACTAACCATCGCCACACCTGGTGGAAGCATCAAGCCATTTTCTCCCCATCTCAGCGAACCATTGGTGTCTATTCTCTGAGCATGGTGATCCCCCGCAGCCCAGTATGAGACTATCGCTCCTCCGGAACCGTCGCTGATAGCTTGAACATTCCAATCCTTTTCTTCAGAGGCAACCACTACACCATCAGCTTTCCACCGCACTGTCCCCTTGCTGTCCATCCTCTGAACATAAACACGACCTGGATCCGACCCGCTGGGCCGATTGACCCAAGTTACAATTACTCCACCGGAACCGTCTCCAATCCCTCTCAAAGGATAATTCACCTGATATGAAGGGGAGGCGATGTCAAGGGGACCCCCATCCTTTTCTCCCATGTCACTTACTCTCTGAGCGGAAATACCACTCTGATCTGCGTTCAAAATAATGGCGCCTCCCCTCCCATCACCGACCATGCCGAACATTCCCCCTCCGGCAAGAACTTGGGTCCCATCGGGATTCCATCCAATTATTCCTTGGTGGCCTATGTGTTTGGCATAGACGAGATCATCTTCTTCCCAGGCTATGATTGCACCTCCCGTTCCATCGCTGATCATAACAACCTCCCAATTAAAGACGAGGCCACCAACCATGGCAGGGAATGATACCCCCTCTTTCGTCCACTGTGCCTGAGAGGTGCCAACCAAAGCCCAAACCATCAAAGATACAACAGAAAACAATGTTCTAGCTCTCATTGTCCTTCCCTCCTATGAAGTTGAATGGTGAAGTATGCCCTCTTCCCTGAAAAGTCGCACCGCCCTAGAGGCAGATAGGAAAGGGGCATCGGATCCGCTACGCCTGACAGCAGCGAAAGAACCAGTCCAAGCAGCAGCGATTAGAGATCCATCGAAAACGCCTTTCTCCATCCATCTCGAAGGCGACCCGAAAAACTTCCTCCACCTGCCCTAACCTTTGACCTGCTATCTCAGAAACATGTGGGCCCTGTTTCATTCCGAATGAGCGACCAATACGCGTTGATCTATGCCTTGCTCCACGTGCTTGATAGCCGCATTCCAGGCGGGTGAGAATACTATCGAAGTCTACCTTTGCAAGAACCGTGCCAAAGTCATGTCTTCCCTTATTGAGTATGCATAAGGTCATCGCCCTTGGGGAGTTGGAGATGAGTCTTTTGAAATAGGGCGTTTCACATCGGGCAGGCGATCTGCGGCATTGCGGGATCTGTGTGGGATTGACTGCGGGATTTGGGGTTGGCCCAGGCTTGCCCATCTCCTTCTTGGACGGGTCATGGATTATTCCGGAACGCTGAGTCCGGCCCCAAAAGCCCCTCTTGAGGAAAGAACTCAGGGGCTCCGCCCAAGTTCAGTAAAGATAGGTTAAAAGAAGAGAAGGCGCAATACAAAAATACACGGTTGAACAGGGAGCGTCTTCTTCAGAAAATCAGCCAGAAGACCGAGACTTCGAGAGGAATCACGAAAAAGCGGTTGAGAATTCCTTTGACACAAAGAACCTATTTTGTTATATTGGCAGGCAATCCATCCGAATCTTTGCGCCCTTGCCATTTACAAGGAGAAAGCCCCTGTGACCCCATCGCGTCTCATCCTCCCCAAAGGCTTCCGGGCTGCAGCCGCTGCAGCGCAGATCAAATCCGGAAGCACCAAAAAAGACGTTGCCATCCTCCATTCGATCTCTCAGGCCAGCGCAGCGGCCGTCTTCACCACGAACAAGGTGAAAGCCGCTCCGCTTCTGGTGAGTCGTGCGCATCTCTCAAACGGAGTGGCTCAGGCCATCGTGGCCAACAGCGGAAATGCCAATGCCTGCACCGGCCAAGCCGGCAGGAAGGACGCGGAGACGATGTGCCGCTGGGCATCGGAAAAACTGAACCTTGCGCCCGAAGACGTGCTGGTCGCCTCCACCGGGGTGATCGGTCAGCGGCTGCCGATGGATCGCATCCGGGCGGGTATTGAGGCCGCATGCCACCAGCTTGGTGAGGACGGCGGCATGGACGCGGCGCAGGCCATCATGACCACGGACACGGTACCAAAAACGGAGACCGTGGAGATACAGGGATCGGCCGGCCCCATGCGCATCACCGGGATGTGCAAGGGCTCCGGGATGATCGCCCCGAATATGGCGACGATGCTGGCATTTCTGATGACGGATGCGGCGATCGCACCCGCACTGTTGGAGCAACTCCTACGGGAGGCCGTGGATCGCTCATTTAACATGATCACCGTGGACGGGGACATGAGCACCAACGATTTTGTGGCCCTGCTCGCAAACGGCGCAGCCGGAGTTCCTCCGCTGGAAGCAGGAAGCCCGGACTGCACGGCCTTTTCCCAGGCGCTGGACGAGGTCTGTCTGAGCCTGGCCAGACAGATCGCCCGGGACGGCGAAGGGGCCACCAAACTGGTGACGATCTCCGTGCGCGGCGCACGGGATTTGGCGGAAGCCAGGCAGGTCGGGATGAGCGTGGCCAACTCCAATCTGGTGAAGACCGCGCTGTTTGGAAACGATCCCAACTGGGGACGCATCCTGGCGGCAGTGGGCTATTCCGGCGCGGACGTGGCGGAGGAGCGGATTACGCTTGCCATTGGAGCGTTGAAGATCTTTGAGCACGGATGCGGGCTGGACTTTGCCAAGTCCGAAGGCATCGAAGCCCTGCGGAGGCCTGAGGTGGAGATCGCCATAGATCTGGGACAGGGAAACGCAGAGGCCACGGTATACACGTGCGATCTGAGCTATGACTACGTGAAGATCAATGCGGAATATACGACCTGAAGCGTGAAAAATGAAAAGTGAAATGAGAACTATTTCCCACTTTCCGAATGCTCCCTGCAGAGCCGGGAGAAGACAAAGAGCAGATCCAGCAAACGTGCCGGTAAACACCAGGCAGATTGGGGAAATCCTTCATGAAAGAGATGACCAGCAAAGAACGGTTTTCGCGTATGTATGCCCATCAGGAGGCCGACCGGATTCCCATTATTGACGGCCCGTGGGGAGCGACCACGGAGCGATGGCAGCGGGAAGGCATGCCCAAGGACGTGGGCTTTGTGGATTATTTTGGACTGGACCGTGTAGCGGGCATAGGCGTGGACAATTCGCCGCACTATGAAG
>JAZDJA010000395.1:0-7892 GCA_043804415.1 Candidatus Latescibacterota bacterium | reverse complement strand
GCATCGATCCCCTGCTCAAACCGCGCCCGGCTCCCCGAATATCCTGGCAGCATAGGCCATCTCACGCATGACCAGAAGCTTCTGCGTACAGGCTGCTTCGCACGTTCCGCACTGGACGCAGGCATCGGCCTTGTTCCCTTTGATCCTCCCATACCGGGCACGCGCGGCCCCCTCAAAGCCCCAATAGCGTGCATCCTCGATACAGGACATAATTTCCGGAATATCGATGCCCTCCGGGCAAGGCATACAGTATTTGCAGCCTGTGCAGAAAGACGAGACCTGGCCCTTTATCTTTTCAAGATATTGGCTCGTCCGATCCCTCTGAGCAGCAGAAAGTACTCCCCGTGCCACCGAAGCCAACGAATCACTCACATCATCCAGTTTGGTCATTCCGCTGAGCATGGTGTCTATGTTGGGGTTGGAGAGTACGTATCGCACGGCCAGATCGGCCACGGAGGCCGCGCCCACATCCTCGGCCAGTGCCGTGAGAACCGGACTTTTCTCCGCCAGTTTGCCGCCGGCCACGGGGTTCATCACCACGGTCCCGATCCCCTTCTGGTGGGCAGCCGCTATGACAGGTGCATATTGGGTATTGAGCATGTTGTAGCTGGTAAGGAGAATCTCACACCAGTCCGCTTCCTGGATATAGGTGAGCAGGTTCTCCACGGAATCATGGGACGTGAAACCGATATGCCCGACCAGCCCCTCTTCTTTGGCGCGACGTATCCCATCGACCATGCCCCCTTTGGCAACCACCTGATCATAATGCTCTCGGCTCTCTATGTTCCATATTTGGTAGTAGTCGAGATAATCCACGCCGAGTCGTTTCATCGACTCCTCGATCCGCCGCCGCACACAATCGCTTGACGCATCATCCGAGGGCGCGATCTTCTTGATCCACGGGGCCCACTTGGTGGAGAGGAGCACTTTGTCCCGGTATCCATCCTGAAGGGCCAGCCCAAGCACCCATTCGGACTCTCCGTATCCGCGGGAGGTATCGATATACCGATATCCGCGATCAATGGCCTCGCGCAACAGCGCAACCGCACGATCCACTTCCGCGGGCAGCCGCATGGCGCCGATGCTCATGGGCGGAACCTGATGGCCGCTTCGCGCACCAAAGTTCTTCGTATTCATGGTAGGCTCCTTTCCTTTCGCCGGGTTGCCAGCGACTTGGATCCCATGCTGATAGGAAACGGGTTGAAAAATCAGCCGCGTAAATGCCGTTGTCAGGCCGTCGCAGGTTGCTCATAGGTGAGCCCGAACACCGTATCGGTCATCCACCGTTTGAACCCCTCGTTGTCCATAGACTACTTACACCGTTCCGTATCGTCCGTGAGTACCGCCGTCATCGTGCACGATGTCTCGGACCTATCCTGCGGATCCAGTTGCAGTGCGAGGGCTTCATGGCTCCTCCGCTTCTGCTCCTCGATGGTTCAACGCCGCATAGTTCAGCAGCTTGGCGGCCGACTGGTTCGCTCCCAGCTAAACGCCCCAGATGCCGGGACTCCATGCTGCCCGCTTCCTACAGAAACGGGAGGGACGATGCATCACGTCGGCCAGATCGCCTTCATCTGCCACACGTCCAGAGTGCGCAATCGAGCGCGGCCTCCCTGCGCCACAAGCCCTACGCCCAGGCTGTCGGACCGGGACGGGTAAATCCGCTTCGTCAAACACTGGCGGCCATTGGCGAAAACCTCCACCACGCTGCGATCGACGAAGACCCGCAACTGGAGCGCCTCGTCCTCTCCGAGCACCAGGGGACCCGTTTCCGGAATCTTGCAGACCGCATCGTCGCCGATGCTTGCCCGGCTTACGTCCAAGGTCAGCGTGTGCTGCTCCCGGTCGTAGCGGAGAACGGTCTCCTCCTCCGCATCCGGCGAGGTCCGCACGCAAAGACCGTAGGCCTGCGCCCCCCTGCCCGGGTCGTCCGAAGCAGCCGGCTCGAACACGGCGGCAATCTCGATGCACTCCCCTGCGGCCTCATCGAGCATCCGCCTCGAATCCGCTGCCACCTCCCTGTCGGAAAATGCGCGATGTTCCCCCCGCAGGATCTCCAGTTCCGTCACCGGATCAATGCGCAGGGTCAGGTCGGATCCCAGACTCAATCTCCGCGGCAACGACATCACCCCCGCCCAGCCAGCGGTCTTCTGAGCTTCTTCGTCGCGTCCTTCATTGATCCAACCGAAGAGAATGCGGCGGCCCGTGTCATCTGACAACGTAATGGAGGCACACAGGTTGGCCTGGACAAAGCCCCCGTAAGCCATTCTTCCGTGCGTCTCCGGGCGGAAGGTGTGATCCTCGTAGGTGCCGATGTAGTATTGGGTGCCGCGCTTATGGCTGGCGAAGAGCAGCATGTGCCGGTCTCCCAGCGGGAAGAAATCGGGCACCGCACAATCGTTTTCCCAGCCGGGTTCATAGAACTCGTGCAAATACTCCCAATCGTGCAGATCCTTCGAGCGAAACAGGAAGGCCGTATCTCCGCCCCGCTTGCTGGTGCCACCCGACAGCGCATAGAACGTATCGCCTTCCCGCCATCCGCAGGGATCATAGGCCCGGTATTCCACCTCTTCGCCGACAGAGGGAATCACGGGATTGTCCGGATCTTTCTGCCACGTGAGGAGATCGTCGTGGCTTGTGGCAATGCAGTTGCCCCCGCGCCCCTCTTTGTGGTACGCGTGGTATATGAGTGTTGGAACGCCGTCCTTGACAAACGCGCCTCCGCTGAAACAGCCATCGCGATCAGGACCGTCCGGGTCCGGCACCAGCGCCATCGGCAGATCCTCCCAATGCACGAGGTCCCCACTGACAGCATGGCCCCATTGTATGTTCCCCCAGAAAGGGTTGTCGGGATTTGCCTGATAGAACAGGTGATACCGCCCCTTCCAGAAGATCGCTCCGTTTGGGTCGTTCATCCAGTTGGCAGGGGGCAGATAGTGGTACAAAGGGCGATGGGGATCGGCGACAAACCGCTGCCGACGCGGATCGATCTTTGGTGCGCGCTGAGTCATCTCACCTCCATTCAAGGGAAAGCTAACCTGGGGGACGAATCACGGGAATACCCTGCTCAGGGACGCCAGAAATGGAAAGACTCCCGAGGAAAGGCCACCTCACTGAATATAGCGCGCCACAGATGATCGGTCAAGAGAAAAGTGCCCGATGACAGATTCCTTTGAGGGCGTTTGATAGCAACCTTTCGGAGGAATAGGGAGCCTTGACCACACCGATGTGACCAAATCGCTCGGGCGGGGGAGTTGGCGATCCCACTGATCAGTCCACCATCGCGCCATACTGCTGACTCTCCCAATAGATTTCCGTGCACTTGCCCCGCAGCCACTCGTGGCCATAGGCATTGAGTCCGGCCAGGGAGCCCAGATCCGTGGGATCGCCTACCCGTGCGGCTCGAAACTCCATTTGCGAAAGTATAATACATCGGGAGCGACATGGCAACCCCTTTTTGCGCCAGATGGCCACTTTAGTGGATCCGCTTTATCTGAAGCAGGATACCGACTCAAGGGGCAAGGGGGCAGACGATTGCGGATCGTGGATTTGGGATTCCCCCCGATCCGCCCAATCCGAAGTCCGAACTCGAAGAGGGGGTTTCGATCCAAAATATGAAATCCGATGAGTGGTTGGTCTGGGGAACGGGATGGTGGGGTTCGTGCCTGAACCAGAGGAGTTCTTGCGGGGTGGGTGCGAAGCGATGTTGTGTGGGAGCGATTGGCTGGCTCTGGAGGCGGGGGATCTCCTGGCGGATTGTGTGACGGAACTGATGACAGAGGGAGCCCGGAGGGATGCATCGTGCGGCACAGATAGTAGGAAGTATGGATCACTTCCTACTTCCCCAGAACTGGGAAAAAAACTAGCCAGTCGGGCGGAAAAGGCTGCCTGAACAGGGCCTTTTAATGCCTAAAAACTACCCTTACTAGGGAAAATGGACCACATAGAAGAACTGTGCGGAAAGTGGGCGATCGCGGCGTGACTAAGGCCGCTATCACGTAACAATGTGCAGGTAGATTTTCTTCTGAGAGCTTTCGGCGGCACCGCAGTTTGACAATAGTGTCAGGAGCCGAGAGAAATCGGCTTTCCCAACATCCGGCTTGACAGCTTCCCATAGCTGGATTGCGGTCGGCAGGACTGGTGGGTCTGATTGCAGGCTGCTTTGGATAATCGGGTTCAGATCCGATAGGACCACTTGATGACGTTCGAGCACCAACCGAGCCTGCTGCCCCAGTATCTTGTCGTATCGGGTTCTCCGAAGCGCCTGCCTCCCCACAGGTGTATGCCTTCCGTCAGAATTGAGAAGCCCCAAACGACAGCAAAGGCGCACCGTCTTCCGAATAACCTTAGCTGATTGACGCCAAGAAAACTCGTCCTTTACCTCGTCGTACTGGTAGGTAAGGAAGTTCGGTAGCTCTCTTTCCTCTATTTCCTTGTGCAGTTCCGTAAGCGTTGTCGCACGCACCGACTGCGCTACCTCAAGCACCAATTGGATTTTCCGGTAAAGTGACTGTTCAGTCGCCATCGTTACACCCGAATCTGTTCTCTAACGGCTCGCACAACTTCAAGCAACCGTCTTCTGACGACATCCCGCAAGGACCTGCTCCGACCTTCAAAGCAGTCTGTCAGGTTGCGCGGTAAGCCATCGAAACCATACGATGCTAACTCGGCCCGGCTACTCTGCCACTGCTTCTTTCGTTCCTGGGCCGAAGGCGAGTGTTGCACTTCCCGCTCGCCGACTTGCTGGCCGAAATACGACAAGCCAGCCAAGTAGCATGTCAGCGCGTAGAACTTCTTGGATCGGAATGTCTTATCTCGTACACCTTCATCCTCTCTATTCCAAATCTCTTCACCCGCCTTCTGGCAATTGAGAAAGACCTCCTTGAGCGTGGAATCGTTAATCTCCGTTTCCAGCAGGCCACGTGCTTCTTCATAGTCTTTCTGATTTCGCACAGATTTTCGGTGAGCCTCGTCTGCATACACGTGCAGCTCCTCCGCGCATGCAAAGAAATCCCCATCCTTTTCGAGTTCTTCGATCAGTCGCTCCCACAGACCACGCCTTTCGGAATCTCTCAGCTCCTTCTCGATATCCTCAAGCGTCTTGTGGCGGTTCTCATGCGTCCCAAGTGCCCTGATCTGGGAAGGCCCTAATCTGCGTATGAAGATCCCCAATTGGTCAATTACTACTTTTTCACGCGAGGTGAAAACACCTAGGAAGCCCGGAGGATCGAAGGTCGGCAGACCGGGCCTCACAGTTGTCCTGTAATCTGTTGGGTTCTCTGGGGCATCCTCGGGAGGCCGTATATCGAAATAGGGTAGTATACCCTCCTGCTGTAGATCGTACAGAATCTCTATAGCATAGACGGGAGCGCCTTTACCTTCGTAGTGTGCTCGGCCTCGGCCGTGCGTGCCTTTCACTTCCTTGAGTGGACAAGGAAACCTGATCATTCCATCAATTTCGTCCTTACTAGCTTTGTCCACATTTAGCATCAGATCTCTTCTATTCGGCTGAAAGCAAGCATCCCAGAGACGAAACACTACCATTATGAATTTGTCGAAGTAGATTGCTCGCAGATAATCACTCGCCCCTTTGCTCTCACCCGGCTTCCGCGCACCTTCGTAGTTACACCACGCATGGAAAAGCAGGAAAAGAAGGCGGAAGGCCTTTTCAAACTGGTCTCCCTCTCTCCCACCTCGCAATACTGAAAACAGACCGCCTTCAGCCATCCGTCAGAATCCTATAGGGAGGCCCCACTGCCTTGTGAGGCGACGCGCAAGGTCACTTACTATCTCACCATCGGGCTCAAATGTGCGAACCCAGTGAGCCTGGCCATTATTGTCTACGATTTTTTCGACATGGGTAACCAAGTCCGCTTCGTCGATCAATATATCAAACAAGCAACTTATCCGAATGGGCTCCCAGCCCAAACGCTCACCGAGTCGAAAGATCTCTGTTGCCCGTAATCCGGGAGAATGAACCGGCGTTTGCTCACCCGCCTCATGTCTCTCTATCAAGCGCTCGTCCAAGACATGGCGTATTACTTGAAGAAAGCGGGTGGCATCTGCACGAAGCTCATCGTCCGGCCAATGCGATGGTTTTTGGTATGAGATGTCCCTTCTCCGAAGACGAACTCCATCCCCTTGGGCTTCCCGCTGCTTATCAGCTATCAGACGGGCTGATTGGTCAAGGTCAATAGCTGGGTACATAACTCGCAGATGTTCCAAACTGTCATCGAGTTTAGTGCGCGAACTACCAGGGAGATGAATCCGGTAAAGGTCCGGTTCGGCAGCAGCGAGATCCCGCAACACCCATTTCAGTATCCACAATGCTCCGAAAAGCGCCGCTCCGTAGAATTGGGCCTGTCCAGAAGTATGCACGCTTGGCCCTATCAACTTGACGTATTCTGGCTGGGCAGGCCAGTCAGCCCCCGGATCCGGAACTGACGGATAGCACATCGGAATGATGGCGAACATGTCGCCGTCTCTTTGGACTATTCGACACTTCTTGACAATGCCGTTCAGTTTTGTCCCATCTGGAAAAAGTTCCGTTGGCAACTGATGAGCTTCGTCGTCCCCATAATAGACAGTGATGTTTACCCGATTCGCCGAGTGGAAAACTGCCGCGTCCGCTCTGCGGCGCAGCACTTCAACGAACCTCTCCAAGCTGCCACGCAGTTCAAGTCGGACCTCAATATGTTCCGTGTCGAGCATAAGAGACCCGGCACGCTGCAACATCTCGACAATCTGAAAGCGAATGTTGCGATAGGCTGGGGTCGGAAGGTCGTTGTAGAACCACGTGTGCGGAATCCTCTGATCACCGAACAAACGTCCTCTTATTTTTTTCTCGTGAACAGCGAATATCGCGACTCGTACGTCCTTGGCTAATTTCCACAAGCGATCAAAACCTGAGCTGTCAAAAACCTCGATGAGATGGTCGCCGGATCTCATCATGTCGTCGAACACGAGTATGCGTTGATCGGCAAGCCACTCATCCGGCAATTCTTCAACAACGACGGAGGATGCTACGTCTTTCCAAGGCCACTTGAGCGGATTTTTATCCCGGGCCTCAAGCGCCCGCAGGATTGCCGTACCTTTCCTCTCGATCACGACTATTCGATTGGGCCTGAACTCATCAATCTGATCCCCCAGAAACGTCCGCAACTGCTGCTCAATCGAGACGATGTTAAGTGCGCGCCGCGGATCAACGGGGCCAGGCTCACTCGCGGTAAGCAGGGGATAACCCAAAACCGGGAAGTCCAAGGTCCTAATCATTCCGCTCCTCCTGTCCTTGTGCGGGTGGCGTAGAGAAACGCCACGGCGTCTGATCGCTCGACTTTCAATATATCGGCTGTTCGCTGGACAAGATCATCAAACGCTTCGTTGTCTTCGGGGGCATGGCCGTATTTCTTCAGAATCGCCTCCCGGATCCGTTTACTCTCACGTCGTTCTAAGAATCGTCTCAAGACTGCAAAGAACTCAGTGGCATCAAAAGGAATCCAGACAGCACCGCGCCTTCTCCAAATCACGCTGCCAAGCCGGTATGAAAATTCGTCCTTCGCAGGTGCAACGAAACACGTGCTCTTTTTTGCTTCGCCTCGCCCCGTAATCTCCTGCCGATATTCCATGTAGATTCGGCGGAAATCAGGGTCACTCATTGAATACCCAATAAAAACAAAGGCTCCCGCAGTATGCAATGCGCTGTGAAACTCGCCCTCTAAGATCTTATACTCCTTGTCAAAGACATCTGTTTCCGTAATGGTGTAGTCCGAATCGAGGCTGCCATGCAGGCCGATAATCGCAATCTTGCCAGCTTCCTGTACTTTAGGGATATCTCTTACGTTTTCTTCGGTAATCTGAACGGCTCCCCCCCCAAACGTCTTACTGAAGAGGGG
>JAZDJA010000394.1:0-2384 GCA_043804415.1 Candidatus Latescibacterota bacterium | reverse complement strand
CATCCATCCCCCGCTTCTCCAATGCATTCCAGCGCGCAAATTCAGGGGGGGGGGGGGGGGCAAAGCTATCAAGTTAAGCCAAGAGGCGGCTCCTGTCCAACCGACGGACAACCTTTGTGAGTGCGGTGGTGAGGATTTCCTCGATGGTGGGCTTGCTCGCCTGTCGCGTCTTTCTGCATAATCTGGCCAGGACGCGGATCAAGCCGGCACGAAGGTCTCGTGTGCAGCGGTCCCGTGCATGATGGCGAGGGCCCAGTTGGTGGCGACGGCCCTGACACACCGGGCCGCCTTGTGCGCGCTGATGGAGAGGCCGTCGAGGCAGGCGCATGCCGCGGCACATAGCGAACTGACCAGCACGGCGATGGTGAGTTTGCCATAGACCTCGCAGAACACCCGATTCGACTTGGCCGAGCGCACCCGGTGAATGTTGAGGATCGACTTCCAGACCTTGAACACCAGCTCGACCTGCCAGCGGATCCTGTAGAGGGCGAAGAGCTGATCCATGGCGAATTCCGGGGGCAGACTGGTGACAAAGAGCGCGTAGTGCAGAAAGAGCCGGTACTGGTCGGAGATCTGGCGGGATTTGGATTCGGAGGCCTCGTTGGCTTTGCGGATTCGGCGATTGACCACGGCGTCGGGAAGCCGCTTGCCCACCAGCCTGCAGGGGGTGTCACCCATGCGGACGGGCAGGTCGAAGCAATCCGGTTTGTTTTTGAGCAGAGCGCGCAAGTCCAGGGCGGTAGAGTCAGGATTGCTGAGCGAGACCCCGAATTGGAGCTTGGACAGGAAATGCCGTCCCGGCCGGGTACGGATCTGGGCGAAAGTCGTCGCTTTGAAGTAGCCCAGATCGGCCAGGAACAGGCAGATCCCGTCCATGGGCAGGCGTTGGTCATTGACCAGTCTGGCCAATGTGTCCGTGTCGGACAGCCGTACATCGCCGATTTCCACCTGCATGATGCCCGTCCGGTAATCGAAGAGGAATTGGATGCGCATGGCGGCGGGGGACGCCCCGCCGCCATTGCCTTTGAACTGTGGGGCGAGCGCGGGATGCAGATTGAAATTGGTGCTGTCGATCACATAGACATGATCGAACAGGGCCAGCGCTTCCAGGTGCGCCCGGGTCAGGCGTGCGGACATTACCAGTGCCCGGCCCAGGCACAGACCCACGAAGCGTTTGGCCGCGGCATTGATGCGCCCGTCCACCGCCTGGGGCGAGACCGCGGTCCCGCATGCGGTCCCGAGGAAGGCGGCCAATTGCGCCAGGGTGCCATCGGGCGTATTGAGCAGCCCGGTCGTGAAAGCGACCAGAAACTTCAGCCCGGTTATCGGCGAACGCCGCACGACGAAGCCCGCCTCCCGGGCCATGCCATCGACCTCCGTCGGATCAAAGAACCGCAGAATTTCGATTTGCGCACTTGACATCGCTTTCTCCTTCTATATAATATAAGCCTATATTACTTATATTATACCATTAAAAAAGGAGAAGTCCATGCAAGACCGCCGCTAAAATCTCCAGAACCGGATCGATGCCTGCGCGGCCCGGATGGCCGACCTTGGAGCGATGCTGAAGGGAACGGTAAACAAGGTGGAGCTGGGCCCAAGAAAGAGCGGTGACGGACAGCGGATCGCGTACCTGCTCACCTATAAGGGGGTGGGGAACCGGACCAGAACGGTGTATGTCCCGGCTGACCGTGTCGCAGAGGTCGGGCGTATGATCAACAACCACAGGAAGGCCCGGGCCTTCCTAGACAGAATTGTGGAACTGAATGTCGCCCTATTCAAAGCCAGGCGATAACTTTAGGATGTTCAAATGGTTGTGGCACTAGCTTGATAGCTATGGGGGGAACCCCCCCGGCATCCTCTTCACCCCTCGATCTTTCTCTATCCCGGAGACCGCAATTCTAATCGTCGCGGGAACCTCAATTCTAATTGTCGCTTGACAGGTGGCGGAGAAATCATCGGACCAATCCGTTTCCGTGCGTGTCGCGGAGGCGCTTGCGTATGCTGCGCGCGGAACTGGGCGCGATGGGCTGACATCGAACCCAACGAACAGGAACAGACGCTGACCATCCGAATCCATCGCATGGCCTGTCCGGCCCATGACAAGGCAATTGGCGCCTTGCTGCTCGAACTGAACGAATTATCTTTCCACCCTCCCGAGACCGGAATGCGGATGATTTACACTCTTGCCTGATGTGAAAATGCGCCAACCCATTTTCCGCCCGGATCAGGAAATCTGACCTTGCAGTAAGTGTCCAGCAGGGAACGGTCGGCGCCGCCGAAGAGGAATTCCAGGACACCGTTATCCATCTTGTAACAACAGAGAGGTTTTGAAATGTCAACCAATCCGCTTCTGATGAGTGTGCCGCCTTTTTTCAGGACGG
>JAZDJA010000393.1:0-9028 GCA_043804415.1 Candidatus Latescibacterota bacterium | reverse complement strand
AGATTTGGCTCTGGTTTCGCCTTTGTGAACTTGCCGATTGTGGTTACTCCAATCGCAGGATCACCTCATCTTTGCCGTCCATTACCTCAACGCCCGCACCCCGTCCACAAAGGAAAAGCTGTCCCATCGCCACGAAAATTCGAAGGACAAGCCCCAGAATAGGAGGGGCAATGCGTCGCCGGAAGGTGAGGGTGAGGACGAACAGCGCGATCAGGAGAATTGGAAAAAGAAGCAGGAGGATTCCCAAGGCCAATGGGAGGACGAGGAACAGTGGGATACGCAGCCGGATGCCTTTGTCGCCGCGATTGGCGATCACAATCCGCAGCCACAGCGGAAGCCATTCTCTTTCGGAGTGCCTGCGGGCTGGTGCTTTCGGATGGTTCAAGGCGCTTACGGCCTGATCCACAGAAAGCTCGCCTCGTGCGAACCGGTCGAGGATGTCGGATGGGTTCGGTGGTTGCACTGAGTTCCCTTTCAATCCAGTAAGTAAAGCCAAAATGTCTGCATCTCGGTGCTCCGCAGGAGATTGGGGCCGAGACGGAAAGATATGGATGTCCTTCCGTAGGTTTCTGTAATGAAAGGCGCCTATTCGATCCAGATCTCCACGTGGTCGCCGCCGTCCTGTACCTCCACCAGTTTTCCGATCTTGTTCTCCGTTACTTCGTCCAGCAGGGATTCGATGTCAATCCCCTGGGCCTCGATTTGGCCTTTGGCCTGCTGCGGGATGAACTTGAGCGCAACGCGGGCCAGTGAAAGGGGGAGGTTGACATTGACCTTCTCCGAACCGCCGCCGGTCACACGGATCTTCAGCCACTTGGGTTTGCCCTGGGCTGCGATCTCCGTCTCCTTGGGCCCTTCCACCGCCTCGATGAGCCGGGTGGCCTCCTCCACGCTGATCTTTCCTTCCTCCAACATCTTCAGGATGCGCATGCGTTCTTCGTTCATGGTTTGCTCCTCGTTATCCTGTGAGACTTCCGAAGTCTTTAAGACTTCGGAAGTCTGGTCCGGTCTGTAGTCTTCAAGGCTTCGGAGGTCTGTCTGCCGCGGCCTCCGCGTCTTGGCTGCCATTGCTCCAGATTTCGACGGATCCCTCCTCCTCGGCCGACAGCGCAATCTGGGCTCCGCCGCCGTTCAGCCGGGCCTTCAGGTGCTCTTCTCTCCGTCCGACGATCTCCAACGGAAGATCGGTATGGACGTCCAGGTCCTGTCCGACGGGTTCCATCGTCAGGTCGAAAGCGGACTCGGGATCCACCCATAGAGACACCCGTCCCCCCTCGGCGGCAAGCCGAATCGTGCCCTCCGTGACCCTGCCCATCTTGACCTCAACGTCTCCACCTGTCGATTGGACCACCACGTTTCCCACAATTTCGGAAAAATGGGCATCGCCTCCCTCGATCTTCGCCTTCACAGATCCCACATCCCGAAGGGATAGATCGCCTCCTCCGACCGTGACCTCCAGAGGAATGCGGAGTCCCTCCATCGAAAGATCGCCTCCACCCATGGAAGCCCGTACCGAGCCAGCCGATCTGGGTACCCAGACGCGCACGTCGGTCCCTCCAGCGGACACCTTCACCTGACCATCGCTTTTGGACACCTGGCACTGCTGGGCATGGCCCTGGATCCGCAAAATGGGTTCATCTGTCCCCTGAACCATCGCATCGCCCCCACCCACGGAGAGGATCACCTCCGAGCCTTCGGAGAGTTCGACCGCCTGGGTGCCGGCGGTCTCCCTTCTTTCCGAACACGCCCTTTTCTCCAAATAGTCCCTTCTTTCCGAACGCGCCACCCATTCCCTGGGTAACGCCCCGGAGACTTTCTGATACAGATTCCATCGCGCCCTCCACGATGCCCTGCACATCAACCAAGGGCGGCTCCGGTCCATCAAAGCCTTTGTGCGCCATTTTGCGGTGCATCTTCCCCATCTTGCGCTGCACTTTCTCCTGCGTTTGGTCCATTTTCTCCCGGACGTGCGCCATCTTTTCGGCAATCTTCGACTGGATCTCCGCCTGCGGTTCCGGACTGCTGCACGGCTCAACGGACTCCCCTTCGGTCGTTTCTTCGGTCGCGTCTTCGTCCGCGATTCCAAGGTCCGGCTCGGTCAGTGGTTCTGGCTCCCCAAGCGCTTCCAAGAGTTCCTCGGCCTCCAAGGTCGTGATCTTGCCCTCCGACAGCATACGCAGGACGGCTTGCTGCTCCTCGTTCATCGTGGCCTCCTCATGGTTTTACCCCGGCCAGCTGTTTCACGGCTTCCGAGGCGGTGATGGCTCCTTTGTCCAATTGGTCGAGGATCTCCTTTCGCTGGGAGGAAAGCTCCGCCTCCGGGATCTCCGCTTCGACCTCGACCTCGTACCCCAGCTTCCGGATGACCGCGTTCAGTCGACCCCGAACTGTGGGGTAGGAGATCCCTAATGCCCGCTCCATCTCTTTGATGTTCCCCCGGCATTTGACGAAGGTTTCGAGAAAGTGGAGACTAATCGGGTCGAGTCCGCAGAACGGACATGGCGCGTAACGGCTCCGGATGACTGTTTCGCAGGATGAGCACGTCAGTTCGGTTACAGTCATTGCCCCCCCGCACGAAGGGCATGCTTCGAGTATTTTGCGCATCGTCCTATCACTCCTTTCTATAATTAAGGATGAGGTTCATTAAATATAAAACATCATATTAAAATGTCAAGACAAAAATGGACAAATTGACAAAAACGGTAACCATATGATAAACTCGAGAGGAGAAGGGGTCCAAAAAGGCACAGGAAGCACTTGACAATCCGTCCGAATATGGATATACTTTAAAATTACGAATTACGAATTACGAATTACGAATGCTGAATGCTGAATGCTCAATGGTGAATGCTGAATGCTCGATGGGGAATTCGTATTGCCGAAAGATCAAAAAAGTGTCCCCATGAGTGTTCTGTGGCAAGATGATTCCACCCCAGGGAAGGAGGAGACCATGGCTTTGAAACTGATTCACGCAGGGGTCGGGGGATTTGGCGCAGGATGGACCCTAGTGTGTGGGCGATCCGACGAGGTGGAGGTGGTGGCGTTGGTGGATGTGGATCGAGAGCTTGTGGAGGAGACCGGAAAGCGGCTGGGAATAAGGCAGGTGTTCACGGATTTGGGCAAGGCCATCAAGAACGCGGAGGCGGATGCGCTGTTGGATAGTACGCCCCCGGCGGCGCGTACGGAAGTGACGGGAAGAGCGTTGGGGGAGGGCCTGCACGTATTGTCGGAGAAACCGCTGGCCGTTACATTGGAGCACGCCAAGGGGATCGTGCGGGCAGCAGCGGAGGCGGATCGGGTATATATGGTGAGCCAGAATTATCGCTACAATCCGGTGCCGAGAACGATTCGGAGCCTCATGCGGCAGCAGACATTCGGCGCGTTTGGGATACGTGGCGCTTGATTTTCACAAGGGGCCGGTCTTTCCTCCGGGATCCTTTCGCATGAAGATGGTGTACCCGCTGCTCATCGATATGTCCATTCATCATTTTGATTTGATGCGGTCCATGCTGGGGACGGACGCAGTGCGGCTTCGGGTGACAAGTTGGCGACCGGAGTGGAGCAGGTTCGATCACGAACCCGCGTTTTCGATGATTATTGAGATGGCGGATGGAACGCACGTGAGTTACCAGGGGAGCTGGGTGTCGCAGGGGTTCGAGACCTCGTGGAACGGAACGTGGCGGATCGAGTGTTCGGGAGGTGCGATGCTGTGGGAAAACGATGCCCTTTATTTGGCGGATGGACCGACGGGACGTAAGCTGGCTGAATTGGAGGAGATGCCGCTTGTGTCGCAGGATTATTCGCTCCACGAGTTCGCGGCATCCATTCGGGAAGGCCGGCAGCCGGAGACGAGCGGGGCCGACAATCTGAAAAGTCTGGCGATGGTGTTTGCTGCGGTGGATTCGGCCAAGAGGGGAGCGGAGGTGGAGGTGGGGGCGTATCTCTAGGTGATGGAGAAAAGGGGTTGGGAGACCAGGAAGAATGCAGAACAGAAAATGAAGAATGGAGAATCGCGGAGACGCGGAGAGAATCCCTGAACGAGGCTTTTGGTGTGCTCCGTGTCTCCGTGCCACCGCGATGAGTGCATGAGGATCTGCAAGTGAGCCTGGGAGAAAGGGGGCTGTATGAAGCGCAAGGGCGTTATGAACGTGTTGGCGTTCCTCACGGTGGCTTTCTCCGACTGAGAAATCAGTGGCCAGAGCGCTTCATCGTGGGTCGATGTTGTTAGTGTTCATGCGAAATGCTGCAGGTCACTTTTCAAAGAGGAGCAGGACAATGACATACGATGCACGGTTGTCGGAAAGGTTGAGGGCTATGGGGAAGGATTTGGCGGACATCAAAGAGCGGCTTCGGGCGCAGCGGATTGAGACGCCCTCGTGGGGATACGGGAATGCGGGCACGCGCTTTGGCGTGTTCGAGGAGGCTGGCGCAGCGCGGGACATTCATGAGCGTCTTCAGGATGCATCCGAGGTGCATCGACTTACCGGGATCTGTCCGTCCGTGGCGGTGCATATCCCGTGGGATAAGGTGGCGGATTATGGAGCGCTCAAAACCGAGGCGGAGTCGCTGGGCGTGCGGATCGGGGCCGTGAATCCGAATCTTTTTCAGGACCCGATGTATAAGATGGGGAGTTTGACTCACGTGGACGCCCAGGTGCGCAGGAAGGCCCTGGATCATCTGCTCGCGTGCATCGAGATCATGGAGGCGGTGGATTCCGATATTCTCAGTCTGTGGTTTGCAGATGGCACAAACTATCCGGGACAGGGGGATTTTCGACGGCGAAAGGCGTGGATTGAGGAAGGGCTTGGGGCGGCGTATGAGCGGCTTCCGGAAGGAGCCCGGATGCTGGTGGAGTATAAATTCTTCGAGCCGGCGTTCTATCACACGGACATCGCGGGATGGGGAATGGCCTATGCCTTCTGTCGAAATCTTGGCACCAAGGCACAGGTGTTGGTGGATCTAGGGCATCATCCCCTTGGCACCAACATCGAGCATATTGTGGCATTCTTGCTCTCTGAGGAGAAGCTGGGCGGGTTTCATTTCAACAACAAGAAGTACGGGGACGACGATCTGACCGTGGGATCGATTGCCCCGTACGAGTTGTTCCTGATCTATGCGGAGCTGGTCGCGGCCCAGGAGGACCCGAGCGTCGATGCGGACGTGGCCTACATGATCGATCAGAGCCACGCGATCAAGCCCAAGATGGAAGCGATGCTTCAATCTGTGATGCACCTCCAGACTGCGTATGCCAAAGCCTTGCTCGTGGATCGTGACGCGCTCCACAGCGCGCAGGATCAGCTGGACACCGTGCTGTGCGAGCGAATTCTGCAGGCCGCTTTCCAGACCGATGTCACGGATCTCCTGGCGCAGGTGCGCATGGAGATGGGACTCGATCCGGATCCGTTGATGGCCTATCGGGCAAGCGCGTATCCCCGTCGCATCCGGGACGAGCGGGCGTAGGTTCTTCGCTTCGGAGGCCGCCGCGTGTTCTGCCTTTCATCTGCTCTTTCTTGGGTTGATCCGTGCGCATCCGTTCTATCCGTGTCCCATTGTTTTTGGGTTTCTTTGGATGTTTTGCTCGTGCGTTGGAGAAGACAAGATGGTGCTTACTGGATTCGGGGAGGTTATGCTCCCCGAATGCTTCTGCAACATGGTCGGTGCAGTGTCGCAGTTTGAGGCCGTGGAGGCCACGGAGGTTCCGAGCCGGGTGCTGGGGCGGCTGAAGAACGGCGTGGGCGTGGTGTTGTATGGCCCCTATCCTTATGTGGACGGGATCTATCGCTATTGCCAGCGCTTTGAGAAGGAACTGGCCCCTTGGGAGCTGTTCTGCGGGATCGAGAACCGGTTCGAGCGCACGGCGGCGATGGCGGCATACCGGAAACAGCGGCTGCATCGTTTGTTTGTGGTGGCCGAGGATGAGGCGCTGCTGCGGGTGACGGAGACGCCCCCGATTGATGGCTGGACGCAGTGGTTGGAGGAGCCCTTCCCGGGACAGCGGATCCTGCTTCCGGTGCGCCGGTTGCAGCGTATCATCACGGATATGCGGAGGATGACCGAGGGGCTTTGGATCGAGGCGCTCTCACACACGATCACTGTGCTGCCGCATGTGTATGTTCCATCGGATCAGAGCGTGGTTAATATGGTCGCATCCAAGGATTCGGTGCTCATGGGAAAGCGCGTGCTCGACATGGGAACCGGCTCGGGAGTGTTGGCGCTTCTGGCCGCGCGGCTTGGTGCGACGGAAGTGGTGACCACCGATGCCAATCCAAATGCGGTGGAAAACGCGCGGCTCAATGTGAAGCGGCTGGCGATGGAGGACGTGGTCCGTGTGTGTGGACCTTCGGATCTGTTTGAGGGATTGTCCGGTGAAGTGTTCGACGTGATCTTGTTCAATGCGCCCTGGGTGCAGGGGAAGGCGACGACGCTTTACGACCGGGCCATCTACGACGAAGGGTATGCGTTGATCGGAAGATTCTTCGCTTCGGTGGGGGAGCATCTTGCTTGGGACGGGAGGATCCTCCTGCAATATTCCAACATCTCCGACCTGAAGGGGGAGGGGGCGATGGCTCATCTGGCAGGCGTGATCGCGGGGGCCGGATTGGAGATCGGAGACGTTTGTCAGGTGCGCAGAAGAAGTCGGATGCTGGGAGGATGGGAGACGGTTTTTCTTTTTGATATGGGGAGAGGGAGATCGCGGGGAGGAGTTGATGATTCGGCGGGATGACGCCCTAGCGAGTCACAGCAAAAAGGTGCCCAAGGAAACCTGCCACCATCGGGCAAGTTTTTTCTTGACTGATCATTTTGGATGTGTTATACTTCTGCCAAGCAGCTTTGCTCCAAGGGTCTGTTCGATGTTTGCGCTACCTTGACCCAAAGCGCTGCACACAACTTCGGGGAACGACGGATGAGAAGTCCGCACGATTCCCCATGCAGCGTCTTTTCACAGCCCCGCAGTCGCGCTACGAAGGATTCCCTCTCCAACCACATATGGCGATCTTTTGTCGGATGAGCGAGAAAGAGAACTCACTTCACGGTCATCGAGGACCACACAAACCGGCGGCCCGACATCGTGGTTTTTGCCAACGCCATGCCCTTGGGTCTGATCGAGCTCAAGAACCCTGCGGATGAGAATGCCACCATCCGCCACGCCTTCAATCACCTTCAGACATACAAAAAGCGACATTCCCGGTCTCTTCATCTATGACGAGGTGCTCGTCGTATCTGATCGCCAGGAGGCCCGCCGAAGGCTCAATGAATGCTCCCGGGCCCTGGCCAGGAGAATCCTGAACGCCACCGGTCGCCCATCAACGGCCGCAACATCGTCCTGGCGTATGCCGAACGGAGAACCGCCCAAAACTACACGGTGGCCATCATGATCGTAAATGGGGCCGTCAACGAGCGCCTCGAATCCGAAGGGGGCACCCGCGGAGAGATTCCGCTCGTGCGATTGGAAGAGGTTCTGGAACCGGTTGACCCGATCGAAGTCGCCGTCCAGCGCCAAATCCTGGAGCGCCTCTCAAGGAGATGACTGATGCCCAAACTGAAACGCCTTCTCGTATCCGCCCGCTTTGAGACCGCCCAACGGCTGAGACACTGCTTCCGGAGCCAAGAGCACGTGATCTGCCAATCGGAAAAGTGCTGGGTCGTCAAGGAAAACATGTCGAAGAACACTCACTGTAGGGAGGGTGCGGCCCTCAGCCTGCAGAAGGACCGGGAAGAGTTGAACCCGCTTCCCCTCGAGATGGAAAAACCAGATGAAGCCTACAGGAGGGCATCGGCATGAGCAGCCGCAAGAAAAATACGAGGCCAGCAGCTCTGACTCCGACGGAAGCCATCCTTGAGAGCATCTCGGACGGCGTTTTTACGGTGGACATGGAATGGTGCGTCACGTCGTTCAACCGGGCCGCGGAGAAGATCACGGGCGTGTCGCGTAAGGAGGCGATCGGCCGGCGTTGCTCGGATGTATTTCGTTCCAGCATGTGCGGGCCCGCTTGTGCGCTTCAGCACACCTTGAAGACCGGCAAACCCATCATCGGCAAATCCGGATACATCATCGACTCGGAGGGAAATCGCATCCCCATCAGTATTTCCACCGCAATGCTGCGGGACGACGATGGCTGCGTGATCGGTGGTGCGGAGACCTTCCGAGATCTTTCGGAGGTCGAGGCGTTACGCCAGGAGTTGGAGGGGAAATTCCGAGTCGGTGACCTGACCAGCACCAGCCCCTTGATGCAGCGAGTGTTCGAGGTCCTGCCCGCCATCGCCGCCAGTCCTAGCACGGTTCTTGTCCTAGGAGAAACCGGGACCGGGAAGGAACTGGTGGCGCGGACAATCCATTCGCTCAGTCCACGCAACCAAGGGCCGTTCATTGCGGTCAACTGTGCAGCCTTGCCCGACACCTTGCTGGATTCAGAGTTGTTCGGATACAAGGCCGGGGCCTTCACCGGTGCGAGCAAGGACAAACCAGGCCGTTTCTTATTGGCCAAGGGAGGGACCATCTTCCTCGATGAAATCGGCGAGGTCAGCCAGGCCCTTCAGGTTAGACTGCTCCGTGTTCTGCAGGAACGGGTATATGAGCCGCTTGGAGCGACCCACTCCGAAGCCGCTGATGTTCGGGTCATCGTGGCAACAAACAAAGACCTGGTCGAGCAGATGCGCCAAGGGCTTTTCAGGGAGGACCTCTACTACCGCGTGAACGTGGTGCGCGTCGAATTGCCCCCGCTACGCAGACGAAAAGAAGACATTCCCCTCCTGGTGGAGCAGTTCGTTGCCCGCTTCAACCGGTTGCAGCAGAAACTCGTGAAGGGCATTGCCGCGGAAGCCCTATCTCTCCTCATGGCCCACGATTGGCCGGGTAACATCCGCGAGCTGGAAAACGCCATTGAGCGCGCCTTCATTCTCTGCGGCGACGGGCAGATAGGCATCGCACATCTGCCCGGAGAGTTGACCGCTCGTGGCGCGGTGGCGGGTGCCGACATGCGATCTGCCCACGATGTTCTCGACGCTCAAGCGATTTATGGCGCACTCG
>JAZDJA010000392.1:0-2510 GCA_043804415.1 Candidatus Latescibacterota bacterium | reverse complement strand
TCTCACAACGAGCAACTACCGGCTGACGGAGTTTCAGGGCGCGCTGCTGCAGGTGCAGTTGGGCCGACTGGATGAGCAGACTCGGGTTCGGGAGGAGAATGCCCGGTATCTCGGCGCGAGTCTGTCCCAGATCGAGGGGGTAAAACTGGCCCACTATGAGGGGCGGATGACCCGGCTGTCGTGGTGCATGGCGCACCTGAAGTATGATGCCCGACATTTCGAGGGCCTGCCGAAGGCGAAATTCCTGGAGGCGGCGCATGCGGAGGGGATTCCGCTCTCTACGGTATATCACCCGCTGCACAAGCTGCCGCTGTTTGCGGAAGGCCGTTTTGGGGCAAGCTTTACGGGCGAAAAGGATTTTGGCGGAGTATCTTGCCCCGTGGCCGAGCGGGCCTATGAGGAGGTGGGGATCTGGCTGGTGCACGATTACGGCATGCTGGGAGGCAGCCGCTCGGGTGTGGACGACATCGTGACCGCGATAGCGAAAGTGAAGAAACATGCGGGGGAATTGCTGTAGGGAACCCGGAGGACTAATTTTGCCCTGCAGAAAACGGAGGTGGAGCGTGTCTCACGATGCTCGCCAAGAGGGATCGGTTGAGATGCGAAAACTCATGTTGCTGAAGTAGCCAACCTTCCAACCTGGGGAGACTCTCAATGAAAGCAACCTGCCTGCTCGTTCTGCTGAACCTGCTCTCTCTTTCCGCATCGTCTGCCCGATCGCAGACAGCCACCGAACCGGTGTCCGGTGTCCGGAAGGCGCTGACGATCTTTGCGAAGTTCCAAGATGAGGCTGCTTCGGATACGCCTCCCGCATGGGCGAAGGATCTGTTCGACCAGGAACTTCCGGGGAGTCCGAGCCATTTCTATGCGGAGATGTCGTTCGGACAGTTCGCGCTCGAAGGAACATGTCTGCCCAAATGCTACACTTCCGACCATCCGGCGAACTACTATGGCATCGGAGGATATGGAAGCTTCAATAGAGAGATTTTGACTCAGGCGGATCGGGAGGTGGATTTCTCCCAATACGACAACGATGGCCCGGACGAAACACCCGATTCGGGGGACGACGATGGATACGTGGATCTCCTGTTCCTCAACCTCAACAGCAGACCTCAGCCTTTCTTTTTCGATCCGGATTACAGGGATGCCACAGGCATCGCCTCCTTGGGACTCTCGGAGGATTTCATCACGGACGATCCAGGCTTCGGGGGCGGACTGATTCGAATTCGCAAGCATGCTCGCATTGGCGAGAAGAACGGTGCCACGCAACGGGTGTGGAGTTTCGCACATGCGGTCGGCACAATGGCGCACGAATTCGGGCACATCCTGGGCTTGACGGATCTGTATGATACGGAAGTTGAGGGACCCGAGGACGACTCCGCCGGAATCGGCAACTGGGGCTTGATGGGACGCGGAAACCTGGGCTGGCACGGAGACGTGGATCCGGATGGCCCCGTTCCCCTCTGCGCGTTCAGCCGGATGGCCCTGGGATGGACCGGAGCCGTGCTGGAGGTGAAGGAGGAGACGCAGAATGTGCGCCTCGAGGACGTGGCACTGGGAGGCCAGGTGGCAAAACTTCAGATCTCCACGTATGAGTATTTCCTGTTGGAGAATCGCCAACCCACCGGCAGCTACTATGACCGCGATCTTCCCAAAGGGGGGTTTGCTCATCTGGCACATAGGTAGCGGCGCAAATGGGAATGAGGAGAACAAACGGGTCGATCTGGAGTGTCCGGATGGACTATACCGGGATCAGGGCTATCCGGGTGGCGTGGATCCCGATCCGGTCTTCGGCAAGGACAATCTGGACTTCTGGGCGCACGATGAGGCATACCGGGGGTCGCATCATGGCAACCTGGGGGATTCCACGGACGTGTTCGATGGAGTACGCTATACGGCCTTCGGCCCGGAAACCAATCCGAGTGCAACCTCCAATTTGGGACTGCAAACAGAAATCTGGGTGCGGAACATCCGTTTTGAAGGCACGACTGCCGTGATGGATGTTCATCCCCGACCCGCCATGGTGATTACGGAGCGGCTGGACTTTCAGGATGAAAACGAAGATGGGATCATAGAGGCAGGAGAGCAGGTGACCGTGCGCATTATCTTGAGAAACACGGGACCTCGTGTACTGGGCGGGGTTCAATGCAGGCTCAGTACAAACGATCCTTACGTGACGTTTGACGATTCGATGGCGAGCTTCGGCCAGATATCTATGGGAGTGACGGCGGGCCGGACAACGATAGCCTTCACGGTGGAAGAGGGCTTCAACAGCGGCCGCACAGCTGAGTTTGACCTTGAAATATGGGATGAAGACAGCAATGTGTGGATGGAAAACACAGAGGCGGCGCTTTTCTCCCCGCAGATTCCATTGGAAGGACTTGCGGTGCTGGACGGAGGAACAGATTCGATGCAGGGCTTCGGAAATGGGGACGGCATCGCAAACCCCGGGGAAACGATAGGCGTGCGCGTGATCACCGAGTATTCAGACGAATTATCTCTCTTCAGAA
>JAZDJA010000391.1:0-18010 GCA_043804415.1 Candidatus Latescibacterota bacterium | reverse complement strand
GCCGAAGTGGATTCCGTGCAGGAAGCGATGAAGCATTATAGTTGGGGGAAGGGGCACGAAAGGAATGGGGTGTATGAGGATGCCATCGCTCAATATCAAAAGGCCATCTCCTACCATCCCAACAACCCCAAATGGCACTATGTATTGGGAAATATCTATTACAAAATGAAGCGTGCGGAGGAAGCCAAAGCGTCCTATCTGACGGCTGTACGCGCAGACTCGGCCTATGTCAACGCGCACTACATGTTGGCCAAGCTCTATCACGCCCAGGCCGACTACGATGCGGCCATCACCGAGTACGAAAAGACCGTAGCCCTCAAGCCGGACCACACCCAGGTCCGTCGCAGTCTTGCGGATCTCTATCGCTACCAGGGGCGGGAAGAGGAGGCACTGAGGGCCTATGTCGGGCTTTCCCATTACGTGCAGGACGACCCCCAGATCTATCTGTCGATAGGGGACCTCTCCCAGAAATCGGGGCAACCCAAACGAGCGCTTGCGGCCTATTTGCAGGCATCAGCACTCAGGCCAGACGATACGAGTACCTTGGAGACCATTGCCCGGCTCCAGGCGCAGGCAGAGGACCATGAAGAAGCCCTCAGATCCTACTGGACCTTAGCCGAGCAAGACACCTCAGATTATGGCTTCCTCGTCAAGATCGTCGACGTGGCGGAAAAGTCGGGGCGCATCGACGATCTTGTTCGGGGCCTGGAACGAATGACTGTGCTCAGACCCAAGGAAGTGGTTCCTGTGATCAAACTGGCGCAGATACAGTTTGACTCCGGGAGGTTCGATCTGGCCAAGAGGTGGATCGATCTCGGATTGACTTTGACCCCAGAAGACGGCCGTCTTAGAACCCTTAACGGAGACTATTACCTGCAGGTAGGCGATCGCCGCACCATGGCCCTGGAGGAGTATCAACGGGCAAGCGGCGACCCGGTGTGGAAAACCTACGCCCAAGAACGCATCCAATCGATCCAATACAAGACATCCGAAGAAGAACGACGGCAGGAGGAAGCAGAGAAGAAAGCTTTTTTTGATCGAGGCAAGAAATAGAAGCGCCCTGTATTTCAGAAACGGAGAACGATTCCTTCTACAACGCGTATCTGTTTTGCCCTTTTCAATTTACCCAAAACAGGAGGACCTTCCATGGTCGAATTATTCAACAAGGGCGGCCCCTTTATGTGGCCCCTTCTGGCCGCACTGGTGATCGGTATCGCCTTTATTCTTGAGCGTCTTTGGACGTTGACGCGTGCATCGATCAACGCCAAGACATTTTTCGCACATGTGGAAGAAGCCCTTCGAAGCGGCGGTCCGGACGCAGCCGCAGAAATCTGTTCCAACACCCGTGGTCCGGTGGCCTCGGTCCTGCACGCAGGTTTGTTGAGAGCAGAAAGAGGCTTGGTGCATGTGGAAAAAACCATCGAGACCTCGGGTTCCATCGAGATGGCCTTTTTGGAGCGCGGGATGGTATGGCTGGCCACCATCGCCAATATCGCTCCGCTTCTTGGATTTCTGGGCACAGTCAGCGGCATGATCAAAGCATTCGAGGCCATTGCGCTGGCCGGCGACGTGGAACCCAGCTTGGTGGCCAGCGGCATCTCGGAGGCCCTGATCACGACGGCAGCCGGATTGGCCATCGCAATCCCGATCCAGGCCTTTCACAATTATTTTGTATCGCGCATAGACAAGATCGTCATTGACATGGAGGAAAGCTCTGCGGCGTTCGTGGACACCCTCGTGGAAATGGGGTATGGAGAAGAAAAAGGAGCTGCGTAGTGTGGGGGCTCCTATATTGGGTAACGGTGTCGGGGACCCATCCAATCCAGAACCATCTGATCCCGTCGGTCTGGTCCCTTATGCAAGACGCATTCAGAAGTGATGACCTACTGTTGGGGGGATGAGAACATGCTTTTGGAAAGACGACGAAAACGCCCCGACGTGGGCATTCCGACCAGTTCGATGGCCGATATTGCCTTTCTGCTCCTGATCTTCTTTCTCGTCACGACCACGATGAGCATGGACAAAGGCATTGGCATGGTGCTCCCACCCTCCGGATCGGGCAAGGAGATCCCCAAAAAGAACATCTGCCATATCTGGATCAACGCAGCCGGGGAGATCGCCCTGGAGGGGAATATCGTCTCCCTGTCGAGTGTCCAGGGAGAGGTCAAACGCCGGGTGTCAGAGAATCCGAATCTGATCGTCTCCCTCAAATCCGACCGAAAAACGGCCTACGAGGTCTTCGTAGATGTATTGGACGAACTCAAACTGTCCGGATCCGAACGGATCTCCATCGCCTCCCCGGAAGAATAGACCCCCGAGAAAGAACGCTGCAAGGCCAAAGCGTTACTGAGACATTCAGGAAAAGGATTGAGGATCTCTGTGCCTTTCACATACCGTGGTGAGTGTTTTTTTCGGAGAATCTGCTATGCGTTTTGAGCGAAAATCGAAAGTGGGGCAATCGATCCCCACCAGTTCCATGGCGGACATCGCCTTTCTCCTGCTGATCTTCTTTCTGGTGTCCACTGTATTCGTCCGCTACCGGGGACTCCCCTTGCTTCTGCCGGATGCGGAAAAGACCCAGAAGATCGAGACCAAACGGAACATCACCCATATCTGGGCGTCGCCCACCGGAGAGGTGATGATTGACGACATGCTGGTGAAGGATATGCCGACACTGCGGGGTATAGTGGCCAGAAAAATGCAGGAGAACCCCCGGATCATCGTATCCATCAAAGCGGACAAGCGCGCTCCATACGGAGTCGTCTCGGATGTGATGGAGGAATTGAGGCGGGCCGGTGCGCTCCGGATCAATTTTGCCACTAGGCAGGAAAGATAAATACGGCACCTCGAACAGGATATGGATCGTCTGAGATTGGGTCCTGACGCTTCAGGCTATTCCGGCAGATAAAGCCAGAAGGAGACAGGGGAAGTTTGGGAAATCGGTGCGGAAGAATCAGAGCGGGGTGGGAGCTATGATCCGAGGGAAGAAACCGGAAGTCGATTTAAGGCGGTCGTATAGAACGACCTTCGAGAAATGCCTCCTCCTTTCTCTCGCACTGCATCTGACGGCTTTTTCGCTCAGTCGAAAAGCGTCGGTCACCGCCTATGAATCGGTTGCACAACAGGTCATCATCCAGATTGAGGACATCCCTGAAACCCGACAGGAGGTCAAACCTCCCCCCGCGCCGAAACGGCCAGCGGTGCCCATCGAGGTCGAAAGCGAGGAACTGCCGGACGACGTCACCATCGAGAGCACTGAACTGGATGTCTGGGAGGAGAACATTCCCCCACCGCCGCCTGTCGCTGTGGAAGCGCCCCCACCCGAAGAGGATGAAATCGTCCCCTTCTGGCACGTGGAAGAACCGCCGGAATTGATCCACGTGGTGCCTCCCACCTATCCGGAGATCGCCCGGAAAGCCCAGATGGAGGGGAAGGTTTTTCTGCACCTCCTGGTGGGAAAAGACGGCCACGTCGAAGAGGTCAAATTTATCAAAGGCCCGGAAATCTTCAAAGAGGATGCGATCAAAGCGGCGCGGCAATTTCGATTTTCCCCGGCGCTGCAAAACGACAAACCCGTACGGGTCTGGATGGCGGTGCCCATCGATTTCAAACTTACCGGGAGTACCCAGTAGGACGGCATCCTGCGGCGCGATGTCGCGCCACCCATCGTTCGCCCATCCGGGATAGCCGGGGTCCGTGTGCGTTGAAGCACCCTTTTTGCCGGATCTCCGCGTCCCCTGAAGCGTAGCCAAATGCCCTGTCTGCAAAAAAAATGAGACCCAACGCATTTTCCCCTTGCTTTTCCCCCGATTATTTGCTATCTTATATATAGCAACGTTTCTATGCTCCCTTTTGCGCTACTTCCATCCATGTTCTCTCAGCTGACCAAGGGGATCCCGGGCAATGACGGACCAACAAACTCCACTGGACATCAAGACCTTGAGAAAGGCCGCCGAGATATTGAAGACAATGGCCCATCCGGTGCGTCTGGACATTGTGCAGTACCTTGGAGATCAAGAACGAGCAGTCAAGGAGATCCAGGCTGCCATAGGAAAGCCTCAGGCGATCGTGTCACAGCAATTGTGCGTGATGCGGGAGCGAGGGGTGCTCACCGCACGCCGGGATGGCACAACTGTTTATTATTCTGTGGCACATCCTTTTGTCCTCTATGTCTTAAACTGCATGCTGCGCTGTGTCCAGGAGGCGCATCTATAAAATGCGGAGCGATTTCCACCCCTGATGAAAAGAGGATGGGACCGGCTATCCGTGTTCTGGCTAAACGCGAAACCACGAGATCGCCATGAGTTTCTTTGGCAAAAAGATCAAAGCCCCGAGACAAAAAGAAAAACGCCTCACCCTGAGCAAACTGAACCCGGGCACCATGCCGGATGCTCCGCTTACAGTATCGGACGCGGATTTTTGGGATGTGATCGCGCGATTCCCTCTCGTGGTCATGGATTTCTGGGCTGCGTGGTGTATGCCTTGTCGGAGGTTGGGCCCGGTGATCGAAGCATTGGCAAGAGAGCTTCAGGGCAGGGTGGTCTTCGGAAAATTGGATGTGGATGACAATGGGCATAGCGCGCAAGTGTATCGAATTCGATCCATCCCCTCCTTATTGGTCTTCAAGAACGGCCAGATGATAGACCAGATCGTTGGTGTATCGCAAAAGGAGGAATTGAAACGCCTCATCGAAGGTTTTGGGGATCAAGGATAGGAAGCCCATCTGGAGGCCCAGCACGGAAAAGTGAGCCGGAAGGCAACAGAACTCTCGCTTCAGGCCGGTTCCCTCCTACCACGCCCATTGCCTGAGCCCTGCCTTCCCTCTCTGGATTCCTCCGCTTTGGTGCCGTGCAAAGCGATTAAGGGAACATACCAAAATGCCGGAGGATCTCTCGAAAACCACGCAATCCAGACTCACAAGAAAGGCCATGATGTCACTCATTATCGGATCAGCCATTGGTGGCGGATTGGGTTTTTTGTACTATCGCTTGGTAGGCTGTCCTACGGGCGCATGTCCGCTGACCAGTAATCCCTACATAACGACGGGCTATGGTATGGTGCTGGGCGCGCTGATCGGGGGGCGCATCGGAGTGTAAGGATCGTCGCAATCACAGGAATGGAAGGAGAAAGAGCATGCCGATCTATGAATACGAATGCAAGGAGTGTGGCGAGGAATCGGAGATGTTGGTCCGATCGTCCGAGGAACAGGTGGTCTGCCCCTCTTGCGGAAGCAGCGCGATGGAAAAGGGGTTTTCCACCTTTGCGGTATCGATGTCCAAAAGCTCCTCCAAGGGAGCTTGCGCGGAGGGTGGTTGCGGGATGTCACCCGATTCACCGTGTGCGGGCGGAGGCTGTCCTTTCTAGCATTCAGAAACCGTTTCTTTCCGGGCGATCTACGACGAACGCAGATCGCCCGTTTCCTTTGGTGTGCCCGCCGCCCAGTTCGCGACTGCAGACAAATAGTTCGTTTTCCCATTGATAGGGGGCAGAAGATTGTGTATTCTCCGGTGGTCTATGGTTCCCATGCCCGATCTGCGGAGATACCCGCATGACAAGCTGACAGGGAATCCGTTTTGGGCCTCTCGTGCGCCCATCGGTTTCCATCCCCTTGATCCAGGCCCGGCCGACCCAGGCGGCTTTGCTGCTGCTCCCCGATCTTTTTTGGAACTTTTCCCCGATCCCAAGGGTTGAAACGAAATATGGGAGACGCGAGTGCGCCTATGACAGAACCGAAAGCGGGACGACTCGATCGCTCCGATGAAGAGTTGCTTCAGGACACCATCAAAGGGGACCTCCGGGCTTTTGACATCATTGTCCGGCGGTATAGGGATCGGCTGCTCAACTTTGCGTTTCGTTATCTCGGCGACGCAACAACAGCGGAAGATGTCGTACAGGAAACCTTTCTGCGGGCTTTTCGAAAAAAGGAGGAATACCGTGCCACCGCGCGCTTTTCCACATGGCTTTTTACCGTCGCCGGCAACCTGGCGAAAAATGAGCTCAGACGGCGAAAACGGTGGCGTTTCACCTCGCTGGGGTGGAACGAAGATGCGGAGCAACACATAGAAATCCCGGACGATCGTCCGCAGCCCGACACCCTTGCGGAGACTGAAATCGCAACCGAAGCCATCCAGGAGGCCATTGAATCTCTCCCCCCCAGCCATCGACAGGCGGTCATCCTCAGCGACATTCAAGGGTTGGCCTATGAGGAAATTGCCCAGATCGTGGGATGTCCCCTGGGAACGGTAAAATCCCGGATCAATCGGGGACGGCTTCGTCTTCAAAAGAAGCTGACACGGCTGGGCTATCTGCCCGATTCGATGACCACCGAGTGAGGGATAGGGCACCATACTGATGGATTCGCAAAGCAATGGGCCGCTGTGGGCGCAGAAAAGGAAAAGAGAGATCAGTTGGAGCTAATTCGGGTGCAGAATAAGCACCCTTTGTCCGTTTCGCTTTTTCCGCAGCAACGGTCGGGCGTTTCACGAGAAGAGAAAATGTTGCCTCCTGAACGCATCTCCCGCCTTCCATCAGGACCCGCAACGATCAGGAGATCTTATTATGACATGCAGAACCTGCCGAAGATGGATGTCCGTATCCCTCGACGGTGACTTGGAGACGTCCACGAAAGAGGCCTTCGAGGAGCATCTGTCGGAGTGCTTTGTATGCAGAAATCAAGTGCACACGATACAGACCCTCCAAAAAAGATTGGCTCATCTGGAACCCATCCGGCCTTCCTCCCACTTCCACTTTGCCCTGCGGGCAAGGCTTTTGGACGAACTGGGTCGCAACAGACGACTCCGGACCGGAATTGGATCGTGGCGCTTGTACAGAAGGCCGATCCTGGTGATCGCTTCCGCGGCATTTCTGATCGTGAGCTCCATCGGTCTGATCCACCACCAGCCCGACGAGGACGTGGTCTCCTCCGAGCAGATCGTGACGCACTATGTGCTCGAGCGCATTTCCCCTTCCGGACAGAACGCTTCGATCTCCCTCGACTCAGATTCGGTATATGATGTGGACGAGCCAGAAACACTTTCCTATCAGACTCAGACCGTTTCCAGCCGGATCCAAACCGTCAGTTTCTGAGACGGTGGCCAAATAAAACAAGATTCCGGGGAGGTGTGTGAAAGGCTCGCAAGAAGGAACCCTCTCTGACTGACCGGTAAGGACACAGGAACAAGGAAGCGGCACACGCTCAGACGAGGACGTCCATAGCGGTCTCGTTTCTTCGTTTCTCCTGGACGGATGTTGCGCCATGTCCGCAGAATTCCACTTTCTTCACACCTGCCAACCCCGTCTCTCCAGGAACACTCCGATGAGAACAACATTTTTCCTCTCTATCCTTCTCCTGACGATCGCAGCCACCGCGTCTATCGGGTCTGTGTGGGGCCAGGAGAGTGTACTGGAACGTATGGAAGCGGAAATCGGCACAATCGTGGGAAGCGCACGTCCTGTCGTGGTGAGCATTCGGGCCGATCGCCGCACCGATGAAGGAAGGGCGGGATGGCAGCGCAATGTTGGATCCGGGGTGGTCCTGGACTCCGCAGGTTACATTCTCACTGCAGAATGCGTGATCCGTGGGGCGGAGCGCATTGAAGTGATTGCGGCCTCCCAAGAGAGATATGTGGCCGAACCCATTGGTTTTGATATCGAATCGGGGCTCTCTGTGGTCCGCGTCAGAGAACCCGCCTTCTCAGCTCCCCCTTTTGGGGATTCGGATCACGTGCAGATCGGACGATGGACACTCGTGGTGGGAAACTCCATGGGAATGCTATCGGCCGCGGCCGCTGGCCTCATCACCGGATTTCCGGAGGGCGGAAGATGGATGCAGATCAACGCGCAGATCGTTCCGGGAAACGGAGGCGCGCCGCTTTTCGACCGCAAGGGAAACTTGATCGGCATCGTCATTGGAGAACGCTGCTCCCCTCATCCTGACCCCTCCCCACGGGGTGCACCCGCCTCGGCGCTGGCCATCCCGATCAACGAGGCCCGCCGGGTAGCGCAGCATCTCATCGCGGACGGGAGAATCGCCTATGGATGGCTGGGCGTCACCGCCGGTCCGCTGAACCCGTCGGCTGCAAAACCAAGCATTGTGGTGTGCCGGATCGTTCAGCAAAGCCCCGCGCACGAAGCGGGTATCCTGCGCGGCGATCTCATCTTGACCTACAACGGATATCCGGTCGAAAACGCCTGGGACCTTGCGCACAAAGTGAGAACGACCCCCGTGGGACAACAGGTGGATATCGAACTGCTGCGCGGAAACCAGCGCATTTCCCTACCCGTTCGGATCCAGGAGAGAATGCCGGCCGGGTGCGCCCGTTAATATTCCGCATCCAGCCCGTATCTCCCGAAACGGCAGGCACCCTCCAAACCCCTTTGGACAAGCCATCGAAGAACCGAAATCAAAAAAGCCCCCGCACGGCAAGTGCGGGGGCTTTTTTTTCGGCGGCATTTCCATGACACTATCGCTCCCATATCGGAGCAAGCTTGAAGCGTCCCTCTGCCATTAGGTTTACGTCGTACGCACGCACACCGGCGGCACGACCGGCTTCCAGATCCTTCCAGGAATTTCCGATTAGTATCGCCTCTTCGGGAGCAGCGTCCCATGCAGACAAAATGTGGCCCATCCCCTCCGGATCGGGCTTCCCGTGAAGCACATCGTCGGTCGCGACCACGAGGCCGAAAAGGTCTGAGATCCCAAACCGCTCGAACATCAGAGCAATCGTGGATTGAAGGTTGGCCGAGAATATCGCCAGCCGCTTGCTAGGATCCTCTGCTCTAAGCTGTTTCAGCACTTCCAGGAGCGGCTGGTTGGCCAATGCGCTCTCCAGGTCGTTCTGCTCGTAGCCTATCCAGGTGGAAAGAACCTTCCCCAGCACGTCCGGCGCCGCGTGCTCGCGCAGAAACCGGAAGGTCTGCAGGCCCTCAAATCCCAGTCGTTCGCACCATCTGCTCATGTCCCGCCGCCACCCGTCCCAATCCACGTTCCACGTAAACAGCGTCTCCCCGAAGTCGCATACCACGAGTTTAGGGGGCGCAAATATGTCCTGCCACGCAGGATCCAGATTCACAAGACCATCCTTTCCGAAACAGGCCAGATAATTATTTCGGCGCCCATACCCAGTGCAACCTCAAAGAGAGCGCTTGGAGCCTATGGTCAAAGCAGCCGGTAGATCTCCCCCGTCCCTCAGCCTCACCTCAGCCCATCGGTTGCCGGAAAACTTTGTGGCTTGGTGTGGCATTCTCTCATGCAGCCCGCGCTTTTTCGTCGAACTTACCAGGATAAATCCGCCTCGTCCGTTTCCGGCGTTTGTAGGCCTTCGTCAATTCAAGGAAGATCCCCACATCCCGCTCCAGATCGGATTGAGAACCGTCGAAATAGAATGTTCGGATGGGGATATGGTCGTGGTCGCGGCTGACCACCGGATAAACCGCCTCGCACACGATCCCGTTCATGCAGGTAAACGGGCTGATATCCACAATGCCGTCCGCCCCCTTGCCATAGAGATAGATCGCCTTTCCCACACTGAGCACCATCTCTCCCAGCACACCGGTGTGGGGCAGATAGGGATAGCTGAGGTCCAGGACTTCGCGGACACCGTGAGGCTCTTCATATCCCAAAAAATCCTCACGGAAAGGGTGCAGGAGCGCATGTTCGTCCTTCCGCTGAACCGCGTTTTTAATCTTCGCGCTGAGCATTTCCATCGAGTGCCGTTTGCCCTTCTCCCGGATGTGTTGCTGTTGCTCGTTGTTGGTATACCAAAGCCACTCGGACACATCGGAAAGCCAGCATTCTCCGCCTTCCGCCTCAATCTTCCGGACCAGATCCTCGTTGCTGAAGGTATTCAGTCGACAGAAGATCTCCCCGACCACACCGATGAGAGGACGTTCGGAATTGTAAAGAGCTGGGATGGCACGGAAGGCGTCCCGCGCGCGGGTCAGCGCCTGGCACATATTCGCCAGCTTATCTTTGGGACGCACTCCCTGTTCCGCGATCACGCCGCACACCAGATCCAAAGTCTCCTCGAACACACGATCGGTTTCGCCCTTGTTGATCTCGTACGGCCGCGTCTTGAGCAGCATCTTCATCAGAATATCCGAGGACACCATGCCCCGCCATCCGGTTCGCAGAAATTCCTCGGAGTGCTCTCCGATGTCCTCATAGCTGTTCGCGCTTGTTGGGGAGACGATCATGACATCCTGAAATCCGTTGTCATCGAGGATTTTTCGTTGGTAGACCGCATACTGGCCAAAACGGCACGGTCCGTCGGCGGTGGGCATCAGGAAAGCCGTCTTTTTCGGATCGAACCCGTCCTGCTCCACGAGGCGCATAAAGTTCCCCATCGTCACTTTTTCCGGATAGCACTCATCCCCAGAGGTATACTTGCCCCCCAGCTCCTTGGTCCGCTGGTTCGAGGGGGGCGTGGGATAAGCCGAGATACCGATGGACTCAAATGTCGCCGCAATCACCCGGGCGCCGCTATAGGGCATGCGGGGAATGTAGAGAGTGCGTCCTTCCAGGCGGTGGTTATTCTTGGCATTTGACATATCGGTGTCCTTCGTGAAAGGATTCTGACTGCAAATTTCGGATTTGGGATTGCGGATGGAGAACCCATCCACCTCCTTCATCAAGGGCGCCAATTACTGCGATTTCACTCTATTGGATTCAGGCGGCAGCACCATCCAAAACAAGGGTTCGTCCGCTTCTTCCTCCACGATTCCCATATCTAAGATAGAATCGCGAGTGGATTTGGCACGACACCCCGCACAACAGCTCCCCCCAACGAAGTGCCCGAGCGCAACGTTGGGCGTGCTGTCTTCTCAGCAGTTCGTCCTTTGGGCAACGTCTTGACCAACGAATACGTTGTGTTCAAACTGCGGGATCCTTTGCCCTGCCTCCGCCTGATTCACTTTTCACGCCTGCTTTGAGTTCGAACTGGGGAGTTCGGAGTTCGCAGTTCGGATGGGCGGACGCGGTACAACCACAATCCACAATCCGAAATCTGCAATCCGAGATTCAAGCCACCTTCCTGACCCACCATCTCAAGAAACCTTTGCTGTCCAGATACGCCTCGCACCGGGTCATCGCGCCCGCGTCGTTGCTGTGTTCGTCAAATTGGAGACTCAGGAAGGGCTTGTTGCCGGAGGCATCCCGGACAAAATGCCGGATGTAGGAGTCGGGACCGCACTTGAAATTGGTGATGTAGATGATGTGCAGGTTGGGATGTGCCCCCACGATCCGGGCGGTCTGGAGGATTTTGCGGCCATAGTTCCAGAACATGTTGTCATTGATGTCGGAAATATCGATGCCCCTACTGGGCAGGAAATCCATCGGAATGACGTTTACGCCGTAGTATTTTCTGAGCTTGCGGGGGATGTCCATGTTAACGCCTTTGTCGCAAACATTATACGGGCGTCCGATCAAAACGACCCCCAGCTCATCATTCTTCTCGATCAGCGCAAGCGCTTCTTGGCCCGCCGCCAGGAGCTTGAGCCGGAAGTCAGACTGCGCCGCGTACGCCCGCCCGACGGCCCAATGCACGGTGTTTTTTGGAATCCCAAAAGGCCGGAAAAACGCGCAAAGCTGCTGTTTGACTACGTCCAACCCGCGCCGAAAATGGATCGTGGGCACCAGAAATCGGTCCATGTAGGGTTCGAAGTGCGGCGCGCGCCGGAGCACATACGGCAGCGTCTGCCCCCACGCGCACACGTGCGATTCGATGTCCGGATTGTCCGTCTCCTCGTTGAGTACGTTGGGGTGAAAAAGATAGTCCACGCCTTTGTCGAGCAGGTTCTGAATATGTCCGTGCGCCACACGAATAGGGAAACACGGCTCGGCCACCGTGGCCTCCACGCCGTCGTCCCGAATCTTTCGATCCGTCGGATCGGAGAGCACCACCTCAAAGCCCAATTCGGAGAGAAACATGGACCAGAACGGCAGGCGGTCATACATATACATGCTGCGCGCCAGCCCAATCTTCTTGCCCCGTCCCAATTGGCACTGTTTGATCTCCTCGAAGGCCGACACCAGCGCCTGCTCCCGAAACGCCATCAGATCGGGAATCACCGGTTCCTTCTCCACCTTGACGCGCTTGCGGTACCGGTCGGAGCACTTGTCACCCCAATAGGTTTTCTCCCCGTCCACCGTCACCTCGCGCATGTCGCAGGCGTTCGAACACCCCTTGCACATAAACTCGCGGATCGTATAGTTGACCTGGTTCAGATCGTATCCCCGAAACCGGGTCGAACTGCCCGTCATGGCGACTTTTTCCTGAGCCAACAGCGCGGCGCCGATGGCGCCGACCACGCCGTTGTGCGGCGGCACGATGATCTCCTTGTCAAGCACCATGGAAAACGCCGCAGCCACGGAATCGTTATACGCGGTGCCGCCCTGAAAATAGATCACGTCCCCGATCGTGCGCTCCCGAACCACGCGGTTAAGGTAGTTGTGCACAATAGAAAACGCCAGGCCCGCCACGAGGTCTTCCTTGGACGCACCCCGCTGTTGATAGGAGGCGACGTCCTGACCCATAAACACCGTGCAACGTTCGCCCAGTTTCAGGGGATGTGCAGATTGCAGCGCCCGCTCCGCGAATTCTCCGATAATATTGATCTGAAGTTTCTCGGCCTGCTCTTCCAGAAACGAGCCCGTTCCCGCTGCACACGCGTCGTTCATGGCAAAATCCACGACCACCCCGTCCTGAATGCTGATGAATTTGGAGTCCTGGCCCCCGATCTCGAAGATGGTATCCACCTCCTTGTCGATCAGGCGTTTGCCAATATACATCGCGCCCGTCTTGTGTGCGGTGATCTCGTCCTTGATCGTGTCTGCGCCGGTCAGCTCGCCGATCAATTCGCGGCCGGACCCGGTAGTGCCCACTCCCCGAATCGCGATCCGGCTGCCAATCTCCGCGGCTATCTCCTGCAATCCCTTGTTAACCACCTCGATGGGCCGTGCGTCCGTCTTGGTGTAGATTTCCTTGATCACATCGCCGTCCTCGTCAATCACCACCAGATTGGTGCTTACCGACCCCACATCAATCCCAAGATAGGCATCCACCCTACCGTCTCCCTTGAAACGGTAGGGTTTGATCCGATCCCTAAGCAGCGTCACTTTCTCCAAGGACAACGGGGCCATCGTAGGAAAATCAGCTCCCCATTCCCCGTCCCCCGATGCGGAGTGCGATAGGGTCTCACGCTCGCTCTTTCCCACTTTCGCATTTTCCTGCGCTCCCTGCCTCCCGCTTCCGTGCTCTGCTTCCAGCAGCGCCGCACCGATTGCGCCCATCCAAGCGTAGTAGGGGGGGACAAGGAAGTCGTCGTCATCCAGCTCGAACGCCTCTCGCATCGCCTGCACCGTGCCCTGGTTGGCGGCCACGCCGCCGATGAAGGCCACTTTGCCCTCGATCTTCTTGCCCTTGGTGATCGTACCCTTGTAGTTTCGGATGACTGCGTCGCAGAGGCCCCTTAGAATTTCAGCCGGCTGGTAGCCTTTCTGCTGGGCGTGAATCATATCCGATTTGGCGAAGACCGAGCAGCGCCCCGCGATGGTGGCGGCTTTCCCCGCACCCATCACGATGCCCCCGACATCCTCAATGTCATAAAGCAGGCGGGTGGCCTGCTGATCCATGAACGAGCCCGTGCCGGCCGCACAATCGCCGTTGGTCTCATAATCCGAGATGCTCAGCGTGCCCGTCGTCTCGTCCCGATCCAACTGAATGAATTTGGAGGTCTCGCCGCCCATCTCGAAGATCGTTCGGACCTCCGGGTGCAGTGCGCCGATCCCCAACGCGATGGCTTTAAACTCGTTTTCAAACCCCGCACCAAGTCCCTCGCCGATCAGGCGCGCCCCGGAACCGGTGATGCGAATACCGAGAAAATGTTCCTGGGGTATTGTCTCGAACAGCTCCCCCAACATAGTGCGCGTGGCTGTCACTGGGCTGCCCTGGATCCGCCGATAGTTTGAGACCAGGAGAATTCGGTCACCGATTTGCCCCAATGCCGGGTTCTCGCCGGATTGGAGAAACATGTCCGATTGGCGCGCAGCCTGCTCCAAAAATGCCCGCTCGTTTTCCTCACCAATTATCGCCAGTTTCAGACTGATGGTGCCGATATCTATGCCGAGTGTTGCCATGAAGCCTCCTGAATGCAATGTGCAAAGTGAGGTTCTTCTGCCCCATTCAGTCACCGCAAGTAAACAAAGAATGTAGAGATACTCTCAGAGGGAAAAGGGAAGCACGCGCCGTTTCCCTGTTCATGTTCTGGTTTGCCACTCCCACAATGCGTGGGTCGCGCCTTTCTCAGAGAGGACAGGAGATTTCATCGCCCAATTAGTATCCCAGAGTAACGCCGCCATCTACATTCAGGGTGATGCCGGTGACAAACGAGGAATCCTCCTGACAGGCCAGAAAAAGCGCGGCTTTCCCGCACTCCTCTATGGTGCCGATCCGGCCGAGGGGATGTTGCCCATAGATATACTTGCGCGCCGCGACCTCATCCTGCTGCTGCCCAAACCAATCCTCCACCAGGGGGGTCTGGACCCAACCCGGGCAGATGACATTGACGCGGATGCCGTCCGGTGCAAAATCAATGGCCATGCCCTTGCTCATGGCGATCTGCCCTCCTTTGGTGGCGGAATAAGCGCCGGCATTCGGCTGTCCGACCAACCCCACCATACTGCTGACGTTGATGATGTTTCCTCTGGTTTCTCGCAGATGGGGAATCGCATATTTGCAGCAGAGAAAGGTGCTGCGCAGATTGGTCTGCTGGATAAACTCCCACTCCTGTTCGGAAGTTTCTTCCACGTTCTTTGACAGATGATACCCGGCATTGTTTACCAGAATATCGAGCCTCCCGAAGGCATCTATGGCAGTATGAATCATCCGCTGAATCGCTTCACTGGACGTCACATCGGTCTGCACATAGAGCGCCCTGTTCTCAGAAGCGCCGAGGGATTCCGCCATTTTCCGGCCATCACTCTCCGTGCGGCAGCTGACCACGACCCGGGCGCCTTCCTGGGAAAAAACGCGTGCAATCCCCTCCCCGATTCCTTTGCTGGAACCCGTCACAAGGGCGACTTTGTCTTTCAGTTTCATGTGTTCCCCGCTTACTTATATCAACACTGAAGAACGATGATGTGGACCCAACAAAAGAAATAGAACCCATTGAACACTGAAGGACACCGAAAGACAATGAAAAGTCACCGGGACATCCGATACACAGAGATCGCATTGCTGTAAAAGAGCTTTTTCAGATCCTCCGTGCGGCACCCGCTAAGCGCCCAGTCAAGCGCTGCAACCCACTCCTGGTATTCCCCCGCAAGCGTGACCACAGGCCAGTCCCCGGCATAAAGCACCCGGTCGAAGCCGAAGCATTCGATGACATGCGCGATATAGGGTTTCAACCCCTCGGCAGTCCAGTTCTCATGATCGGCCTCGGTGATCATTCCCGAAATCTTGCAGGTTACGTTCGGAAATTCCGAGAGCGCTTTGAGTTCACTTTTCCAGGGCTCGAATACGCGCTTTTTGATCTCCGGTTTTCCAGCGTGATCAAGGACAAAGGAGATCTCCGGGCATTGGCCCACCAATTTCAGCGTGTTCTTCAACTGGTCATCCGATATGCAGATATCGAAGCTGAAGTCGTATTCGGCCAGCATCTGAACGCCGCGCAGAAAATCAGGCTGTATGGGGAACGCAGGATCCGCCTCCGTCTGGATCAGGCGACGCACCCCCTTTATGAGCGAATATTTTTTGTAGGCCACCAGGACCGCCCTGCTTCCCGCTCCCTTTTCCAGAGGGGCCGAGGGGATAATGGCCCTGATCCTGGGGTCCTTTTTCGCCAGATCATTCACCCAGACGGGTTCCTCCATAGACTGTCCGGACGCCATCCCGCACTCCACAAAGACGATGTTTTCAACCTGTAGCGGGCCGATGGCCCCCCGATAGTCTTCGGGGAGGAACGGCCGGTTGAGCTTGGGGTGACCGGAGAGCCAGGGATAGCTGAACCGATTGGGATCCCACAGATGAACGTGGGTGTCACTGATGGGGAAATCAGGCATGTGATTTTCTCCTCCTGTGGGGTTGTGCATGCCTCCGTTTGTCGAGTGTTTTCGTCCCACTTTCCTGGCTGCATCGCACCTTCTCCGGCGTCAAGCATTCGGCGCCTCTGACCAAGTATCTGGATCTATGGGGCTCGCAGGGGTTTGGGATTATTCCCCCGGGTCGCCAAAAGACACCATACGCTTCCCCTGTGGGAAAGCTGGGATCCTTCGGCTTTTTCCAACTCGTTCCAGCAAGATAATCAGACGTATCCCCTGGGAAAAGCCCTTTCCTGCAAACGGTGCTATACCTCTCCGAACGGTTTTCTGTTCGCCCGAACGGTAACAGGCGACTGGCCAAAAATCAGCCCTCCGGGTTGCCTTAGTACACGAAATCACAAATACGATGACGTATCTTGCGACTTGGCGTGGAGACTCTTCACTGCGTTGAGCGTGACAAACGCTGCCATTCTGGTGTAGCCGACAAATCTCCCATAGTCAGGTTACGCCATAATATCTATGATTTCGAGCACGTTGCGGCCTTGCCTCACCTTGACGGAAAATGGCCGTTGTAACCATGAGTGGGACCCGCGAAAACCGGCGCAGACTCTCGGTGGGATTCTGCTATCCCCGCCCCTTCGTCTCGACCACAGCCACTTCCTTCCAGTCTTCAAGCTGGAGGGTGATGTGCCAGTTTCCAGCTTCCCGCTCGATCCGACACCGATCGCCAGCGTCCTTGTCTCTGCCGTCCAGTCCAAATACCCGCACCACCGGCTCATTGTCCTGCTCCCAAAAAGTGTCTAGGGAGACGCAGGACAGGATGCGCTCTTTCCCAAGGATCCATCCCTTGTGCAGCGCCACCGGAGTGAGTGGAAACATATGATTGATCGGGCCGTAGGCTCCGGAACCTGGGCCGCTTTCCGGAATGTCCGTACCGTAATGGTACCAGAGCAGTCCGTGCCGCAAATACATGACCACCGCTTTCATGATGCCTCGGCATAGTGGCGTGGCCCCTCTTCTCCGAGTCGCTGTGGCCGGAAACCCAACGCCACCGGGCTGTCCAGCTGCCCCTTGCACATACGGAAGTGGACCGGCGGCTCCTCACCAGGAACCAATGCCAGGGGATCGAAGACCCATTCGGCTTCCGAGACACGGATAACCGAATCGGACTGCAACTCCTCGACTGCGCAATGGGTATTCGCAACCACAGTCCCGCCCTGCGAAAGCACGTATTCCACAAGCGCCTTCCGCGCACCCGCGCCGACCCACGCGCCATCCGTATAGCGGCGGATGATCCTGCCGGTCGCGGGATCCATGTCCACCGTAACACCATCCCACTTCTCGTAGCTGTATCTCTGCGACACCCTCGTGGGGTCCGAATAGTCCGGTGTGGCGGAAAAGGCCAGACTGAACTGATCCACGTACACGCCATCCAGTCCCACGTCTTCCATCAGAAAGCGCGCCTGATCCAGCCAGTACTTCATCTGGCCGTTTCCTGGAGCCGCATACACGAGAACAGCCATCATCGGAAAATCCCTTTTCTCTCCCCGGTAATAGAGTTCGTAACTGTATCGCCCATTGAAAGCGGTGAGAAGACAATCTCGCCAGCCAAGATCAAGCGTCTCGGAGAGTTCCATCTGCCTGTCGGTAAAGGATCGCACCCCCTGTTTTCGGAGGTCAGCGGGAAGGACGTCATACAGGGCTTCTTGAGCTCCCGGGGACAGAGAGACGATGTTCCCCTCCATACACCCGATGCATTGGATTTCGGGGTCAACGGCTTTGAAAGCCGCCATCGCCCCAATCATCAACTCCTTGTACTCCGCTCTCTCTGTGGGCTTTCCGGTCAGCAAGTTGAAATTATCGTAATCCACCCAGGGCGTGAGCGCCACCACATTGAGCTTCTTCCGCTTCAGATGGGCCCCCAGCATCCTAGAGTCCTCAAGGAGATCCCTGTTTGCAGTGACATCGAAAAAG
>JAZDJA010000390.1:0-10573 GCA_043804415.1 Candidatus Latescibacterota bacterium | reverse complement strand
GCCGAAGATACCCTTGGGGATTGCCACTGACATATCATCACTCCTTTCCGAGAACAGTTTGCCTTGAGGACTCTCTATTCTACGAAAGAAATGAATCTCTGACAATCCCTATCTTCTCACCGATCCAACCGTATACTTTGGGAGAAGATCCGGAAAAATCTAAAGTGAAGAAGACGCACTTTCATACTCCGGCGTTCGTGGGACCTACTCTTGAACCGTGAGGTTCACGCGGTCCATAAATCCCCGCATCTTCTCCCGATCTTTTATGCCCGGCGTTTTCTCTACACCGCTGCTCACATCCACGGCATAGGGTCTCACCTCCCGAATCGCCGAAGCCACATTCTCTGGTGTCAATCCGCCGGCCAGGATGATCCGGCCATACGCCTTGGCCTTTTGGGCCAGCCCCCAGGTAAACGTCTCCCCCGTGCCGCCATATGCGTCCTTACGATACGCATCCAAAAGAGCCGCGTCCACCTCATAGTCGCCCAGTAGTGCCGGATCGAAATCATCGGACACGCGAAACGCCTTGATCACCTTCACGTTCCCAAACGAGGCGCAATAGGCGGGCGACTCCTCGCCGTGCAACTGCACCGCCTCAATCCCCGAAACCGCGATGACCTCCCCGACCTTTTCCTTCCGCTCATTTACGAACACGCCCACGGGAATCACAAACGGACCCAGACGCGAGATGATCTCCCGCGCCCGATCGGGTTCGATATAGCGCGGGCTCTTGGGGTAAAATACAAATCCCAGCGCATCGGCACCCAGCTCAGCCGCGGCCAATCCGTCGTCCAGGTTGGTAATGCCGCAGATCTTGACTTTGACCGTGGCGTTTTCCACGAGGGCGTTTCCTTTCTGACGAGTTCGAAAAACCCACCGAGGGCCTATTCTTTTCCCCCTCGGAGGACATATTCCGGTCCAACCTCCCGCAGGTTTTGGACAACCTGCGGGAGATTCAGCAGATTCTGTACTCGGAACGACTTCCCACAGATACTTGGGCGACCTGCGGCAGGTTCAGTCGGTTTGGCGTCTCAACACGGCACTTTGGGCAGACTCTCCAATGCCTCCTGAATTTTTTCCTCGGGATAGGAATAGTCCTCCAGGCTACCCGAGAGATACCGCTCGTAAGAGGACAGATCGAAGTGGCCATGGCCGCTGTTATTGAAAACAATGACCTTCGCCTCGCCCGACTCCTTGCACTTGAGTGCCTCGTCCATCGTGGCCTTGACCGCATGGGCTGTCTCCGGCGCGACCACAAAACCCTCCGCACGCGCAAAGCTGATCGCCCCTTCGAAAACCTCGTTTTGATGCAGCGCGACCGCCTCCAATAATTTGTGATTGTACAACGAGCAGACAATCGGCGCCATCCCATGGTAGCGCAGTCCGCCTGCGTGGATCGGAGGCGGGATAAACCCATGCCCGAGCGTATACATCTTGAGAAGCGGCGTCAAGCCCGCCACATCCCCGAAATCATACGCATACGGCGCGCGGCTTAAGGTCGGACAGGATTGGGGTTCCACACAGATGAACCGGGTCGGCTTCCCATCCAGCTTGTCCTTGACGAAGGGTGTGCAGAGACCCGCGAAATTGCTGCCCCCGCCGACACAGCCGATCAGAATATCCGGATAGTCCCCGGCCATCTCCAGCTGCTTTTTGGTTTCCAGTCCAATTACCGTCTGATGCAGCATTACGTGATTTAAGACGCTGCCCAGCGCATAGTGCGTATCGTCTCTGGAAACCGCGTCCTCCACCGCCTCGCTGATCGCAAGCCCGAGGCTTCCGGGCGAATTGGGGTCCTTGGCCAGCATATCCCGGCCAGCCTGGGTGTCCGGGCTCGGACTGGGCACGCACTGGCCTCCCCACGTTTCCATCAGAATTCGGCGGTAAGGTTTCTGGTCGTAGCTGATCCGCACCATATACACCTTGCACTCGATGCCAAACAGGTTGCAGGCAAAGGAGAGCGCGCTGCCCCACTGGCCTGCGCCGGTCTCCGTGGCGATCCGTTTTATGCCCTCCTGCTTGTTGTAGTATGCCTGCGCCACCGCAGTATTGGGTTTGTGGCTTCCCGCAGGACTTACCCCCTCCCACTTATAGTAGATCTTCGCCGGGGTATCCAGCACTTTCTCCCATCGCCGTGCCCGAACGAGCGGCGAAGGTCTCCAGAGTTTATACACATCCTGGACCTCTTCCGGGATGTCGACCCAACGTTCTGTGGTGACCTCCTGCTTGATCAGCTCCATCGGAAACAGGGGCGCCAGATCGGCCGGCCCAATGGGCTGTCCCGTTCCGGGATGGAGCACGGGCGGCAACTCAAACGGCATATCCGCCATGACGTTATACCACTGCGTAGGCATGTCCTTTTCACTTAGCAGGATCTTCGTCTCGGCCATCTTCCTCTCCTCACTGTCTATGATGAATGAATTCCACAAAACGCGCTGAGCATGCAACGAACGTCATTTGGGTGCGTGCCATGCAGCCCGCTCAACGCTTCTCGCTTTGCGTTTCACCCAACTTCTGGATCACATTTCGCCTGACCCTCACCCGATTCCCCCTTTCCGATCAACCCGCTCAGGGCTGCACCGATGTCCTCCTTTCTCATCAACGCCTCGCCAACCAGCACTGCGTCGACGCCGACTGCCTGTAGACGAACGAGGTCCGCTCCGGATTGGATGCCGCTTTCGCTTACCAGGATGCGATCTTTTGGAAGGTCTGCAGCCAGATCGAAAGTGGTCTCGATATTTGTGACAAACGTCTTGAGATTTCGGTTATTGATGCCGATGATCTGCGCATCGGCACCGAGTGCCTGCTCCAACTCTTGTTTGGTGTGCACCTCCACCAGCGCGGACAGGCCCAGATGGGCCGCAAGGTGAATATAATCCCTAAGCGCCCCTTTTGTCAAGAGAGAAACGATCAACAGCACCGCATCCGCACCGGCGGCTCTGGCCTCATAGATCTGATAGGGGTCCACCACAAATTCTTTGCGCAGGAGAGGCAAGTGCACCGCATCCCGGACAGCGCCCACGTCCGCCAGACATCCCCCGAAATAGCGCTCGTCTGTCAACACGGAGATGGCCCGTGCCCCGTTACGCTGATAGATCTGTGCGACCTCCACCGCGTTCACATTCTTCCGTATTACCCCCTTGGAGGGCGATCGTCGCTTGATCTCCGCAATCACGGACATCCCGGAAGCCCTCAGTGCACCCGAAAAATCCCGCGTGGGTTCCTGTGCTTCCGCGTCCCTCCGCATCCTTTCCAACGGCACACGCAGTTTGCACTGGGCCACGTAGTCCCGTTTGTATGCCGCAATCTCATCGAGAATGGTGCTCATAGCCCTCCCGTCCCACAGCCCTTCCGGTGATTGGTGAGTAGGGATTGGTGATCGGTGATGGGTGGGTGGTCGACGCGAAAGACCCGTGCTTGCCACAGACCCCTTCGGGTTCGGCTGCATCAGCCACCCCCACTCTTGGGGTCTCAGATGTGGCTTGGATCCGTCCGGACCGAAGATTACGCGTTACTTGCTTCCTTCAGCATCTCCAGTTTCCCGAGGGCTGCTCCCGAATCCAACACCTCCCGGGCCATTTCGACGCCCTGCTCGAAGTTGGGGACCCGGGCACCGACCGAGAGGGCCGCGGCCGCATTGAGCAGCACCACGTCCCGCTTGGGGCCCTGTTCCTTGCCGCTCAGGATGCTTAGGGTGATCTCGGCGTTCTCCTGGGCCGTTCCGCCCAGAAGGGTCTTGGGATCGGCCAAACTGATGCCGACCTCCTCCGGCGAGAGTTTCGAACTCCATACCTCGCCATCCACGAGAATGGACATATAGCTTTCTCCGGTCACCGTGATCTCATCCAGACCGTCCGAACCGTGCACAACCATCGCCCGTTCTGCCCCCAGCGAATGCAGGACCTCGGCGATCACCGATGTCAGGGCCCGGCTATACACCCCGATCAACTGATGCGATGCTCCGGCGGGATTGGTCAGCGGCCCCAGCACGTTGAAGATCGTTCGCACGCCGATCTCCCGCCGCGGCCCGATCGCATATTTCATGGCCCCATGCAGCATCGGCGCAAACAAAAAGCCGATACCCACCTCGTCGAGGCAGCGTCCCACCTGCTCGGGTGAAATCTCGATATTGACCCCCAACGCCTTCAGGACATCTGCGGACCCGCACTGCGAGGATACCGACCGATTCCCGTGTTTGGCCACGCAGATGTCCGCTCCGGCCACCACGAAGGCCGCGGTGGTCGAGATATTAAAGGTGCCCGAGCCATCGCCCCCGGTTCCGCAGGTATCCACCACCACCTTGTGTTTCGTTTGGATCCTCGTCGCCTTTTCGCGCATCACCTGTGCGGCGCCCGCAATCTCCTCCACCGTTTCGCCTTTGCAGCGCAAGCCCACCAGAAACGCCGCGATTTGCGCATCCGTGGCCTCTCCGCCCATAATCTCCTGCATCACGCCAGCCGAATCTTCGCGCGTCAGATTCATTCCGGAAAGCACGTTTGAAATCATCTCCTGAATCATGAGCACCCTCCCCTGAGTGATCGCACCGCAGAGACGCTGGGACCGCGGAGCATTCCGTTATTCGCAAAGGATCCTCGCCGAATAAGGCCGCACAAGCCGGGAATCGGGCTTGTGCCTCTGCGGGATCTTCTTGTTTGTCAAGAACATCATGTGCGGCATCTGTGAAACCCATTTCAGTCACGTGCGTCACGTTCTGTTCGAGCATGGTCGCGATGGATCATTCGGTGCATTTCCGTTCTGCTGTTTTTGCGACTCTCGTGCGAGGTGCTAGACCGCATTTTGTAGAAAATTGGCCAACAGCGGTTTGCCCTGCTCGGTCAAGATGGACTCCGGATGGAACTGCACGCCTTCCACATCTAGGGTCTTGTGCCGCAACCCCATAATGATCCTGTCCTTGGTCTCGGAGGTGATCTCCAAGCAGTCGGGCAGCGTCTCCCGCTCCACAATCAACGAATGATAGCGCGTGGCCACGAATGGATTTTCTATGTCCTTGTAGATCGTTCGGCCATCGTGGAAGACCTCTGAGGTTTTTCCGTGCATCAGATAGGGGGCCCGGATGACCTTTCCCCCGAACGCCTCTCCGATACACTGATGCCCCAGACACACGCCCAGGATCGGTATCCGACCGGCAAATCGCCGGATCACTTCCACCGAGATGCCAGCCTCCCTGGGCGTGCAGGGTCCCGGGGAGACCACGATCCGCTCCGGGCTCATGTCCTCGATCTCGTCGAGGGAAATGCGGTCGTTTCGGACCACTTGAAGCTCCGCCCCAAGCTCCCCGAGATACTGCACCAGATTAAACGTGAACGAATCGTAATTGTCAATCATCAGAATCAAGGTAAGACCTCTTCGGTGAGTGGTTATTGGTGAGTGTGAACTCGTTTAGGGAGAATGGGTTACAAATCGCACAGCAACCAATCAACGATCGCCTGAATTCTCAGCCATCTCGATGGCACGCACCATGGCCCTGGCTTTATGCTCGGTTTCCTCGAATTCGCGCTCCGGATCCGAATCCGCCACGATCCCCGCCCCGGCCTGCACATACGCTTTGCTGTCCTTTACCACAATCGTCCGGATCGCGATGCACGAGTCCAGATTTCCCGAAAAGTCGAAATAGCCCACAGCTCCCGCATAGATCCCCCGGCGTGTGGGTTCCAGTTCATCCAAAATCTCCATGGCCCGAATCTTCGGGGCACCGGAGACTGTGCCCGCTGGAAAACATGCCAGGAGGCCATCGATCGCATCCACGCCTGGGCGCACCTTGCCCTGCACATTGGACACGATGTGCATCACATGCGAATAGCGCTCAATTTTCATCAACTCCGTGACCTCCACCGATCCCGGAATACTCACCCGGCCCACGTCGTTTCGTCCCAGATCGACGAGCATAATGTGCTCCGCCCGCTCTTTCTCATCCGCCAGCAACTCCTCCGACAGTCTCTGATCCTCCTGTTCGGTTTCTCCCCGCATGCGCGTCCCCGCGATCGGCCGCACCTCAATCGTCCCCTTTTCCATCCGAACCATCAACTCCGGCGAAGCGCCTACCACAGAAAGGTCGTCCATCGCCATGTGAAACATATAGGGGGAGGGATTGACGATCCGCAGCATACGATAGATGTCAAATGATCCCACGGAGATTTCCATCTCAAACCGCTGAGACAGCACCACCTGAATAACGTCCCCGGCAGAAATGTATTCCTTGGCGCGCCGAACGCTCGCCATAAAGTCTTCCTTGGTGGTGTTGGACGCCAGCTGGCACCGACCCTCTCCTCTGGAAGGCAGCGGATCCACCGGCCGCAGCAGGAGCCGCTCCAACTCCTCGATCCTCCGGCATGCCGTCTCATACTGCGTGCGCAATCCGCCCTCGTGTCTGTCGGTGTGCACGTTCGAGATCAGGATCATCTTATGGCGCACATTGTCAAAAGCGAGCAAGGTATCGAAAAACATCCACACCATCTCGTCCAAATCCAGATCGTCCGCGGTCTGATCCGGGAGTTCCTCCGCCAGCCGGACGCCGTCGTACCCCATAACCCCCACTGCGCCGCCTGTAAACCGGGGCAGATCCGGAATCCGAACGGGCTGATACTGCCCCAATAGTTCCCTGAGCACCTTCAGTGGATCGCCCGTGGTGGTCCGGAAGTGCCCATTCCGTCCCTCCTGCAGAGAGATCCGGTCCCCCTTGGAACGAAATACCAGAAAGGGATCCGCGCCCAAAAAGGAATATCGCGCGATCTTTTCTCCTCCCTCCACGCTCTCGAGCAGGAACGAATACCTTCCGCTGTTCCGAATCTTCTGATACGCAGACACCGGGGTCTCCATGTCCGCTAAGATTTCCTTGGCCACTGGGATCACATTTCCCTGCGTGGCCAGTGTTTCGATTTGATCAAATGTGGGACGAATCATCGTCTTCCCCCTTCGGGAATAGGAACTACGGAAGATCCAGTCTGTCGGTAAGACCGCAGCGCAGAAAGGCAAGCATGGGAGGAGGCAGAAAGCACAATCGGGAACCAGATCTGTAATCACGCCTCAGATCGTGTGGGACAATCACAAAAAAGAAGCCACGAACATCGTATGTCCGTGGCTTTCGGCACCGCTCCGACTTATTTGGATTATCGCACAAGTCCGGCCGATAGACATACGTCTCCCCCTATGTTCTTGCGCCAGTACCAAAAACATCCAACAAGCAGGGCCAGGGGATGTGCTCTCATCGTCCGATCTCCGCATTTCCGACTGAGTGTAAGATTCGAGATTGTCAGTGCAAAAGTCCTCTTATTTCGTTCGCGTTTGAAACTTAAGTTAAGATAATCAGAGTTCCAAAAAAAGGCAAGCATTTTTTTGCGGACCGTGAAAAAAAACAGCCCGAAGTTGCTTCTCCAGCCACCGATCTGTCCCGATCTTTTCATGGGAAAAGTCTTGACATCGGGGAACTCTTGCCCTATATTCTCCTATCGATCGCCATAGGCCCTTCTCCTGGTTTGCGCCGGATTGCCTTCGAGTTACAGTTTACTGTCCGGATAGTCGAAGAATTCGTCGCACTCAGCAAGCGTTACGCGGGGGTTCGAGGTCTCCGTGGCCTTTTGTCTCCGACATGGGGCGGGGATTCCGATCCCGACCCGGGTATTTTTGTGACAGATAGTTCGCACCCGTTCGGCAAAAAGGGAACCCAGTAAAAATGCTCAAGTCAGAAGATTCGGTGTTGATTATCGCGGATGTGCAGGGAAGATTGGCGCACGCGATGTACGAGAAGGAACGGCTCTTTGAGCATCTCAGTAAACTCATCCAAGGAGTGCGCGTATTGGGCGTTCCGATCCTCTGGGTGGAGCAGAATCCAGACGGGTTGGGACCGACGATCCCCGAAGTGGCCGACCTGCTGCCGGACCTTACGCCCATCCCCAAATTCAGCTTCAGCTGCTGCGGTTGCGAACTTTTTTTGCAGGCCTTTCGGGCGTTGGATCGAAGACAGGTTTTGATAGCCGGGATCGAAGCGCATGTCTGTGTGTATCAGACAGCCATGGAGCTGCTGGAACAGGGCCTAGAGGTTCAGGTCGTCTCGGATGCGGTTTCCTCAAGGACTCCGGAGAACAGAGAGATCGGTCTGGGCCGGATCAGAGACGCGGGCGGGATGGTGACGAGCACGGAGATGGCGCTTTTTGAAATGCTGCAGACCGTGGAAGGACCGCAATTTAAGGAGATGCTCTCCATCGTGAAGTAGTTTCCCTTCCATCATGCAGGAACCCAATGTGAAAAACAGAACTGCCTGGACAGCCGCGGTCTTCATCATCCTCTTTTCGATTCCTCTCGCATTTGCGCAGACGGATCGGAGGGAACTGGGGAATCTCGTCATCGAAGGCGTACCCGAGATCCCCCAGCGGATCGTGGATCGCATGGTGCAATACCAAAGCGCCCGTTCGGCCTATCTCTACGACTGGGATCCCACCGGGAAAGGGATGCTGATCTCCACCCGTTTCGCCGAAACCAGCCAGCTTCATTACGTACAAGGCCCCGGTGGCACGCGGCGGCAGATCACGTTCTTCCCTGAGCCGGTTGGCGGGGCAGCCATGTGTCCGGATTCCTCCTCCCACGGATTCCTATATACGCAGGATACGGGCGGCGGCGAATTCTATCAGATCTTCTATTTTGACCTCGACAACGGGGATTATACGCGGCTGACGGATGGATCGTCCCGAAACGGCGGGATGCGCTGGTCAAACCGGGGAGATCGGTTCGCCTATCACAGCACCAAACGCAACGGGCGCGACTGGGATCTGTACCTGGGTGATCTGGATCCGGAGCATGCAGCCCAACCGATCCTTCAGGAGGGCGGCACTTGGTTTGCGGAGGATTGGTCCCCGGGGGACACGCGTTTGCTGGTGATGAAATATGTCTCCATCAACGAGTCCTATTGCTACGCGCTTGACATCGCATCCGGCGAGCTTTCCGAGATCAACCCCACGGAGGGAAAGACGCAATACGGGTCCGCCGTCTGGTCCAGGGACGGGAAAGGAATCTTCCTCACATCAGATGACGGGAGCGAATTTCTGCGACTGCGTTACTACGATCTTGCCGAGAAGAACTGCACCGATCTGACGGAGGAGATCCCGTGGGACGTGGAAGCCATCGAGCTGTCGCGCCAGGGAGACCGGTTGGCCTTCACGGTCAACGAGGACGGCATCAGCAAGCTCTATCTGATGGATACGAGGACCAAGACCTGCGAGCAGGTCCCCGGGATTCCCGTGGGGCAGATCTATGGATTGCACTTTCATCCCGACGGGACGCGTCTGGCGATGGTCATCAACACGCCCCAGACGCCGGGCGATGTCTATGTGCTCCACATAGACGACAATGCGCTCGTGCGCTGGACGTATAGCGAAGTGGGCGGGCTGGACACGGAGGGCTTTGTCGTGCCCGAGCTGATCCATTACGAGACCTTCGACCAGGTGGACGGCAAATCGCGCATGATTCCCGCGTTCTACTACAGGCCCACCCAGGGAAAGGCGCCCTATCCCGTGCTCATCAGCATCCACGGCGGGCCGGAGTCGCAATACGTGCTCTATTTCTCCTACAGTGTGCAGTATGACCTGAACGAACTGGGAATCGCGGTGGTGGCCCCGAATGTGCGGGGTTCCTCCGGGTACGGAAAGAAGGGGCTTGCTCTGGACAATGGATATCAGCGCGAAGATTCGGTCAAAGACATCGGGAAACTCCTGGATTGGATCGAAAAACAGCCGGAGCTGGATCACACCCGGATTGCGGTCCAAGGCGGCTCTTACGGCGGGTATATGGCATTGGCAGCGATGACGCATTACAACGACCGCCTGAAATGCGGGATCTCCAACGTGGGCATCTCCAATTTCGTGACCTTTTTGGAGAACACGCAGGACTACAGGCGGGACCTGCGGAGGGTGGAATACGGGGACGAGAGCGATCCTGCTATGCGTGCCTTTCTGATGGGCATTTCCCCCACGACGAGCGCGCACAGGATCACCAAACCACTCTTTGTCGCCCAGGGCCTCAACGATCCCAGAGTGCCGGTGGGGGAGTCGGAGCAGATGGTCTCGGCGGTCCGGGGAAACGGCGGACAAGTGTGGTATGTGCTGGCCAAAGACGAGGGACATGGATTCAGGAAGAAGCAGAACCGCGATTATTACACCAATGCGGTGGCGTTGTTTCTTGAGCAGTATTTGCTGGAATAGAACTTGCCCAGGGCGGATCCTGCCTCCGAGCACAGGACTGGAAACCAACAAGACAAGCCCAAAGAGAATGGGACTCGGATCCCACGGATTTTCACGGATCAAGCAAATCGATCCGTGCCTTGCCAGTACCCATCCTCACCATAAGCATATTCCCCCAGATATAAAGCATCACCGCATTCCTGCACCCCACATGAGCTTCGTGCAGCCCAATTTGACCGAGCTGATTCGTGAAGTCGAAGCGCTGCCCAAGGCGTGACCTTTCTGTTTTGAGAGATCACCGTCCAGGTTTCCCACGGAGTCCCTTATATGCCCACCTTATTTGTAATCGCCACGCCCATCGGAAACCTGGAAGATATGACTTA
>JAZDJA010000389.1:0-7105 GCA_043804415.1 Candidatus Latescibacterota bacterium | reverse complement strand
GTGGATCATTCGCGGCTGGTGACTTTCTGGCACCCGATGTTTACGCATGCCTCCTGTGGAGGGGGCGCTCCGCCCGAGCCCATCATATACTCGAACAACACCAGCCGCACTGCCGGGGGAAACCTCATCCTTACCGACGACTATGGGCGGATGCCGAGCATTCGGATGGATTCCCCGGGTGCTCGAATTGACATGCACGCGCGCAGTGAGGAAACCCTTCGGGGCGCCTATCGTCTGCCCATCGAAATAACCGGCGGCAAGCACCTGAGCGCACGAATCCATATCGCGCCCAATGCCGTTACCCTGGAGGCCAACCCCCATATCGATGCGGATACCGAACAACGCATAGCCGTGTTTGCAGCGGATAGCCCTTCCATGCAGATCGACGGAGAGGAGGCCCCGATCCGGTTCGAGCAGGTCCGGAAGTGTCTTTGGGAGGGGTGCGTGAATTTGCCCGACGGGGAGCACACGCTCAGGGCCCAAACTCCCCAAGGACACAGTGACCGGAGAATCTTTGCCCACGGCGATCCCCGCGAGAAGATGAAGAAGGTGGGGGAGACCTATCTTACGCTGCAATACAAAGAGGGCCCCCTTGCGGGATTGTTCCCATACGTCTATTTCGTGGACACCCTGGAGCCGCTATGGGATTGGTGGGGTGTTCGCGAGGGAACCTGCGGAAGCTATGCGATAAGGCTCTGTTGGTTGCTCTCGGCCCTCTACGAGCTCTATGACGATCCCCGGTTTGGCGATGCGCTCTATACGAAACTGGCTGCCCATTACGGCATGTGTCATGTGTTTGAGGACGGCAGCGTCATGCCGCCCCCGGATCTGCAACCGGACGGAACGCTCGTGCCCGGCAGCGAAGAGTGGCCCCGGCCCTACAATCAGTTCGAGGCCGTTTCTGCCTACACCATGGCTTACCAGACGTTCTTGCACCATGGCCAGAAGGACCGGGCCATGCAGTGTCTGAACTGGGCCGCCGGATATGCCAGGACCCTCACCCACATGCAACGACCGGACGGCGGTCTATACGAACGCTACCGTTTCGGTACCTTTGAGCCTTGCAGTGACAAGGTCTTCCAGACTCCCATGTCATTGGGTCTGGTTGAGTATGTGGAGGCGCTCGAAGCGGAGGGGGTCCGTTTTCTTGGGATGACGCCGGGCCGGATCAAGAAGATCATCGCAGATCAGATCGATTACGCCCGGTCGCTTCCGGAGGACGATTTCAAGATGCTCGCAGGCAGCGAGGCCAGCGGGAACAGTTCCTCCTGGTTTGTCGCTTTTTCTCAGGGGCGCATGCTCTCTCGGGTTGCGTGTCCGAAGGATAGTCGGGAGGACGATCAGCTGGCGGCAGACGCTGCCAAGCTGTCGGTCTATCTGTGTGCCTTCTATCCGGATTTTCCGCAGTTCTATATGATCCAGGCATGTATTGATGTGGCGCATATGGAATGCTGCAACCTGGCGGAGATGATGGCATCGGATTGGGAGATGTGTGGCGTTCCGCTGATGAGCAAGGGCGATATGGATGACTACAACCAGGCCAATATGGGATTGTCGCTGCTCAGGCACCGCCAGGAGGACATCGGTCTGCTGCCCGCCCGGTATGCGCTGGCCAGTCGGCTCAGTACGGCGATTCTCGACAACGGGGCGATCTGTGAGTGCGAGGTGGACGTGCCCGGATACCGTTTCAGGAAGACAGAGTTCACCATGGCCGATGTAAACGCCGCGACCCTGGGATTGACCCTTTTTCAATACGCCACGGACGATGCATCCGTAACATCAGAGTCCTCACTATGATATGCACTCCCATCATGCGCACAGGGAGGAGAGGATCCGAGATGGGTGGTTTCTTCAGGGGAGATTGAGGATTTCTCTCCTAGGGAACACTGGAACCTCTTCCCGCATGGAAGATTGAAAACTCTTCCCCAGGGGGACATTGGCGGCTCTTGCCCTCGCAATCCGAGGCAATCTCTCTTGAGTACCTCTTATACAGGCGCTTGGTGGAAGGGGCATTCCTGTCTGTTCCTGATCCTCCTGGAAAAACGGGTCAGACAGGAATGTCTGACCCACGATTCCGCATCTTAACCTATGCCCAATTCCTTCGACTTTGGGGCTGATCGAAAAGGATCTGGATCACTCAAGGGTTCTGGATGCGGCGTTCCAGTTTCAGGTTTTTCGTGATCAAGAACGATCTGACACCGAAAATACAACCCGTGATCACTGCAAGAGTGGAACGCGGATTGTTCTGAAAAGGGGGGGGCTATGCACGTCTTGTGGCATCCCCCATACCCACCAAGGAGGAAAGCATGATCAGACCCGCCATGGCTCCGGTCGGCGAAAAAACGTTGGACGCGCTGCATGAGGCGTCTCTGAAGATTCTGGCCCGTACCGGTCTGAACGTCCATTCCGTCCATGTGCGGGAGATGCTGGCAGCAGCCGGGGCCCAAGTTCACGAGGACCTTCGCGTCACGATTCCAGCCCCACTCGTTGAGCAGGCGCTGGACTCCGCGCCATCCCGGATCACCGTGTACGACCGGAAAGACCGGGCCGCCATGATTCTGGAGGGCACCAACAGCTATTTTGGCACAGGCAGTGACCTGGAATACACCGTGGACTCCAAGGGCCAGGTGCGCCGGGAAAGCGTGCTGGAGGATGTGACGCGCGCGACCGTGCTGTGTGAAGAGCTTACGCACATCGACTTTGTGATGTCCCATGCGCTCCCCGGAGATGTGCCCTCCGAGGAGTGCGAGAGGGCGCAGTTTCGCGCGATGCTGGAAAATACCGTCAAGCCGGTTATCATGACCGAATACTCGGGCAAAGAAATGCTCGAACAGCTCCACGAAATGGCCTGTCAGTCCTGTGGCGGCCGATCCCGGTTTGCGGAGCATCCCAACTATATCCTCTACGGTCAGTTTGTCTCTCCCCTTCAGCACGACTCCATGGCGCTCGACCGGCTTATGTTCTGTGCCGATCACGCCATCCCGATCATCTATGTGCCCACGATCATGATGGGAGTGACGGGCCCGGTGACCCCCGCAGGGGCCATGGGCCCTGGCCAACGCCGAATGTCTGGCCGGACTCGTGATGCACCAGCTCAGAGCGCCCGGTGCGCCCTTTATATACGGGTCCTGCATCAGCCCGCTGGACATGCGAACCACGGTGTTTGCCTATGGGTCCCCGGAATGGCGACTGGCAGACGCGGTGTTCTCCCAGCTTTCGCTGCGCTACGATCTTCCCATCTTCGGCACGGCCGGCGCCACGGATGCCAAACAAATCGATGCTCAGGCGGGCGCGGAGTGGGGGTATTCGCTCCTGACCAGTGCGCTTGCCGGCACCAATCTGATCCACGACGTGGGATACATGGAATCCGGCATGACGGGATCGCTCGAGGCCCTCGTGGTCTGCAATGAGATTATCGGCATGGTCAAGCGCATAATGGCGGGATTCCAGATCGATGAGGAGGCCCTGGCGTTGGACCTGATCCATCAAGTGGGTCCGGGAGGCCATTTCGTGGAGGAGGCGCACACGCTGAAACACTTCAAATCGAATGTCTGGTACCCGTCGGTATTTGAGCGGGACCGCTTTGAGGGATGGCAGGCGGGGGGACAAGACTTGCTCGCGCGCGCCAGCGAACAGGTCAAGAAACTGTTGGGCGGGTAGGTGGGTTTTTGCAGGGACTGATCGGGGAGTGCCTCTGACAAAAGATCGAGACCGACCACCACGGGAGGAGAAATCCTGGCGATGAGTTTCTAAGAGCGGCGTCCGGGCCGCGAATCTGGGAGGAAATCACAATGCCTACGCAACTCAAATGCGGAGATCCCATTCCGCTGCGCAACACGCACGGTCCGATTTCCTTTGGCGGTGTGATGCACCAGCAGGTGGTCTCCTGGTCCGCGCCCGACGCGATGGATCTGTTGGTGAGCCAGGCCTGGGAGGGCATCTACCTCTATCCGTCCGCAAATCTGGATGCTGAGGAACTCAATCGCCCGCGGGTCAAGGTGTGCGATCCGTTTGCCCATGCCGCGCACGGTTTCCCCGTGGACTGGAACCGGGACGCCAAGGAGGAACTGATTGTCTCCGGACGCAACACGATCCTTTTCTTCGCAGATCGAACGGGCGGGACGCCCTTCCCCTCTTTTGCGGACAGCGGCCCCCTGCGGGGAAAAGACGACGGGCTCGTAATCTCCATCCCCTACGATAACCCGCACAACCGATTGGATGCGCTGGGCGGATACATAGATACCCGGTTCTACAACTATACCTGCGTGGCGCCGTTTCCCGTTTCATCGCCGCATGCGGTGGATTTGATCATCGGGGACTGGGCGGGTAATCTGTGGTGGCTGCCGGATCGGAGCGCGGGAGGGGGGCGCCCCTATTACGACGGCGAAGAATACGAGAAGGAAGAGCCATTACGGCTCGACAAACATGGCTTCATCGAACAATACGGTTCCCGATTCCTCCGGCCCTGCCGGAAAATAACGGGTCCGGATGGGAAGCCGTTTCTGCTGGGTGTTGGACACGAACATGGGGAGGACTTTCCCGGCGCGTGGGCGCGACCCTATGTCTTCTGCGATCCTGCAACCGGGTCCCGCGATCTGCTGGTGCTGGCCGGACACCTGACTGGTTCCTCCCATTATCTCAAGCATCAGGGCGAGGATTCCGAGGGTGTGCCGGTCTTCAGAGATCTGGGTCCTCTTCACATCGACGGACTGGACGTCTCAGCCTTTCGTTGGCACCACTCGTTTTCTGCCGTGGACTGGAATCGGGACGGGGCCATGGATCTGCTCGTCAGCGCACCGCCCTATATCGGGCTGCTGGAGCGGATCGAATCCCACTCCGAGGTGCCCGCGTTTCGTTTTAGGGGATGGATCGAGGCTTCGGATTGTGCCACATTCGGAGAGATTTGCTCAGAGATCTTGACTGACCGGAAGACCGGTGCGCGTCTGCTGGTGGACGGCCACCACACCGATCCGATCTCCGTGCGCCGGATTGTCTCGGACGGGGAGTCGCCGGATAGAATCAGACTCTCCTGGCCGGAAGTTGTCATCCTCGACCAGAACGGCCCAATCTCCATACCCGGTCACACCGATCCCAACACCGTGATGACTTGTCATCAGGCGGTCCGGTGGGATTTTTCCGAAAGCGGACGTCAGCACTTGATCGTGGGCAATGATGAAGGGTTGCTTACGCTGTTGCTTGAGGAGGAAGACCTCGGCGCCGATGGTTTCTATCGATTCCGTTCGGTCGGTCCGTTGCGCGACACAGCGGGTCAGGTCATCAAGATCCATAACCGGGTTTGTCCGGCAGCGATGGATCTGACCGGAAATGGACGGGACGATCTCATCGTTTGCGGCGCATCCTACCAGATGGGGATCGCGCAGGATCCCCATCACGGTGGCGGCATGTGCTATCTGTTGCATGAGGGACTTGATGATCAGGGCCTGCCGCGTCTAGCCCCGCCTCAACAGATGGTTGCCGATGGCGCACCCGTGCGTTTCGACATGAACAACAACGTCAAAGTGCAGGCCTTGGATATCGATGGGGACGGTTGCAGGGAGATCATTGTCCATCCGGGCAGGATTGAGGAAGGCATGGTTTACAGACTGCTTCCTGGCAAGATCGCTCTTGAGGATACCGGCATCCGTGTGCCCCATTACCGTTGGGGCTATCTCTTGGACCTGGATGGGGATGGCCAGTTGGAGCTCGTTGAAGGGGGCGGTGAGCGCGCACTGGGATGCTACCGAAACCTGTTTGTATGAGCACGGTAGCCCATCGCAAGAGGGATGATAAGAGCATTCGCGGTTGGGGTGGGCAGAGGAGGGGTGCGAACCCGGACGGGTCGGGTGACCGAGAATCCGCCGGGAGTTAGGCGGTTGCATATTTCCTCGGTTCCTTAGGACAGCCCCAATGAAATCGTTCTCCCGAGTGGCCATCGGACGCAGGGGATACGGGGATTGGAGCCGGCCTGGAAATGGTTCGTCTGCGATCCAGACGCACTTTCGCCGTCGATGTACGAAAGAGAAGAGCCGCCTTTTCATGAGGCGGCTCTTCTTGTGTACTATTCCAAGTCTTCCGAATGCAGGTTCGCTGGAGCGGGTTTGTGCGAGGCAAAGTACCCCCTTGGGGTGAAAGAGGCTTCAAAATGCCATATTGCGGCAGATACTCCGGGCGGCGTTTCTAGCCTTCCCTAACCGGACGAATCGACATGATGGGGGAGGGAGGCTCGCGTTCTGGATGAAGCGCAACTTGGGGGCTGTCCGCGGTCTACGAGATTTCGCCTCGATCTTCTGGTTCGGCGGTCCGTCTGTTGAGCCAGACTTCGGACTCTGCGGGATCGATGTCATCATTCCAGATGATCCCATAGCCGTGGGGATCTGCATGCTCACTTGCCACTGGCGCATCGATGTGGGTGGTCCAGTCTGGAAATAAGTCAGGGATGGTTCTCTTGCGCCACCGTGATGACTACTTTCCCCTTGAAATGCCCTTCCCCAAAATGGCGGAATGCCTCCTCGGTTTCACCCAACGGGAAACACCTGTCTATTACGGGTTTTACATTGCCGGATTCAAAAAGATCGCAGAGCGCTTCCAGATCCTTGTTGGGTCTATGCATCACCAAAGTCAGGGACTTATTCTCCTTCTTTCCAATCAGCGGGTCAAGCAGCGCAAGCTGTAATATGGAAGCTGTGTTCCCTCCGACGGTGGCGTAAACCCCATTCGGCCTCAATGCCCGTTTGTAGTCGAGAATAGAACGATTTGATTTGACATCGACAATCAGATCGTAGCAGTTGCCCCGCCTGGTAAAATCCTCCTTGGTGTAATCAATCACATGGGCTGCACCCAGCGCACGCATCATGTCCAGCTTTTCCGTGCTGTCCACCGCGGTTATCTCCGCACCGAATGATCTTGCCATCTGAATCGCAAAGGTGCCCACGCCTCCACAACCCCCATTGATCAAGATCTTTTCTGGACCTTCTCCCATTTTCTACGGTTGTGGTACAGGTATGGGGAGTGGGTTATCGGCCTGAAAGATCTTGAGGATGAAGTATTTGAGGTCGTGGAATCCACAAGCCTTTCTTCTGATGAGTCCGATCTTTCTATTGTTCGC
>JAZDJA010000388.1:0-8597 GCA_043804415.1 Candidatus Latescibacterota bacterium | reverse complement strand
GCGATGAGATTTCGTTCCAAAATCCCTCATGAGGTAATTGGGCTGGGCATAAAGGACGGAAGGATCGGCCTGGTAGGCGGCGGCGGCCTGCTCCACATCCACATCCGGATCGAACCGGAGTTGATAGATGCCCCGGAGGGGATGCTCGGATGGCATCTTGCCCACCTTGGCGAGGGCGTTATTTTCTGGGAAGAGCTCGTGCCGGTCGGTCACGCCGAATCTTTCGTGCAGGCGTTCGAGTCCGGCAGTCTGGAGAGCAGCCTTTCCCATGCGGCTTTCGTCCAGTTTGATGATCAATTGGCCAGGTGCATACCCCTGTTTCAGGATGAGGGCCAAGGGGTCGGGTTCGGCGGCGTGGGATTGAACCGGGAGTGTCATGCAGGTGAAAACGGCCAGCAGGAAGCGCGTGACTTCAAGCGTGACCTCAAGGGAGCGGTGAGTGGGGTGTGGGGTGGGGATAGTGCGGCTCGGGTGCATGGAGGTCCTTTCTGCAAGGTCCGGGTCAGGCCAGCGGAACGGTTCAGACAGCCAAAAGATAGCCAAATCCATTTATGAAAGCAAGACCTATTTGGGAAAAGGAGTTGGCAATAAAAGAAATTGTCCTGCCGTGCCCATCGAATGCATTGTTTGCCGGACCGGATCTTCCCCGCGTCCTCTGAGGATGAGGCCCATCAAGGCCGGCGGAATCGCACAAAAAAAGCCGCCCCCTGTTTCCATCCAATGGGGCGGCTCTTGACACCTAACGAAAACGGTCACAGGTTTTCAATGCGGGCGTGGTAGTCCTGAAGCGAACACACCGGGAATGTGACCTGCCGGGCGGCTGCGATCCCGGTGGCTGCAGCGGTGGCAGCGGCCGTAGTGGTGATATATGGAACCCGGTATTTGATGGCCGTGCGTCGGATATACGAGTCGTCGTGCGCCCCCGATTTTCCGATCGGCGTGTTGATGACGAGGTGGATGGCGCCGTTTTTGATCGCATCCACGATGTTGGGTCGTCCTTCGTGCAGCTTCAGGATGCTCTCGGACGAGATCCCGTGCTCGCTGAGGAACTCATGCGTCCCCTCTGTGGCCACCAGTTCGAATCCGAGCTCCCGGAATTTTCGGGCGCACGTCAACGCGGCGTCCCGGTCCTTCTTGGCCACAGTGATCAGAACCCGCCCTGTAAGCGGCAGCAGGCTATGGGCGGCTTGCTGGGCCTTGTAGAACGCCAGGCCGAAGGTATCGGCCATGCCAAGCACCTCGCCGGTGGAGCGCATTTCGGGCCCGAGAAGGGGGTCCACCTCCGGGAACATGTTAAACGGAAACACAGCTTCCTTCACCCCGTAGTGGGGGATGTGCTTCGGCTCAAGCTTCATCTCCGGCAGGGCTTTTCCCAGCATCAGCTGGGTGGCGATGCGCGCCATCTGGATGTTGCAGATCTTGGACACCAGAGGCACGGTGCGCGACGCGCGCGGATTGGCTTCGAGCACATAGACCTGGTCGTCTGCGATGGCATATTGGATGTTCATCAGCCCCACCACGTCGAGCGCGACTGCGATCTTTTTCGTATACTCGTAGATCGTGTTCAGGTGCTTCTGGGCAATGCTGATGGGCGGGATCACGCAGGCGGAGTCGCCCGAATGCACGCCGGCCAGTTCGACGTGCTCCATGACCGCGGGCACGAAGGCATCATGCCCGTCCGACAGGGCGTCTGCTTCGGCTTCGATGGCGTTGACCAGAAACTTATCGATCAGGATCGGGCGTTCGGGCGTGACATCCACGGCCGCATCCATATATTCCCGGAGCATGTCCGCGTCATACACCACTTCCATCCCGCGTCCGCCCAACACATAGGAGGGGCGCACCATCAGGGGATAGCCGATCCTCCCGGCGATTCCCTGGGCCTGCTCGAAGGTGGTGGCCATCCCGGATTCCGGCATGGGGATTTCCAGTTTCGTCATCATCTGCCGGAAACGGTCCCGGTCCTCGGCCAGGTCGATGCTTTCCGGCGAGGTGCCAATGATGGTGACCCCGGCCGCCTCAAGCTCCGCCGCGATATTGAGGGGTGTTTGTCCGCCGAACTGCACGATCACCCCGTCCGGTTTTTCCTTTGCATAGATGGCCAGCACATCCTCGACGGTAAGCGGCTCGAAGTAAAGCTTGTCCGAGGTGTCGTAGTCCGTGGATACGGTCTCCGGGTTGCAGTTGACCATAATGGACTCGTACCCCTCGTCGCGGAGCGCAAAGGCTGCGTGCACGCATGTGTAGTCAAACTCGATGCCCTGTCCGATGCGGTTGGGTCCCCCGCCCAGGATCATGATCTTTCGATTGGATGAGACGGTGGTCCGATCCGGCGCGTTGTAGGTGGAATAGTAATAGGCCGCATCCTCGACGCCGCTTACGGGCACGGGCTCCCACGCATGGGTCAGACCCAGTGCGGACCGTTGGGTGCGGATCCTTTCCTCCGAGCTGTCCAGCAGTTTTGCCAGATATCGGTCGGCAAACCCATCTTTCTTGGCCCGTATCAAAAGCTCATCGGGAAGCGCCTTGCCGGAAAAGGTCAGGATTTCCTCTTCGAGTGCGACCAGCTCCCGCATCTGTTCGATGAACCAGGTTTTGATGTAGGTCTTCTCGTGGAGTTCCTGGACGGTGGCGCCCTTGCGGAGGGCTTCGTACATGATAAACTGACGTTCGCTGGAGGGATGGGTCAGCATTCCCATCAGTTCGGTCAGGGATTTTTGGTGGAAATTCTTGGCAAATCCGAGGCCATAGCGACCGCGTTCGAGGGAGCGAATGGCCTTCTGGAGTGCTTCCTTGTAGGTCTTCCCAATGCTCATGACCTCTCCGACGGCTCGCATCTGCGTTCCGAGTTTGTCCTCGGCGCCCTTGAATTTCTCGAAAGCCCAGCGCGAAAACTTGGTGACCACGTAGTCTCCGTAGGGGGTGTATTTCTCCAGCGTCCCCGATCTCCAATAGGGGATCTCGTCGAGGGTGAGGCCGGCGGCGAGCATAGAGGAGATGAGCGCTATGGGGAAGCCGGTGGCCTTGGATGCCAACGCCGACGAGCGCGACGTCCGGGGGTTGATCTCGATGACGACCACCCGGCCGGTCTCGGGATCGTGGGCAAACTGGACATTGGTTCCGCCGATGACCTGGATGGCCTCCACGATGTCGTAAGCATGTTTCTGCAGACGGGCCTGAAGTTCGGGGGCGATGGTCAGCATCGGAGCCGTGCAGAAGGAGTCGCCCGTGTGCACGCCCATGGCGTCCACATTTTCGATGAAACAGACGGTGATCAGTTGGTTTTTCGCATCGCGGACGACTTCGAGTTCGAGCTCCTCCCAGCCGAGCACGGATTCTTCGATCAGCACCTGTCCGATGAGACTGACGGCAAGCCCCCGGGCGGCCACGGTTCTCAGTTCCTCGATGTTGTATACCAGACCGCCGCCGGTTCCGCCCATCGTGTAAGCGGGTCGGACGACCACCGGATATCCCAGCTTGTTTGCCGCTTGCTCCGCTTCTTCTACGGTATAGGCCAGTTCGCTTTGGGGCATGTCAATGCCCAGCCCGGACATGGTTTCCTTGAAGGCCAGGCGGTCCTCGCCGCGCTGGATGGCTTCGATGTCCACACCGATAATCTGGACGCCATATTTTGCCAGGATGCCTTTGTGCGCGAGTTCGGAGGAGAGATTCAGTCCGGTCTGGCCGCCGAGATTGGGCAGCAGGGCATCGGGGCGCTCCTTGACGATAATCTTCTCCATCGTCTCGAGGTCCAGCGGCTCAATATACGTGGCGTCCGCCATGCCCGGATCGGTCATGATGGTGGCCGGATTGGAGTTTACGAGCACGATCTGATACCCGAGCTTGCGCAGGGCTTTGCAGGCCTGGGTGCCGGAGTAGTCGAACTCACACGCCTGTCCGATGACGATGGGTCCGGAGCCGATGATCATGACCTTGTGGATGTCCGTTCTTTTTGGCATGGGGTTTCCTTGGGGTGAGTGATCTGCCATGTGGGGTTTCGAGAGCATTTGGGGGTAGGTGTGAGGCAAAAGATAGGCAAATCGCTCCACGAATGCAAGCGTTTTTTGGGAGGGAGAAGGGACGCAAAAAAAGCCGCCCTAGTAACAAGCTGGGGGCGGTCTTCCCCCGCGAAAGGATCTGCAGATTTTCCCTCTCGCAGGTTTCGGGAATCTTCCCCCAACCGATCAGGAGGCCTCTGAGGGTATTGCCGGCATTTGTGAGGCGTATGCGCGCGATCGGGCCCGGGTGTTTCCTCAGGATATTTCGAATCTTGAGGCTTCGCTTCCCAGGCGGCGGGGCGCTCCCGGCAATCTGCCGAACGCTCTGCCGTGCAGTCTGTTCCATGCTCCTCTTCGCGCAAGAATCGTCTGTTGCTCTTTTGGCCCCTTCTGGGGCGCATGCGGTCCCCGTCGAACGATCCTCAGGAGGCGTCTCGAGCCGAGATCAGGGCGAAGAGCGCCTGGGCCGCTTCCTCCGGACCCTTGGCTTCGTAGCCGGCAATGCCGAGCCTGGTGCGCAGCTGTGCGATGAAAACCCCTGTCTTGAAGGCGGCCTCGAACATTTGTGTGGCCAGTTTTTCGTGGAGTTCCCGGTATTGGGGTGGTCCGAAGAGGTTGGCGAAGTAGCTGTGCACCAATCCCGTGGATGTGGTCGTGCCTTTGGCCATGGCTGCGCCCTCCCGGAAGACCTGGAGCGCGCGATCCGCGGTTTCAAGTCGCTCGATGATCGGGTGCTCGGAATCCACTTCCTCGTAGTTGTTGGCGTAGAGCAGGATCTGTACAGGATAGCCATGAAGCACTTCGTCGAGGGTGGTGACGGGCAACACCACTCTTGCGTTGACCTTCTGAGGACTCATGATGATCGCCCGATCTATTTGACCGAACGCATATCCCTGCTGAAGATCATCCAGCCGTATGAATGCGCCGATCTCTGTGCCGTATCCCAAAATCCTTTGATCCGGCGCAATTTCGAGCGATCCCATGTCGTCGGCGATGATCCTCAGCTCCCGGATGAGTTCCTTTCCGAGCATTCGGAAGGCTTCCAGGGATTCCGATTTGCCCGTGGCCGTATCTCCGATAAGCAGCACGTTGGCGGTCGCGCCGCTCTTGAGCGTGATCCGGGTCATCGCTCCGTGATAGGGCATCCGTCCGCGTTTCATCATGGCGATGTTGTGGAGGGTGAGGATCATTTTCTTGAGGTACCCGAAGTATCCAAAGCGGTCTTCTCCCGGCACTGCGGCCACGAGAAGATGGTTCGGTTCGTCGTCGTAAAAGACGGTGGGAAGGTCTCCGAATTTCGAGAGAGATTCCGGAGGAACTCCATACAGGTAGATGGCGTCCGGACCGGCTGCGATCTGCTCGTCGGTGGCCAGTTCAAAAAGATTTGCGAGCGCGGATCCGAGGCCCATAAAGCATTGGTTAAAGTACACAAAAATAACCAGCGGACCCACGATCGCCGGATAGCATAGCCACTTGGATTTGTCCAGCGTCAGTCCGGCCACCGGATTGTCGCTCACTTTCTCGAATTGCCCCGTTCGCCGGTTCATGGGGGGATCGAGGATGAGCGGCGGGCAGATCAATACCTGACGGATAAAGGGGATGTCTCTGAGCGTTTCCCGGTATTGGGCCGGGGACTCCCATTCTCTGGCCACCGCGATGATGCCCACATTGCAGCCCGCGCGCACCTGCCGGTAAACCCGCGGATGATCGCCGGTGATGTTTTCGCAAAGGTCGCGATAAACGGCGCGAACCAGATGGGTCAGTCGCTCCACCGTTGCGTTGAACGTTCGATAGGGGCGCTGATCGTGGCTGTCAGGTCCATGAACCGAGTGACAAACGATAAAACGGTCGAACGTGCGCCAGAAATCATAGAGACCCTCAACGAACTGATGGAGCTCCTTGCGTCGCGCGAGCGTGCCTTCCGCACAGGGAAGGATTCTCACCACCTGGTCGAGGGGCGTCTCGGCAAGCACGCGGAGGAGGGCGATCAGGCGGGAGGAATCTTCGCCGTTCTGCGCGTCCGGAAACAAGGCGCGGAGCAGGGGGGCATGTTGCTCCTGCATGGTATGGAGGTAGCGGGCGACCACGCTTTCAAAGGCATCGCTCCCGATCAGGTCCCGTATCGTTGCGCAGATTGTCCCGTCGGTGTGGAGAACAACTTGGTCTCTATCCTGGTCAAAACGTTTCAATGACATCTACAATGCTCCTTCCCTTCCGAACCGGGTTTGTAGTGGCGACTTCAGTCGCTTCTGTCAGCGAACAAGCGACCAAAAAGTCGCCACTACAAACACTCAAAATAGACTTGGTGGAGCACTACGACCGTGGGCCCGATTCGCCCGCCATCAGGGCCACTGCGTCCGCGATGGTAAATATACCGACCGGACGGTGGTGAACCTTTGCCTCGGTGACGATCACCAGTTGGTGCACCTTGTGTGTCAGCATCTGCTGGACTGCCTCGTGGACGAGGGTATCCGGCGAGACCGTCAGTAACGTGGGGTTCATGATGTCCTCCGCTGTGATCGAGGAGAAGTGCTTGCCATAGCATTTGAGCAGGTCCGTCTTCGTGACGACCCCACAGGCATCAAGACGCTCGTCAATGACCACCAACGCGTGGACATGGTTGTCGAGCATGATTCTGATCACTTCATCCACTGGCGCGGCGACTCCGCACGTGACCACGCCTCTGTGCATCGCCTCCATGATGGTGCGAAGCATGGTTCCACCTCCTTTCTATGAGTGCAATCGTGGACGTCGCTCTACGCCGACGCCCAACAAAAAAGGCCAGCCGTCCAAAAAAGGACGTTTGCTGGCCCGTGTCTCGACCGGCCATCCCCGGAGGGATCGCGGTCAACCCACTTGCTTTTCTTTGCAGGCAACAAGAAAGCCGACAACCGGTTCAGCCCGACTGCCCGTTGTCGGCCTGTCAGACAGCAGGTAACGATTCCGCTACCCTCTGGTGACCTGCCTATTTCAAACCCCAATATAGCAACTCCATGCTCACCGGTCAAGAACTATTTCTTTGGACTCCCTTTCGCCAATCCCCTCGCTTCGGAGATCAGGGCACTCCTCCAGTGTGAAGATGATAAGCCGCTCCCCAGTCAGGGTGCTGATGTCCGTGTGCAGGCTGTTCACCTTCTTTCCGGTAATGTCCCGGATGATCGTCTCCAGGAGCATCCTGCCTCTTTCGAGCAGTTCGATTCGAACCTGCTTGATCAGGGCGCGGCCATGTTTATCCTCACCGCCCTTGGCAAGCTGTTTTTCGGCAGGGGTTAGCACCCCTTTCAGGCGGACCAGCACCATGTCGTCAATCAGATGGGTTTTGGTTTCTTCGGGTCCCCGTCCCATGTATTCCTTCTCAAACTGGATCATGGCCAGGCTGATCTCGGACTCGATTTGTCCTCGCGTCTTTGTCATTGTGATAGAGCCTTCTTATTCTCAGAGAGAGGTGGGGAAGCTTGGAAATGCAGGGATGCGGAAATGGCACTTTCGATGGTAGTATTCACAGACCAGAATCTGCGAGTCTTTCTCTGGCCCAGGAGGGATGGTCGGTTGACAAAGCTCCGAGGAGGGTGGTCATCTTCTCCGAAGGCGAAGGATGTTTTCGCGCACCGCTTGCCAGATCGGCTATTCCCTCGAAATACCCAAAATCTTGAGCCGAACCTTTCCGGCTGGTATGGTGATCTCCGCCACATCCCCAACAGCCCCCCCGAGCAGTCCTTTTCCCACCGGAGATTCCACGGATATCTTCCCTTCTTCAAAATTTGTCTCGTCTGATGAAACGAGCGTGTACTCAAGCGTCTCGTCGGTATCCAGATCCAAGAGGGATATTGTGGCACCGAAATAGGCCTTATCCGTCCGGATGTCCTTGTCATCAAGGACGATCGCGCTTGCGAGTTTGTTCTCGAGATTCATAATCTTGGCCTCAAGCATGCTTTGCCGCTCCTTCGCTGCGGCATACTCGGCATTTTCCTTGAGGTCCCCGAAGTCTCGGGCCGTGGAAATACGTTCGATAATCTTGGGCCGCTCCACCGTTTTCAACCGCCTCAGTTCGTCAATGAGCTTGCTTTGTCCTTTACGCGTGAGATATACTTGCGGCACGGTTGATCTCCTTTCGGCAAACAGGCGAGATCCCCCTATTTGCCATCATGATTTATGAGGGCCGAGAATGGGAACTCGCGCCCCATTTCATCTGTTTTCGTCTTTGAGAAAAAAGAAAGCCGTCCCAAGGTCTCAAATCCTGGGATGGCTTCTGTTCTGCTTGACTCTCTGCGGAAGGGGTGGTGGTTAACCCTTATCGGAACGAATCAACAAACAAACAGGTGGTATCTGAATGGACTGAATATAATGGACAAATCTTAGAAAGTCAAGGTTTTTTTTCAGCAGCGATCCCACTCTATGGGGACAAATGGGATCAAGTGGGGCAATTTACTGGGTGGCTGGATTATGGCCGCGGACATGGGGGGGTCTTTCCGACTTCCCAGCCTGCGAGATTCTGTTTGCCTGCACGGTTTACAGATCTGCTCAGAATGCTCTTTGTCTCTTGTGCAACAAAGTGTTTTAGATCTCAGGGTTCAAAGCGATTGTTCGGGGAGAAAAGCC
>JAZDJA010000387.1:0-11936 GCA_043804415.1 Candidatus Latescibacterota bacterium | reverse complement strand
AAAGGGAACAAGGCCGATGCCTGCGTCCAGTGCGGAACGTGCGAAGCAGCCTGTACGCAGAAGCTTCTGGTCATGCGTGAGATGGCCTATGCTGCCAGGATATTCGGGGAGCCGGGCGCGGTTTGAGCAGGGGATCGATGCAGGGGGTCCCCCTGGGGCCGCTGATATCAAGCGATGAGGTAAGACAAGGAGATCTGGAAAATGACCTCAAGATGCATCGCAGTGCTGGGCGGAGGACACGGGGCCAGAACGGTGGCGGCAGATCTGGCACTGGCCGGACTTACCATCCGCTTGTTCGAATTTGAGCAGTTTCACGACCATGTCTTGGAGATATTTGAATCGAAAGAAGATATCGATTACGGGCAGAGCCCGGAACGGAGAGGCCACGCTGGCATGCTGCACCCATGATATCGCAGAAGCGATCCGGGATGCCGAGATGATCCTCATCGTGGTGCCAGCACTCTACCACGGGATCTACGCGGAGCATCTGAGCCCTCATCTGGTGGACGGGCAGCATGTGGTGTTGATCCCCGGCACACTGGGCAGTCTGGAGTTTGTCACGACACTTGAGCAGCGGGGATGCACGGCCGATGTGACCGTCTCGGAGCTGGACACGCTGCCGTATGCCACCCGCATCACCGGGCCGGCTTCCGTGTATGCGTATCACGCACTTCCCCTTTTCGGGGCCGGTGTATTCCCGTCGGTCAAGACGGATGAGGTACTAGCGATTCTGAAGGACCTTTACCCCGGGATCACTGCCTTTCGCGATGTGCTTGAGGCCGGGCTATCCAACTGCAATCCCGTGATCCATCCCCTGGGAGTGCTGATGAATGCGGGAAGGATTGAGTATGCGCGCGGGGAGTTTTACTATTACGAGGAAGGGATCACCCCTGCCACGGTCCGTGCCATCGAAGCACTGGATGGCGAACGTATGGAGATCGGCAGGAAACTCGGGATCGACCTCCCGGACCAGGCCACTGCGCTCCATGCCGTCGATTACGGCCCCAAGGGCGATCTTTGGCAGGTGCTCAAGGGATCCAAGGGCCTGACCCCCATCAAGGGCCCGACCACGCTTGAGAACCGCTATGTCACCGAAGACATCCCCATCGGGCTGGTCTGCTGGTCTGGGCTGGGCGAACAGCTTGGGGTCGCCACGCCGCTGATGCGCGCCACCATCGAGATCGGTATTGCCATATCCGGTGTGGATTACTGGAGGACTGGGAGGACGCTGGAACGCTGTGGAATCAAGGGGATGTCAGCGGACGAGATCGTCCGCTATGCGCGAACCGGAAAGAAGGGGTAGCAGAAATTCGGAGTAACTCACCCACACAGGAATGACTTTCGTGAAAATAAGAAAAATCGAGACGATTGCGCTGGTCGACCCCGGCAAGGCCGAGGAGACCCTGGTTCGGGTGCATACGGATGAAGGCATTACCGGTATCGGACAGGCTGAGTCGCCGTCCCTGGTCATAGACGCCCTCATCCGAGCAGACGGCGGGCTGCAGCAGATTTTGATGGACGAGGATCCCATGCAGGTGGAGCGCCTGTGGCAGAAGATGTACTCCGCGACCGGGCTGTATGGCCGACGCGGCGTCGCCATCGCGGCCATCGGCGCTGTGGAGACCGCGCTGTGGGATATTGCGGGCAAGGCGCTTGGGAAACCCGTGTCCGAGTTGATATGGCATGCCTGCTGCACGGTGCGCGAAAAAGCGGAGATCAAGGAGCGGGTGACTCCCTATGCCACCGTATACCCCCCGGGTGAGAACATACCGGAGATGATCGAACGCTTCACCATAGCCAAATCCCGTGGTTTTAGAGCCATGAAGCTGGAAGAGTGGCCCGGCGGATTCGGGCATGTCAGCATCCGGCACGACGTCGAGATTGTGCAGGCGGTGCGCGAAACCATCGGAGAGGATCGGGAGATACTCATCGATGTGCAAAACTGCTGGGTTGAGGTGGGACAGGCAATCGCATCGATCCGCGCCATCGAGCCCTTGCGTCCGTTTTTTGTGGAGGCGCCCTTGCCTGCGGACAATCTTCTGGGGTACGCGCGCCTGGCAGATGCCGTGGACACGCGGATCGCCGTGGGCGATTGGGGGTTTACCACCCGGTTTGAGTTTGAGGAGATCATGGAAAAAGGTCGGGTGGATGTGGTGCAACCCAGTTCCGTCCGATCGGGAGGCATACGCGAGATCGCTCGTATCGCCGAAGCGGCTTACCGTCGCGGGCTGATCTGTGTTCCCCACGCCTGGTGCCACATGGTGGGCGTGGCAGCGGAGATCCACCTTGCCGCTGTGCTGCCCAATATGCCCTATTTTGAGATGCCTATCGCGTTCCCGGACTCGCCCCTCATCTCCGAGCTGCTCGTGCCCGAGATTCAGGTGGATCTCGATGGGAGGATCGCGGTGCCCAGACGGCCTGGGCTTGGTTTTGAACTCAACGAAGAGGTCATCGAGCGGTTCCGGGTGGCGCCGCATTGAAAGGCCCACCCTAAGGCCCGTTCCTCAAGACGGAGGGCGCGACCCACTGCTTCCATCCACCCATGGGAATAAGGCGACCATTGGTCTCATGGGTTTAATGTCTCTGCAAGTTGCCACGGTTGCAGCGATTCATGGAAACAGCGACATGGCCCGAATTTCGCCGCGGCCGACGTCAGGAGCTCAGTCCCAGGAGAGGAGGGAGGAACATCATGGATATCCAGACGTTTCCCACCTTCTTTATGTGGTGCACCATCTTGGACGGAGCCCTGTTGGTGCTTTGGACCCTGATGGTCACGTTCGCTCCGAATCTGGTTTACCGCACGCAACGCAGATGGTTTTCCCTTCGCCGGGAAATCTTCGATGGGTTTATCTATGGGTTCCTCGGCTTTTTCAAGATCGTCTTTCTGGTTTTCAATGTCGTCCCCTACGTGGCATTGCTGATCATAGGATAGCCGGGAACAGCTATCAACGCCTTTGCTAGGGCGGCATCACGCGACAGGCGATGGTCGCAAGGGGGGGTGATCGCAAGGTGCGCGCCAAAGGGAAAGAGCAGGTGGGAGCAGAAACCGCGTATGTTCCTCGTTCTCGTATGCGGAGGGAAGGCAGGACCGTGGCGGCCATGATGCGCGTATACTGCCGCGCTCACCACGGAACCCGGGACAAACTCTGCGGGGAGTGCGATGCGCTGTTGCAGGTTGCCTGGGAGCGTCTCAAGAAGTGTCGGTATCGGGCGGCCAAACCCACTTGTGCCCATTGTCCGACTCATTGCTACCGAAAAGCCCAGAGGGAGCAGATTCGAGCCGTGATGCGCTTTGCCGGCCCTCGGATGCTCTATCGCCATCCTGTTCTGGCAGTGCTTCATCTTCTTGACGGTTTCCGAAGGAAGCTGCCGGATGCCAGTGGAAAACGCAGGAATGGATAGGCTGGCGGCAGAGCGTCTTTGGCTCAAAACCCATCTGATAAGGAGTGATCGCATGCAGTTTGTCGAAAACTTCGAGACGTCGTCTTTACCGAAAGCCTTCCACTGGTTCAATGAACCGACCCATTTCCAGGTTGGGAGCGGACTGGAGATTGTTTCGGATGCGGAGACCGATTTCTGGCAGAACACTCATTACGACTATCAAAATGATGATGGACACTGCCTGTTGACCCGACATAGGGGTGATTTTGCCATGAGCACTCATGTGGCCTTTTGTCCCCGGGAAAGGTACGATCAATGTGGGCTGATGGTGCGTGTGGATGCGGAGCACTGGATCAAAGTGTCCACGGAATACGAAAGTGAACAGATCAGTCGTCTCGGTTCGGTTGTAACCAATCTGGGGTTTTCCGATTGGGCCACCCAGGACATTCCCTCAAGCACCTGCGAGATGGGGTACCGGATCAGCAGAAACGGGAGTGATTTTCTGCTCGAGCATTCCTATGACGGAAAGACCTGGCATCAACTGCGCGTTTCTCACTTGCACAAGGCACCCGAGGAGTTGGAAGTGGGTGTGTACGCATGCAGCCCGATCGGAAAGGATTTTCGATGTCGGTTTCAATCGCTGGAGATCTCAGAGAGCCAGTGGCGCGGCTGAGCATCGCTCATCCCGTTTCCTCGGGAGAGAGGATTGAAACTTTCAATCAAACCGAAAGACAAGATAGTTCATCCATAGCCTATCCCGGGAAGTCCCCATGCCCCAGATTGATCTGCTCCTGCTCCATCCGCCCAGCGTATACGACTTTCGCGAGCACGCCATCATGTATGGCCCCGTCAGTGATCTGATCCCGTCCTCTCCGGTATTTGAGATGTATCCCCTGGGCTTTCTCACGATGACCAGCTATCTTGAGGAGCGCGGCCTGAAGGTGCGCATTGTCAACCTGGCCTTAAGGATGATGACGGACCGGGATTTTGATGTCCCTGCCTTTCTCGCCACGCTCAAGCCGAAAGCGGTCGGAATCGATCTGCATTGGCTGCCCCATGCCCATGGATCCATCGAAGTGGCCAAGCTGGTCAAGGAGATTCACCCCGAGGTTCCCGTGATCTTCGGGGGACTCTCCGCCACCTATTTTCACGAGGAACTCATCCAGTATCCTGCAGTGGATTATGTGTTACGGGGGAATTCCGTTGAGCCGCCCCTGTATGACCTGTTGGTCGGGCTGGATTCGGGAAAGACGCCGGAGCACGTTCCCAACCTGACATGGAAAGCCGACGGGAAGGTGCGGGTCAACCCGTTTGGCTTCGTTCCCGAAACTCTCGATTACGTGGAATTGATGCCGTCGCTCATGGTGAAAATGGCGTTGCGCTATCGAGACCTGAAGAGCATCCTGCCTTTTGACGGCTGGTGGCAAAATCCGATTACCGCCGTCTTTACGGTCAAAGGGTGTGCCCATGAGTGTGTGACCTGCGGCAGCTCCCGCCGGGCCTGTGCGATGATGAGCAAGCACGAAAAGCCGTTGTTTCGCAGTCCTGAAAATCTGGTGAAAAACGTCATCGACATCGGCCGAATCTCCAAAGGCCCGATCTTGCTGGTGGGGGATTTGCGTCAGGCCGGAGACGATTACGCGGATCGGGTGCTCGCGCTTCTTGGGGCGACGCACATCAAGAACGAAATCGTTTTTGAGTTTTTTGATATGCCACCCCTGGACTTTCTGGGTCGGATCGACCAGTCCGTGAGGAACTGGAGCCTGGAGCTTTCTCCGGAGAGCCACGATGAACAGATCCGCCGGTCGCAGGATGAGACCACGGCTTTTTCAAATGCCGAGATGGAGGCGGTGATTGGTGCGGCGCTGAAACTGCGCTGCCATCGGATCGATGTGTTCTTCCTGATCGGTCTGCCCGGACAAACGCGGCAATCGGTCGAAGATACGATCCGCTATTGCGGCCATCTTTTCCAGAAATTCGATAAGCGTCTCTCCTGCTTCATCTCGCCGATGGGCCCCTTTCTGGATCCGGGCAGCTCGGGATTTGAGGACCCGGAGCGCTTCGGGTACCATTTGTTCGCCAGGACACTGGAGGAACACCGGCAGTTGTTGGTTCAGCCCTCCTGGCAACACATCCTCAACTACGAGACACGGTGGATGAGTCGGGAGGAACTGGTCATGGCAACCTATGATGCGGCGGAATCGCTGAACATGCTCAAGTTGGAACACGATCGGATCGAAAGTGCCAACGGTCTGGAGGTGGTTCGCCGCATCGCACGCGCTCGAGCGCTCAAGGAACGATTAGATGCGATTGAAAAGAGCGGCAGTGCGGATCACGCGGTGCACCCAATGCTCAAAGGGGAAATTGATGCCTTTAGTATCTCCACCGTGTGCGACAAAAGAGAGTTGTTCTGGAGTCGTCACCGGATTAATTTCAAGGTCCTGGGGATAGTGCGAGTAGTGTTTTCCTATCTTTGGGATTTTCTTCGATGAAGGACCCACTGAGACCGGTGTTGTTTCTGCGAACCGGAGGATCTGGACCGGAATGGCCATGTTTCCGGACCGGATGGCGGATCGACAGGATCGATTGGTATGGAGCGACACCGGTGCCGATCATCTGACTGAGTTGTTTTCCGCGCGCTGCGATCGGTCCTCCGGAGACGGGAACCCATACGGGATGTGGAGCCACCCCATGGAGAGAAGAGGAGTATGATGCCCGAACAAGTCCCTTGTTCGTGTGAGCCAATGTCTTCCCGTGCGTTGATGGGCGCCGCGATGCGCCGGGAAGCTACGCCCCGGATTCCCTGCATGCCGCAGATCTGCTATGACACGCCCGTGCGTATTTATGCGAAGGAGGATGGGCTGGATTGGATCGGCGGCGTGGCACGTTGTCTGGAGGATCCGTCCCTAGTCTACGACTACGTGATCCGGCTGGTCGAAGACGTGGATTGCGATGGCCTGCGTCTCTTTGTCAGAGCGGATTCGCTTACGGTGCGGAGGGAGGGGGACAGTCTGGTGGTTGTCGATCCCCTCACCGGAGATCGCAGGGGGAAGGTCGATCTGGATGGAGGCGGATATCTGGTGCCGGACCTCCCTGTCCCTCCGATCGACTCCCTGGAGGATGTCGGAAGACGGTGCCAACAGGCCGAAAGAGGTTTTTCCGACGACAAGATGGCGCTTCTGGAACAGGCTCGTGCGCGCGTGCCCCAGCGGTTCGTGGCGTCCAGCCCGATCGGGATCACCATGGACAGCTACTCGGACTGGCGCGGGCGGGAGCAGTCCTTGATCGATCTGATCGAGCGTCCGGATTTTGTGGCTGCGGCCTTTGATATGCTGGCTGAGACCGCCATCCGGCAAGCCGAAAAGCTGCTCGCCTGCGGCATTGACGGACTCTACATCGGGGATCCTGCTGCCAGTGCCAGCCTGATCAGTCCGCAGCACTTTGAGAAGCTGTGTGTTCCCGCGTATCAGAAGTTCTGTCGCCACTTCAGGGATCGGGAGGTGCTGATCTACATTCACGTCTGCGGCAACTCAAATCCAATTCTGGAGATGTTGGCGGATACCGGGGCACACACGGTGGAGCCGCTGGATCCTTTGGGCGGGGTATCCGTGGCCGATGCCAAGCGTCGGATCGGGCGCCGGGTGGCTTTGATGGGAGGCGTCAACACCCTCACCCTCGCAAACGGCACGCCCGATCAGGTCCGGGCGGAGGCCATTCAGAAATGCCGCGAGGGGGGGCCTCATGGATACGTGCTGGCTGCAGGCGACATGGTCCCTCCGATCACCTCCCTGGAGAATTTGTCCGCCATGGTGGACGTCGCAAAGGACAGCCTATGGAGATGACAGGACACCGAGTGAAGCGGCATGCTCTGCCACAAACAAAGGGGAATGCGGACGTCGGCTGAAGACGATCAGTCGCGTCTGCGACCCCAAAAACCCCAACACAGAAGGAGTATTCACGATGAATACGCTTGTCATCATATCAGGGGTCTTTGCTTTGATGACCACCATCGGACATTTTTCGATGGGGAGCAAATCGTTTCTGGGGCCCATGCTGGACGCCACGTTTGATCCCGTGGCCCGAAAAGTGATGCATTGTGTCTTCCACTATGTGTCCACTTTTCTCATCCTGTCCACCCTGGCCATGCTTGGAGTAGGTACGGGAGTTATTGCGGCTGATGGGGCGTCCCTATTGGTGCAGTTTATTGCGGCAAACTACGCGGCTTTTGCCCTCTGGCAACTGGTGTTGGCCAGTACCTCAGGGATTGAAAAGGGGGTGATCAAGCTCTTTCAATGGATCTTCTTTGTGCTGATTGCCGCATTTGCCTGGATTGGTGCAGCCGGCCTCTAACAGGGCGGCCTTGTAAAAAATAGTCTTTGTGGAGGCGGTCCGCCAAAGGATCTTTACAGGTACCCAGTGGGAGAGGAATCAATGAGCATGCCAGGCAAGAAAGATGTGGGGATTGTGCGGGATCTGGCCGCCCGCGTGGCGGAGATTGCCGCCCTGCCCGTGCAGGATCAGACGCGTGCGCTGTGGCGCAAACTGAACGCTCGCAAACCGGATCGCCCCATGGTGATGATGGATCAGGTCTGCTGGAACGAGATGAATGTCGGCGATGAGCTGATTCTGCGGTGCACCGAGCCCGAGTGCCGGTCGTATGAGGAGCGCCTCCGACAGACGCTCTACCAGTGGGATCATTTTCGAGTGGATATGGTGGTCGAGCCCTTCATGCGGATTCCAAAGGCTATCTGTAATACAGGGTTTGGTATACAGGTGCAGGAGGAGATTGCAGTGGGTGACCCGACCAACGCCGTGGTGGGTCACAAGTTTGACAACCAGTTCCGGACCGAAGAGGATCTGGAGAGAATCCGCATACCCGAGATCCGCCACGATGTGCCCGAGACCGAACGCCGTCTGGCTGTCGCGCACGAGCTGTTCGACGGGCTGCTTACCGTGCGCGCATGGGGCGTGGATCCTTATCTGTCCCTGTGGGATATCATCTCCCAGTGGATGGGTGTGGAGAAGTCCCTTTACGCCCTGATCGATAAGCCGGACTTTATGCACCGATTGGTGGGACGAGTTACGGACGGGTACATGAGCATGCTCGATCAACTGGAGGAGATGGGCTTGCTCTGCCCGGAGCAGAGTCTCATCCACTGTACGGGTGCCTACACCGACGAGTTGCCCGCTCCGGGGTACGATCCGCAAAAACCCCGCACGAAGGACCTTTGGATGTTCGGACTGGCCCAGATGTTTTCCACCGTTTCCCCCGGCATGTTCCGGGAGTTCGAGGTGGACTACGCCAGCCGGATCTGCGAGCGCTTTGGTTTGGTGTACTACGGATGTTGTGATCCCCTGGACGGAAAGATGGCCGAGGTGTGCATGATCCCCCATGTGCGCAAAGTCTCCATGAGCCCTTGGGTGGACGAGGAGCGCGGGGCTCGGGAGATTGGGACGGAGTTCGTATACTCCCGCAAGCCCAGCCCGGCCATGCTCGCCACGGACGTCTTCCATGGTGCGCAGGTGCGCGAGGATCTTGCCAAGACCCGGGAGGTGTGCGATCGATACGGCTGCCCGCTGGAATATATCCTGAAGGACATCAGTACCGTGCGCTACGATCCGGAGCGGCTCTGGGAATGGTCCCGCATCGCCATGGAGGTGGCGCGCGGGTGACGGATCTTGCAGAACGGCCCTATCGTGGGTTTGTTTACATGGGTGCAACTGCGGCGGGGGCGTTCCCTGGGGGACGCCCCTTCTCCATACAGGAGGACGAATGAAGAAAAAAAAGGAACTCTATGCTCTATTTGTTTCTTAACGTCGTTTTTGTTTCGTTCTATGCATTGCTCTACAAGGCATCCTCCCGTCGGGGGTGCCGCCCCTTAAGTGTTAATCTGCTCCTTTCTTTCTCCGCGACGGTGATGATCGCAGCGTATATGGCTCTTACGCGCACCGTTGCGTTCCATCCGACGGCGGCCTTGCTCGGCGGGATCCAAGGGGTGTTTGGATGGGTGGCGGTGCTCGCCTTTTTTCAGGTGGCCTTGCACGGGGAGCTCTCGGTTTCATGGACGATCATGAATCTCTGCCTGATCCTTCCCATCGGCGCGTCTCTCGTCTTTTGGAAGGAGATTCCCAATCTCTATCAGGTGGCGGGCATTGTTCTGATCATCCCCTCCTTGATTCTTTTTGGCAACATGGGGCACCGCCAGGGATCCATCTCTCGGAAATGGCTGAAGTTTCTGATCATCTCCTTTCTGGCCTCGGGTGTGTCACAGATATTGTCTAAAGCGGTCCACGAAATGGGGGTGGACCGGTACAAGGCCGTATTCATGCTGTTTTCCTACGGGGTTTCGTTTCTTCTGACAGCGGGACTGATAGGGGCCAGGGGAACCTTTCCCACAGGGAAAGAGGTGGTGATGGGGAGTTTGATGGGTCTCTTAAGCCTGCTCACGGCTTCATGCGCTCTCATAGCGCTGGAGAGTCTGCGGGGCATTGTCGTCTTTCCTGTCGGGGGCGCCGGGAATCTGGTGTTAACGGCCGCGCTGTCCTTTCTCGTGTTTCGGGAGCGACTGGATCGAAGAAAGGTGAGCGCCATCCTGCTTGCCGTGGCGGCCATTGTGCTCATCAGCATCCGGACACAGTAGATTGGAGGAGGAGGGGGATCCCGCTCCTCCGTTTCCTCGTTGTCTGCGAGGGGTTTGCCCGTCGGATCTGGCGCCACATTCCCCGCGGGAAGGACGATCCCTGCCCGGTTTGGATTCGGGATCCCAGCACACGCTGTCTCAAAAATCTGTCCTTGAAAAGCGGGTGTCAACAAAAAGGAGCGTTCCATGAAGGGAAAAATGAAAGCCGCGTGGCTCAGGGGATTTCAGCATTTTGAGATCGTGGAAGTGAATATCCCTCAGATCAAGCCCGACCAGATGCTGGTTAAGGTGGACAAGGTAGGGATCTGCGGGTCGGACCGGAGAATGTGGAACAACCATCATTTTTTCAATGAGCTCTATGAGTGGGAGGATTTCACGCCCGGAGAGCATGGCCACGAGAGCGTGGGTACGGTGGTGGAGAAGGGGAGTCAGGTCAAGGGCATCCAGGAGGGGGATCAGGTGGTGCGCCTGAACCGGTATAGTTCGTACGATCTGGAAATGGCCAATTTCGCTGAGTATGCGGTGAGCGACTGCTGCATTCCCTGCAACGGGGCCGATCCTGAAGTCATGTGTTTCACCGATCCTGTGATGGTGGCCTTAAACCCTATCCATGCGGCCCATGTGGCGCCCGGGATACGGTGGTGGTGATGGGACAGGGGCTGTTGGGACTGATCGTAACCCAACTCCTGATCCAAAACCATATTCACGTGATCGCCACGGATATCAGCCCAAGAAGGTGGAACCTGGCCCGGGATTTTGGGGCGTGTGTCTATTCGCCCAAGGACGTGGATCTGGTCGACACCATCGGGGGATTGAACCTGGATATCCGGGCGGTCATCGAATGCTCCGGCGCAGATGAGGCCGTTGACAGCGCATGTCGACTGCTGTCGCGAGGGGGGACGATGGTGATCATGGGGGCCACGCGCACTCAGATTACCTTCAGCTACACCCAGATTCGTATCAAGGGCGCGACCATCCGGTTCCCGATGAACCGAATCGGCCACAAGGACAACTGGCCGGCCGCGGCGGACATATTGATAAAGGGCGGGGCTGTGGTCAAGAACCTGGTGGATCATCGCGGCAGACTGGAGGACATCCAGACGATTCTTGAAAACTATGAGGACGAATGGATACGCGTGATTCTGGAGGCATAGGGGAGCATGTCACCTGAATCTGGATCCCGTTGCGGTCAAACGCCTGTATGGGGATCAGATTACCCTCCACGGAACGACTGGGATACAAAGGATGCTGCCGTTTGGCACCGAGGCCTCGCGCGATTATGATCTCTCTCGGTTTCGGGACCCCCTCTGAGGGCGTCGCATTTTCCGCAGAGAGTATTCCCGATCGTGGGGTCTGTTCGTGTTTTCCGACAGGCCCTGTTTTTGTCAAGCCACACGGTGTGCGAAGCAGACAGGTGCAAGGTGTGCCTTGGGGGTTATGCATACATGATATTCCGGAAGGAGCATGAACCATGATCGAATCCAGTTCGCCTTCAGATTCGAATTACGCAAGTATCGGGCTTTGCAGCGAGTATCACCTGCTGGTCGGGGAAACATTGGAGGTGCGTCCAACCATCCCCCTCCATTGTGAGCATGCAGCAGGATCGTGGGAAGAGAATGTGTTCACCCTTTCCCCAGTCGATCACGGCCGACACGCTGTGGTTTTTACAGACGATGCCCGAACCTATCCGGTGGAGATCTGGGTCTACCTGGACTATGGGAAGATGGTCAAACGAGGCTGTGTGCTTCCCCCCTCCCGAACCGGATGGGATCAGGGGGTTACCTCGGATTGCTCGGTCTTTGAGGAGGATGGGACTTTCTACATGTTCTATACCGGATCGCCGTCCGATCTGGGTTCTGCGCATCCGGACCAGGGCATTGGACTGGCCGTCAGCACCGATCTTTTTCACTGGGA
>JAZDJA010000386.1:0-20767 GCA_043804415.1 Candidatus Latescibacterota bacterium | reverse complement strand
CCATTGGAGGGATCGGCGGAAAATGATAGGGGCCATCGGAAATATGTCCGATGGCCCTCTGGCACTTCCGGGTGTATGAAGGGAGACCTGCACCATGCCGCTATCGTACGGTGGTCTTGCCCGGGCTCCTTCTTTGGGGCTGGATACGTCTGGCCACTTACAGTCCTGCCATAAACTGTAACGTGGCATCCCCGAAATCCGGCAGAAGCTCATGCGTGAAATCGGGATAGATCATCATCTGCTTGGGTGACGTGATCTTATTATACGCAGCAAATTGGGTGGAGGGCGGACATACATCGTCCATCAGGCCCACGCCGATCATCACCTCTCCCCGGATGCGCTCGGACAGATGCTGCACATCGATGTATCCCAGACGGGTGAAAATCTCCTGCTCCCGCTCATGTCTTGGATCGAACATGCGGAAGAAGGTTCGGAGTTCCTCGTAGGCACGCTCGGAAAGGTCCATTTCCCAGACCCGCTGGTAATCGGAGAGAAACGGGTACACGGGCGCAAGGCGTTTGATGCGGGGCTCCAGGGAGCCGCATGCCAACGTAAGCCCGCCGCCCTGAGAAGGGCCCATCGCGCCCACGCGGTCTTCGGCCACCTCCGGGAAGCTCATCACGATCCGGGCAAGCTGGGCGGTATCCAGAAAGATTTGCCTGTAGAGGAGGTTTTGGGGGATGTCGTCCAGACCGCGGATGATATGGCCGCGTAGGGTATTTCCCTTCACGGCCCCGGTGTCCTCGGATTGGCCGGCCTGGCCCCGACAGTCCAACGCTGCCACGGAAGCCCCGAGACCCACATACCCGAGCTTGTCGCACCATGTGCCGCTGCTTCCAGAATATCCGTGAAACTGGAGAACAGCAGGATGGGGAGTCTCACACCGAGTGGGACGAAGGTATTTGGCGTGGATTCTGGCGCCGCGCACGCCCGTGAAGAACAGATCGAAGCATTCTGCAAAGGACGTCTGAAAGGTGCTCGGCACCAAGGTCACTTCGGGATCGATCTCCCGCATTTCGGCAAGTGCCGCGTCCCAGAACGCATCGAAATCAGCGGGCCTGGGATTGGTTCCATGATACAGCCTCAACTCCTCAAGGGGCATATCTACAAGTGGCATGGGTCCTTTCCTTCCTCGTTCGGGTATGATCTGAAAATGGATTGGAGATTGTGCTTCGTGCCCATAGAATGAGAACCTATTTATAAACCTCTTTGGAGCCTATATCAGATGAGCTTACGGGCGGTCTTCGGGACAGGTGCGGATAGGCATGATCCGGACCGTTGCTCTCGAATGTTATTTGTGGCCCTCGTGCTGGCTCTGCGGATTTGTTCTGGCGGACCTACGAGAACAGGCTGGGGGGAAGGATCGGATTAGTAAGTCCTTCCACGCCACATGATCTTTCGTTTACCCGGCGTGAGCATGCCGAAGCCCAGGAGTGTGGTGTAGATCCAGAAGAACGCCTGAAACATGGGAAACGTGAGGATGAGATCGTACCGGCGCGTCATACACGCGCCCTGAGCGATCAGCATGAAGTTGGCCGAGGCCACCACGAGATAGGAATAATACACCAATAGGGCGGGAAGGCTTCCCAAAAAGAGCGCAGAGGCCAATAGCATCACATGGGTCCAGAACACAAACGCCAGCGTGGCAAAAAGGGCGGGATGCGATCTGAATCCCGCAGCGAGCCATCTCTTGCGTTGCTCCAGGAATGCGCTGAGTGACGCGGTTCCCTGCATCTTCACACACGCGTCCGCCCCCTGCATAAACGCGGTTTGCCAGTCGGTTTCCCTGTGTATCTTCTGGATCAGAGCCATATCCTCATTGAGTTGGAGCCCCATTCGCTCGAATCCGCCCACTTCCTGGTAGGCCGATTTTCTATACGAGATATTCTTGCCGATGGCACTGAGCGGCTTGCCATATCCTGCAAAGCCAGCGGCCACCGCTTGCAGAAACAAGAAGTCCGACGATCGGATCGGCGCGAACAGACCGGGCGATTTTTCCGGCAGCGCAAAGCCAACCACCAAGCCGACCTCCGGTTCGAAATGGGAGACCACCCTCTCGACCCATCGTCTCGGAACCAGACCATCCGCATCCGTGTGGAGTATGATCTCTCCTTGGGCCAGAGCGATCCCCTGGGCCAGTGCGTTCTGTTTTCCGGCGATTCTGCCAAAGCCTTCAGTGGCCCGCACGATCTTCAGACTCGGATGCTTCTCTTTTGACGCCTCAAGGATATCCCACGTCCCATCCGTGGAGCCGTCATCGACCACGAGCACCTCATACGCCTCTTGAGGATAGGACTGCGCCATCAGGTTAGAGAGACAGTCCCCGATGGTGTCGGCGCCGTCCCTGACGGCCAGCACCACAGAAGCCCCCAGGGGCTCCCGATTCTTTCCCCGCCGAAGCTTGAAGATGCCGTTCAGGAGAAGCAGACCGGCCGCAAAGTAGATGGAGGCCATGGAAAAAAGGATGAGTGCGTATGTCATGGGTGGGGTGAGTGGGTGAGTGGGTGAATAGTGACCCGGGCGACCTGACAAGATGCCCCGGAACAGATCGATATTTCGATCCAAAGCCCGAATCTCGAACGCTGAAGGACCGTAACAGGTTCCCGAGCGAACACCAGAGCCCACAGCGGTTTCAGTTTGTTTGTTTGAGTCTGTTCCGGTGTTTGGGGATTTCTTTGGTGTTCTTCAGTGTTCTTCAGTGTTCAATGGGCTGGGAGACACAGACCATTGAGGATGTGGAAAAGTCGCCGCGGCAGGAGACTCAGTCCTTGTCCTTGGTGAAAACCACCTCGCGCTCCGCCCCAATCCCAAGTGCTGGATCACCCTCTTTCCACACGTACATCAGCACAAAATTATCCGTGACCACCGCGTCATAGGCCTCCATCCACTCGATCCGCACCCCTCTTGCCGGGAACGGCAAGGGGATAATGGGATGCCGATTTCCCCATTTGCCGGTGTATCCCGGCGTGCCCTTCGCGTTCATGCGGATCTTCACCGATACCGTATCCCGCTCTGCGCCCCAGGTGATGGAGAGCTTTTTCTCGTAAAGGGGCGTCTCGACCGGTTCCACCCGCACATCCAATCCCGGATCGCCGTAGAGCACTGCTCCGTCCTGCTCAGCGATAAAGGATTCCTGAGCGCTCAGGGAGACGCCTGGCGTTTCATTGTCCAGATCGAAGAGAAGCGCTTGATTGTTCAGATAGAACGCCTCGGGCCAGGTGACGCGATCCTGCACGAAAAAATAGGCAGGCATTCCGCCGAGCTGATAGCTGTGTTCCCCCTCGGGGATCAGATATCCGGTGACCATGCAGGCGCCCCCGCTGTGCATCCACGCCAAAGGCATGGAATCCATCCCCCATAGACGTCCGACGTAGCAGTTCCCCAGGCCGAAATAGATCTTCGGATTCGTGGAATGGAGCTCGATCTCCGGGCCTTCGAAGGGTTCTCCATACACCTGTCCCGCCTTGGAACGAAAGAAGCCCTCTTCGTCGGGATAGGGATAATGCAGCTGCCACGAGTGCTCACTGCCATGTCCACTGGTGACGAACATGTCAAACGCGTTCAAGTTGAGCTGATTGATCAGAAAAGCGGTGCGATCCCTCGGACATTCGAGTCCATCCACAATAGTCCCGTCCGGGGTTTTCACCCACATCCTGCCGTATTCTCCCTCCGCTGTGGACACGCCTTCCTTCACATAGGGGAGCCATTGGTTTCCTGCCACGGTTCCGGTGAGGATCTTCCGGACCCGAAAGCTCTCCACCCGCGCCATCCTCATCGCGTCTTCCGCTGTGTAGCCCGTTACGATTCCCCAGATGGCATCGCCGTAGGGATCGTCGTCGAGGTTTCTGAGGAGACGGTGGAGCTCCGCTATGAAATAGTCTTTCAGGTCGACCGGTTCGGCGACTACGCAGACATGGGTGGGAGCCAGCTCCCTGAGCTGCTGTCCCAGTGTCTCAAGGCTTCGGTAAACCAGAATTTGTCCTTCGTGTCTAACCCGAAGGGTATCCACCACCGCTTCCCATTCCGGCAATGCCACGGTCTTTTCGCGAACGACAATGGCATAAGGGGCAGCATAGCTGGATCCGGCCCAGAAAAGACCGGACAAGATCCCCAGCACCAGGCGTTTTCGCATCATCGGTTCCTCCATTCCATGGGTGCCCCGGGAGGTGGAGCGGACAGAAAGGGCGAGGGAGTCTCCGCAATCCGGGTTTCGGAGACTCAGAACGGGCCAAAAATAAAAGCCCTCATTGGCTGATACGGAGGGCTTCTATTTTGTTTCTTACGCTTTACAGCTACGGGACGCACACGAACACACTTTGGCTATCTCTGGCCGGATCGCCGGTGCGTGTTCGTCCTGTGTCTTTCTGAAAAGCCCACTGCTACCATCCGTAGATCTCATGTCCATTTCCCGGGAACCAGATCAGGTCCACCGCAAAAGAGATGCCTACGCCGAGGAAACTGCCGACGATCAGGCCGAAGAAGAACGGGCGAGCTGCTCGATAGAGACGCACTCCGCCAAACCGGATGATGAGCCATTTGGCCGCCCAGGCGATAAATATGGAAAATGCGGTCCAAGTGATGGGGAGGGTGGAAGCGATGGTAAATCCCATCGGATGCAGCGGCCACCACAGAAAACGGTATCTCAGGAACGTCAATACCCCCATCACCACCCCACCGATGCCCAGGAAGAGGAGCCCGCCCTGAAAGGCCTCGAACGGATTCTTCATTTTGGCCACCATCGCGTCGAACGGCACAGTGGCGCCGCCGCGGAAGAGATGACGGCCAAAGTTATACGCGCCGTGTTCGTATCCGATGTAGAGGGTGTACCAGATGGATGCGATAAAACCGACCACCACCGCAATCACGATGGCAATTGAAATCTGTTTTCTGTTGCCGCCTATTGCGTCGCGGAGTTTGGCGGCATTTGCCGCAGCCGCCATAAAGATGGATTTCATGTCCGCGCTCCAGAGATAAGAGAACGCCAGGGCCGTCATGGTGGGAGCGGCGATGGAGGTGGACCCCACCGCGTATACGGTAAATATCTGGGAAATCATCGGCGCTCTTAGGAAAACCACGCCCCCCTCGATGACAATGCGGGTCAGTCCTAAGAACAGGATTAGGATGCCGAACAGAAAGAGAGCCAATACCCGGATGTCCTGCATGCCGGATTGGTAAAGCCAGCAGGTGATGTAGAGAAGGCCGAAGATCAATCCGAAAACCGCAGTCCGATAGGAGATCAGTTCCTTGGAGTCGTCTGCCGGATGGTTCTTGTCAAAGGCCTTTCCAAACACATCCTTCAGATGGCTTCGTGCCATATAGAGTCCCCACAATACCATGACGATCATCGCCCCAAGGCCCTGCCATGACATGGGTACATCTCCAGAACAGTATACATCCGCCGCCCCCATCGCAAACCCAAGCCGGTTGGATACGCCGGTCTGGATCACGCCCAACAGATAGAAGAACCAGATACTCAGCGATACATCCAGGTTGATCAGAAACGCAAAGCCGATCAATGGGAAAAAAATGTTCGTAGTAATGGCGGGGAAGGATCGGGCAACGCTAAAGGAACTCCTCATCGGGATGTCGGGAAACAGCGGGTTGAAATATCCACACATGTTCCACACGACAATCGCAAGAGGAACCGCAAAACCGATCCAGAAGACCTTGCCCCGCATAAAGGCCGGAAGCAGCGATCTGGAATCCGATTCCCTCACCATCTCAATGGGAACCTCGGCCAATGGGAAGACCAGTCGCTCCTTTTCCACCCACTGTTTGCGCATGATGGCCACCATGCAGAAGCACACAAAGAAGATCATGCACAGGAAGCTAAGCCACCAGAACAACGGAACGAACCATGCGCTCCACGGGATGCTTTCTCCGGCCGGGAGTCCCTCGAAAAACCATTTGGTCACGTTTTCACCGCCCCCTGGAACCATCCACTGAGGGATGTGTCGATGCAAATACTGTGCCCACTGGTTCTCTGGAAGGGCAAAATAGAACGGTGCGGCTATGTTTCCCAGCAGGTATGCGGTGGTGTTACTCGCGAGCGTGGAGGAGATCCATCCCATGATGAAGATGACCAAAAGCTCGGGCGGCTTGAGCGCCCACTCCCGCCGGATGGCTTTGAGCACGACGTTGAAGACCACCACCAGCATGATGAAAGGGAAGATGACGCCCAATGGCAAATAGTCGTGGGCCAGGAGCGAGGAGTGCAGGATGTTGTAGGAGTATGGATCTCCCACACCGACCACCACGGCCGCAATGCATCCCAGGATCATGGAACGCACAGTAAACCCGGTGAATCCTTTGTTGGGGTTCGCTTCGGGAGGAGCGGGCATGGACGAACTCCTTTCTAATCGGATGCCTTGCAGCGGCAAACATGCTGGAAAAAGGGACACGAGACTTCAGTGAATTTGATGCGTTTGGGACACGCTTTACGACATCCTGAGAACAAAAGGGCATGGGAGGGGAGGCTGGATGCCGTCATGTCTACTCCCCTTGGTGGCCGGTGGGGATGTGGCGGCGCGTCCGAGCATGAAAGAATGGAAGTGCTGTCTGGGGGACCTTTTCCCGTCAGGTTCCTTCCATTCCCAATCGTTCTCTCACCTTATGCGCCCATATTCCCTTAGGCTCCAATTCCAGGTATTTCAGCCACCATGTGGTCGCCTCCTGCTCCTGGCCCCCGGATTGATACGTCAGCGCCAATCCATAGGTTGCAGGCGCACTTTTTGGATCGATCTTGCGCGCCGCCTCAAAAGAGATTCTCGCCCGATTCACGTTGCCCAGCTCAAAGTGGTCGAATCCGAGATTGACGTGGGCCTCCACAAAGCCAGGGTCGCGCGCCACTGCCATTTCGTTGTAAGCGACGGAACGATCGAGCTTCTCCAGACGGTGATATACGACAGCGAGATTGTAGCACGACTCCGCCTCCTTGGGATCCAAACGGATCGCCGCCTCGTACTCTTCGATCGCCCGGCTCAGCATCCCCTTCTTCGCGTAACAGAATGCCAGGTTACGGTGCGCAACAATCGAACTCGGGTCCACTTGGGCCGCCTGATCAAAGAGCGCCATCGCCCCTGCGGGATTCTCTTCGTTGTAGAGGATGGCCCCCAGATTGTTGCGTACCTTGGCCGATTTGTCTTCGGCAGAGGCCCTGTTCAACTCGAGAATGGCCTTGCCGATCTCCCCGGCCTGATAATAGGCCATCCCCTTTTCATAGGGCGCACCCTCTCCTCCGCAGCCCGTCATGAGCAGAAGGGATATCCCCACCAAGAGGCCAGTTGTTCCGCGCATTGTAGATTCCTCACGTTGAAGTTCGTGGTGACTGGTAGTTGGCCAGCCAGATGGAAAGTGAAGCGGTCTGTAGAATAACGTTCCCGCATTCTCCATTACCCATCAATCACCAGAAGTTAGAAGACCACGTGGGACACGGCCTTCGCGATCAGGGCAATGGCGATGGAGGCCATACTGATCAAGCCCATACCGCACGAATAGCCGGCCAGCAGGATTGGCGCATAGGCCCGCCATTGCTCTTTCCCGAATCGCTTCCGGAAATAGTATCGGCCGAGCATCGCTCCGAGAAACTGCAGAATGATGTAATGAGGCCATTGCATGACTCCGCCGATCACCCCGTAGAAGATCAGTACCGGTGCCCCGACAAGGGACAAGAGCCCGTATAGTAGGGCTCCGGTTCCAAATCCTGCAAAGATATACTTTGCCCGAATCACGTTTAGGATCATACTCCGGCCGCCCGGCAGTGTGGATTTCGCCCAAATGGCCTGCATGGTCGAATGGAAGGGCCACATTTTCTGCACAAAAGGATAGGATGAGGAGGGAATGGGACCCAGTTTCCAGATCAGCGACCAGAAGAGCAGGCTGCAGAGCATCATGACCACAAACGTGAGGATCGTCACCTTCACGATCCCGCTGAAGCGCGTCTTTGTCAACTCCAATTGCTTGAATGTATTCACCTGACCGCTGTGGTCGAACATCGGAACCGGCGCAAACCACAGCGCCGCGCCCTTGTACCCTGAGAGAATGAACACGGATTCCCTCAGAAAGGGGATGGAGGAACCATAAGGCTGGCCCGCCAGTCCGATCATCCGTGCGGCGATATAGGAACTTAAAGGCGTATAGACAAATCCGAACACCGTCGTAATCCACCACGGAAACTCCGGAACCAAAAAGTGTACCAACACCACAAATCCCACCGTGCTCAGTGCCCAGACAGCCAGCGCCTTCCAGATGGCGATGTCACCACGGCCCTCGGGAGTGGACGGACTGGACAATGCCCCATTGTCCGCTTTCATCTTCCGGAAGGATTTTCCAATCATCAGGAATCCGATAAACATCACCAATACCGCTGTTCCGATGGAAAAACTGATCCAGAAATCAAGATCATTGGAAAGGAGGGTCGGAATGGCCGTCATACCCGGGGTCCATGTGTGCAGGATGCCCTTACTATACAAGATCGGGTTGACGATGAAATTGACCGACATACTTCCCAGGAAGGAGCCCACGATCACCCAGAACGGCAGCACAAATCCCCAGAAAATATTGAGCAGATCGGTGCCCACTCCAAAAATGGCCGCGGGTACCACGGCCTTAATGCTGTTGGTAAAATCAATAAAGGGGATCGGAAGAACCTGCACGGTGTCCGTCAAAAAGACCTCGGATAATGTGGGGACCACCACGTAAAGTAGTCCCCATATAATCCCGATAAAGCTTCCTATGCTGAACATCTGCCAGCGCCAGCCCTCTTTTTTCCCGGAGGTCTCGGCCAGCGCAGTCGCTCCTCCGGCCTGCACCGGAGCCATCGGGAACTCCAGCCGTTCTATGTCGCTGGTGACCCGGAAAAGCACATACCCGAGAGAAAGGCTGTTGATCTGAAACAGCCCGATGTACGCCACCAACACCCCAATCGGTACCAGCCAGTCCCGATGGAAAAAGCTTCGTGCCATCAAAGCTTCCGATCCCCGTGGTGGCGTCAGCCAAGCGGGGACATACTGGGCCAATCCATCCGCCTGCGGAGACTGGACCAGATATTGATCCCAGATCTTTCCGCCGAACGGGCCTCCGAACAGGTCTGCGCCCGTGCCCAGTTTTCCACCCATTACCACCAGTCCGCCGGCCACCCAATAGATCAGGATGATCTCCTGGGTCTTCAACTGGATGAACGAACGTTTCGCGATCTCAATAAACAGGATGAGCGTCACCCATTGCGCGGCCCCAGCCATCGTTTGACCTGTCACGAGTCCCAGATAGATCGCGCCGGGGAGCATAATAAATCCCACAAACAGCGCCGCAATGACCGTCCTGAGGCTAAATCCGTCTTCGTAAGGAGCGTCCTCCGGCATGATCTCATACGACCGGGTCTCGTCCTTTTCTTCTTCCTTTGGCTTGAAAGATTGGCCAGCCAATCGTCTCCTCCTTGTCTCTGGTGAGTGGGAACGGGTAGGTGGTGCACCAAGTGGAGAGTGTTGTTTCTGGTTGTTGGTTTCCAGATTTGATTTCAATGTTTACGCAGTAAGAGCGCGCGATGCCGCTTAAGGCGGGAAAAAGGATCGGCCCCGGCGGACCTGCTGGCCTGGTTTTCAGGAAGGGGCCGTTGCCTGTCGCCCTTCTTCCACATAGGTCTCCTTCGTTCCGGCCGGGATGGTGCGCCATACCAGGAACCGTTTCCGAAGGATGTTCAGGAAGCCCCGATTCAGTCGCTGCCACGAGGCTACGTCACCGCTCTGCAGATGGATGGCCACCTCGACTCTATACACGCCGTGTTCTCCGGTGGGTATCGCCGACATGCGCACGTTCTGGCTGACCCCGAGATCATAGGGTGCCAGCCACGTTTTCGTGGAGACCTCATAGATCGGTTCGGAGGGGAGGTCTGAATTCCGGGCGGAAAGCTGGGCGCCTTCGGTCATGAAGTCCCCGACGGATCCCTCTGCGTAGGAGTCGAACACCCGGGTCAGATAGGCGCAGATTCCCAGTACCTCAGCGCCTCCCACGGTAAACGGGAAGTCGAAAAGCCATTTGTCCCCGTCGGGTTCGGGGAATTTCCACTTGCGCGTCACATCCGGTACGGCCATATTGGCCGCTTTCTTCGCCGGATAGATCGCGGAAAGGAAGACCGTGACCATCACAATCAGGGTGGAGGATACCGCAGAGAGTGAGGAGTAGTTCAGGGAGATCCCCGCGAGTACGTCAAAGGAGGACAGGACCATCGCCAGCACCTGGCCGATGAGGTATCCCATCACCGCGCCGATTGTGGCAAATACCGCAGCCTCCGCCAGAAACAGGGATCCGATGTGACTGGGGGCCAAGCCCACGGAACTGTAAATACGAATTTCTTTGAACCGCTCGTATACCGCGCCCATCATGGTGTTCAGGACAATCAATGCGGCGATCAGGATCGGAATAAACAGATTGCCCCATCCGGAAAGCGAGGTGGCTCCCATCGAACTATACACGGTTACCTTGTCTTCGCGTCCCACAAACACCGTCAGTGCGACCCGCGACATAAAGGCCTCGATCGCCTCCACGAAGTTTTCGTCCGGGAAGTTCGTCACTGCTATCGAGCGCAAGGTTCCGCCGATCTCCATCACCACCTCGTGCGGCACCACGATCACATTGCTGCTTTCCAGATGCGCGAAGGTCTCGATGTTTGAAGACGCGGTCAGCCGGGGATCATCCGTAACCCCCTTGGCCATCTTTACCGCCTCTCCCGCAGTATCCACAGGGGTCAGCTTTTCATCGTCCAAATCCTTCATCGTGTTGAGCGCTTCCGAATCGATCAGTCCGATCACCTTGAATGTGGTTCCCATCATTCGAATGGTGGCACGCCCGATCTCATTTTCCGTGATCCCCACCAGTTGCGCCAGATCGTCCGGCAGAATGCACACATCCCGTTCGCCTTCAACAAACCAGCGACTGTTCCCGATGAGCAGGCGATCCAGGTGGGTCACCTCGGTTTCCTCTGGACGCATGCCCAACAGCGCATTGGCGAAGCTCATCGTCTTGGTTTCCGTCTGCTCCAAGCCGATAAAGCCGTCGCGCTCGTTGGCCCGCAGCACGGCCCCGAATCGCGGCCCGATCGCCTCCTTGTCGCTGAGTGCCTCGAAAGAGATATACGCCTTCTCCGACGGGAGCTGAGAGACATACCAGGAGCGGGGAACCACTAAGGCCTGATCTTCAAACGCGCTCTGCACATAGTCCAGCACGGACTCCTGAAATCCCTTCCAGCTCCGATCCCGAACCAACATGCCCGAATAGGGAGCGCGATTGTCCCTGGGGAGTTTGTAGAATTTGAGCGAGGTTTGCACCGAGGTGAACGAAAGCACGGTGAACGTCAGCAGAATCAGGGTGGTTGCCGTCAATGCAGTCCGCACGCGCCGCTTCTTCAAATTGGATATGCCCAGCATGATGGCCGCTGCGGTGGCGCTCAGCCTCCCCACGTCAGTTTCCTGCATCCCGGTTGCCGATTGCTTGAATTTCCGCACCTCCTGGCCGAATTTGGAGAGCACAAGGACCAACACGACGATGCTCATCGCAAAGATCACGAACGCCAGAAAGATGATATACGGAGAGGTGGACAGCTTGAAGGCGGGATGCACGAACCGCAAAATGCCAAACACCAGGATAAAGATTCCCGAAACCCCCGCAATTTGCTTCCGAATGTCCGCGAAGGAAAACAACAGTCGCTCCGCGAAGAACGAAAAAGGCAAAAGGAGCCCGAAATAGAACACAATGCCGCGCACCGTGTCGTTTGCCGTCCCTTTCACGTCCGGATATCCCCGCGCCTCCAATCCCCACGCCCGGCGCGCCTCCGAGATAAACTCGCCGTAGCGGAGATTGTCCAGGTGATCCCGCGCCAGGATAAGGGCCTCCCTGGCCTCCGAGTGCAGTCCCTCCAGCTTCTCATTCTTCACGCCATAGCGCGCCAATTGCTTCATCCGTATATCGTCGAGCACCCACATATCCCTGGCAGCCTTAAATGCGGGCTCAAACAGCACGCTCTGTTCGACGGAATATCCGGTCCCCATGGCCCGCTTGATGGTCATTTCGTCCACCGTATCGGTCTGGGGCGGATTGTCCACCCACTCCTCGGGCGCATTGGTCAACAGATATTTGATCCCCAAAAGCCCGGTGCTCATAAATACCTTCACCCGCGTATCCGGCTTGGCAAAGACCACAGCGGCCCGGGTTACCATGCCCTCCTTCGTGCTCTGATTTTCCACATAGTCGCTTCCGTAGGACTGCGGCGGGGCATCGTCCTCTCCCAACACCATCATATAGTCCAAGGTCGAAAGATACCTCGAATCCACGATCTCAAAAAGACTGATCGCCCGGCACGGGAAGAGCACCTCCAGCATGTGGTTTTCCCACCATCCATAGGGCTGCGAGATGGGATAGCTTGCGTCTCCCTCCTGTCCCAGGTCCGGTGCGGAGGTGATGCGTCCGTCCTCATCCATCTGATAGGCCAGGATCTTATTGGCGTTGACATTTCGCATAATGTCGAACTGAAAAACCCCCTGTGCATCCGTCATGGTAGCGACCAGGGTTCGCACGCCCCCGATGCTGGTGGGGCCAAGCATTTGGTAGGTTACCACGGCCTGGGGCACGGGTTTTTGGGGCACCGCAAAATGTACCTCTCGATCGAACCAGACCACCCTGCCATCCAGGGTGTGTCCCTGATCCTTCAGTTCCAGCTTCGAGTCCACGAAGAATACCGGGTCATTGGCTGCCCGGAGCAACAGACCCGTCAGGGTTTGCACCTGTTTGGTGAGGCCGGAGAAGTTGATGTGCTCCGGAAGGTCGAGCGGGGTATCCACCCGCTCCCGGATGTCGTCCGGTGTGCCCAATGTCATTCCCGGATGCCCTACAAAGGACACGGCCTCACAATTGAATCCGAGCGGGACGGGCATAAAGTGTTTCCAGGAGCGTTTGGGGGGCGTGATCGCATCCACGTGACGGGGATGGCCGGGCCGCTGCCCGGGAAAAAGCTCCGCCCCATACGATGAGAATTTGGCTGCATAGGGAGCCATCATGTTCTTCAGGTAATTGTCCGTGCCCCAGCCCGAATTGTTGAAGGTTGCCGTAAAGAACGAGGCCACCTGATCGGATTCACTCGACAGATCCAATCCGACGAACAGCCGGAAATCGATCCGGTCCTGGTCGGACATCTTTTTCCGGAAACCCCCTTTTCCGCGCGCGTGCCGGTAGAGAAAATCATTGATTCCGGATAGCGCCTCGAAATGGCCGGATGTGGCCAAGAACAACACCGGATGCCGGGTGCCATATGTCTTGAGCCGCTCCGCCAATGTCAGAAGTCCCACGATCCCGCACGCATTTTCCGCACCGGGGGCCACAGCCGGAACGACCGACATCGCATCGTAATACGCCTCCACCACGATCGCATCCTTCTCGTCCCCATCTCCCCGAATCCACCCGTATATGTTCTTCGTTTCCGCCATCTCCCAGTCCATTCGGGCGTTCAGACGGACCCGGTGTCCTCCTTCGTGTGCAAGGCGCAACACCTCTTCGGCCTCTTCTTCCTGCACCCAGTATCTCGGAAGATCCACCGAAACTTTCAGAAATTTCTGCGATGCCTCTCCCTGAGTTACCCCGCCTGCTCCATAGAAGATCACCGCCTGAGCGCCCAGCATTCTTGGATTGATGAAATTCTGGCCACAGTCGAATGACAGGACAACCACGCTGCCCTTCATCGGTTTGCCGTCCAGCTCCGCAAAGGTCCCCCGTCCACCATATACTAAGGAGCCCTCGATTCCTTCCGAGGGCAAGGTCGGTGTTCTGACTCCGCTGGGCCAGAGCGCGTAAAGCGGAACGGTTTGGGGGGCATCGTCCAGCAATGTCAGTTGCGCGCCCTTGTCCACGGGTACGGCTACCTCGAACGTCTCGGTGGTGATATCCTCCAATCCGATTTCTTCGAAACGGCTGCGGACGAGTTCGTAAGCCTCGTCACATCCCGGATAGCCCACCACGCGGGATCCCAGCGAGGAAAAGCTCCCCAGGGCTGTCCGCACCTCCTCTTCGCGGATGGAACGGAGAAGGGTTTGGAGGCCAGGATCTGCAACGACCTCGGGCTCCTTGTAGGCGTGCTCTGGACGCGTATCCACGAACCGTTCCAATAGGTTACTCGTGATCTCCGACGGATCGAATACTGTCACCGAAAGCAGCATGGCCACTGCACAGAGCAGCAACACCGTTTTTCCGACCGCTCGCATAATGCTCCTCCCAAGCCAGGAAATAGAAAGATAAATAGGATAAGGACCCGGATCCTGCCCGCTTCGTGTTTATTTGCAGCCCGCCCTCAAGTTGGTCCTGGGGGGAACTGAGCCGTGGGTCTTGGATACACGTTTCTGCGGAGTTTTTGGGTTTCGGAAGAGTTCCCGGAAAAAGCCCGAACAACAGGTTGGGCCGTCCAGCCCACACGGAAACATGCCTTTGTTCGGGTCTTTGTCAGGGCCTTTGCGAGACGCGAAATAGCGGCGCAATCTCAGGGAACAACCATTTCGAATGGTGCGTCAAATATAGTTAATATCCATTCTGTGCGCAATCCTTTTCTCGCGTTTTTCTCAGGCAGTCCGGATTTTGTGGGACAATTGGAAAGCTTCTTTGCCCAGGCAACGGGATCGTGTTTTGCGGCGCGCTGGCGTCTCGATCGAGATTTCGGGAGCTAGATCCGGCCAAACCAGATTATTGTTGACACCATGAGAAAGAATCGCTATATTTTCATCTGCCAGGGACCGGTTTCATCAAACGCTCCAAGCGCCTGAGGACGCGCTATTCGATTGGCACGATCACGGCATCTGCACCCCGTCTCAAGCCGCTCCTGTGGTGGAATCCATTTGGTGTTCCCACCATCCCCTCTCTTTCCGGGAAGACGATTCCGACATCTGAGGTCAGGGGGGAAGGAAAGATCGAAGAAATGGAACAGCGAAGAAAACTGAAAAAGACCAAAGACGACGGAGAAAAACCGAAGACCACCAGAACATCCGGAAGAGCCAGAACCCCTTGAAATAGCTCTTGTTCGATGTGTTTCAGTGTTCTTCGGTGTTCCATATCCGGGTGGGGGTCTTGGGTCGGACGGGTTGTCCCCTCGATTGGCGGAAACCTGGAAACGTCCGCCCGAAGGGATGAGATTTGTTTATCCTGGCTTGTTTTGGGGAGAGAACGATCCCATGCCATGCGCTTCCTTTCCCGTGGGCAAGCTGCCCCAAGAGGTCTTATCGAGATTCCTGTCCCGCTATCCTTTGCATGATGATCGGGTGGTGGTGGGCCCGAAAATCGGAGAGGATTGCGCGGTCATTGACTTCGGGGAGACCTGCCTGGTTGTCAAGACCGATCCGGTCACGTTTGCCAGCGACGAGATCGGATGGTATGCCGTCCACATCAATGCCAACGACGTGGCCACGATGGGCGCGCGTCCGAGGTGGTTTCTGGCGACTGTGCTTTTGCCCGAAGGGGCCGATGAAAAGATGGCGGACGCGGTCTTCATCTCGCTTAACCGTGCCGCCCAATCTCTGGATGTCTCCCTGTGTGGGGGACACACGGAGATCACGCATGGGCTGGATCGCCCCATCGTGGTGGGACAGATGATGGGCGAAGTGGCCAGGGAGGACCTGGTACTCTCGAGCGGTGCCTTTCCAGGAGATGCCATCCTGTTGACCAAGGGCATGGCGATCGAAGCGACCGCCATGATTGCGCGGGAGAAGGAAGGGGAACTGGCGAAAAAGGTTTCGCCCGAAGTATTGGCCCGATGCCGAAATTATCTGCACGACCCGGGGATCAGTGTGGTTGCGGAAGCGCGGGTCGCCTGTCAGGTGGCGCGGGTGCACGCCATGCACGATCCCACAGAGGGCGGGGTGGCTACGGGACTCCACGAATTGGCCACTGCCTCCGGCGTGGGGATGGTCCTTTTTGAAGATCAGTTCCCGATCTCGGAGGAATCCCGGATCCTGTGCGAGGCGTTCGGATTGGATCCATTGGGTGTGCTCTCCTCCGGAGCCCTGCTGATTGTGGTGGGGGACGGGGACCGGGATCGGGTGCAGGGAGCGATCCGCGAGGCGGGCATCGCATGTACATGGATTGGGAACGTCACGGAGCGTTCCTTTGGCGTGCAGCTGGGGGATTCCCCCCTTTCGCACTTTGAGCGCGATGAGACGGCACGTCTTTTTGGAGGCTGAATTTGAAGAAGCTCGCCCTCGTTTTCTTGCTGACCCTCCTTTCCGGGTGCGCCTACTACAATACGTTCTACAATGCCCGGAAGTTCTACCGCGAGGCCGAAAATCAGCGTGAGTCACTCGGGTCAACTCCGAGCGCGACGCGCACCACAGAAGGTGCCCTTTACGACAATGCGGTCAAGAAGGCGTCTCGTGTGCTGGCGTTCTATCCGAACAGTCGTTGGGTGGATGATGCCCTGCTGCTTTTGGGAAAAGCGTTTTATCGCAAGGGGGAATACGAACAGTCTGTGCGGAAGTTCGAGGAATTGGTGGGGAATTTCCCGGAGAGCGATTTGGTCGAGGAAGGACAATACTGGCGGGGACTGGCCCTTCTGGAGGCGGGGCGTGAGCACGAAGCGCTTGGGGTGCTGGAGGCGCTGATCGCCGAGGAGGATTCGCCCTTTCGGGGAGCGGTGCTCGTGGCGCTCGGAGACGTGGCGTCGGCGCGCGGCGACATCGAGGAGGCGTCGGGCTACTACAGGGGGGCCATACAGGTCTCAAGAGATGGGATGACAAAGGCCCAGGCCTATCTCCATCTGGGGAAGCAACTCCAGTCACTGGAGGACTATGAAGGCGCCTTGGCGGCATTCCGGAGCGCGTGGAATCTGAGGGCTTCCCCCACGTTTTCGTTTCAGGCCCGGATGCAGATCGGGGCGTGCCTGGAGGACACCGGCGATTTTGAGGAAGCGCTTGCGAACTACCACCTTCTCGAGAGAGATGACCAGTGGATCAAGCGGCTTCCGGATATTCGGCTTCGGATTGCGAAAGCCACAGCGCGGTCGGGAGAGGCTGGTCGGGCGTTGGAAGAATACGAATGGATAGCGGAGGGGCATCCCCGGACCGAACAGGCCGCCGAGGCCTTGTACCGGATGGGTGTGATCACCCAGAAAAACGACCCGGAGCGTGCCCTGGAGTATTTTGACCGGGCCACCAGGGAATCCAGCTCCTCCGAAGGGGCGCGACTGGCCAAACTCAAACGCGATGATCTGGTGCAGTTGGCTTCGCTGCGGGCTGCGTTGGCGGATACGACCCAGCCCGCCTCCGCGGAGACCCATTTTGCACTGGCTGAGTTGTTCCTGCTTCGATTGGATCAGCCGGATTCGGCCATTGCGGCTTACCGGCGAGTGGTTGAGGCGTTCCCCGAAAGTGAGCTGGCTTCCCGCGCGCTTTTTGCGATGGCCCGTATGTCGGAGGACGACTCCACTAGATCCGAGGAATCCAGGAGCATTTTGGAGGAGCTTGTGGCGCAGTATCCCAATTCGAAGGCGGGTGAGGCGGCAAGACGGAAACTGGGGGGAGGGATTGCCCGGGAGGATCCGGCCGAACAGGCGTTTGTCGCTGCCGAGCGGTTTCGCCTGAACGGAGGGGCGACTCAGGCTGCTATCGCCCGTTACAGAGAGATCCTTGCGCACTATCCCAAAAGCCGGTACGCGCCCAAGTCGGCTTACACACTGGCGTGGGTGATTGAGAACGTGACCGCGGATTCGGTCCGCGCGCGCAGGGAATACGAACAGCTTGCAGATCAGTTTCCAGACACCGAATACGGGCGGATTGCCAAAGAGAAAGTGGAATGGCAGGACCGGAAGGCCAAGGGGCTTCGCGAAGCCGTGGCGGACACGAGCGATGATCCATTCTCCGAGATCGATCCGACCGGAGGGCTCGTTCCGGATGTGGCGACCCAGCGGGACACAACAGGTTTGTCTATTGCCGATCAAAAGGCCCGAGCCATCGAATCCTCCTACAGGGCCGAACCCGACACGGCAGTGGGCAATCCCTCCGAGGCCAAACGCTCAGAATCCGTACTCCCGATAGACAAGGACAGCCTCCGCACTAAGATGGGAATGCCTCCGCCTGTCCTGCCTGAGCCGATCCGACGCGCGGATGCGCAGGCTGACAGCCTCGGAGAGTAAGGTTTCGGCCTTTCTCACCCATAATGGGCTACTCACCGCCCACTCAAGAACATACCATGATCGAGACGAAGACACCCATCCTGAGTCAGGAACAGATCGCCCCTGATACCTTCCTGTTGCGCATCGGGAGTCCCCATATTTCCATGGAAGCCCGGCCGGGGCAATTTCTTCATCTGCGCATCCGGGAGGGTGCCGATCCCCTGCTGCGCCGGCCTTTCAGCATACATCGCGTGGACCTCGACTGTGGAGAGGTGCAGGTGGTCTATCAGGTCGTCGGGCATGGGACAGACCTGCTCTCTCAGAAACAGACCGGGGAAAGCCTGGATGTGCTGGGGCCCCTGGGTCACGGCTTCGAGGTGCCCGAAGAAGGCGGGGGAGTGCTCCTGGTAGCGGGGGGCATTGGTATTGCCCCGCTGATCTTTCTGGCCGAAACATCTCTCCAGGGACGTCCGGTGACGGCTCTTGTTGGTGCGCGGTCACAGTCTGGGATCCTTTTTCTCGATGGGCTCCGGTCGTGGGGCGCCACCGTGCATGTGGCCACCGACGACGGTTCGTTTGGGCATCGGGGGTTGGTGACCGATCTTTTGCGCGGGGCGCTTTTGGCGGCGAGACGACCTTCGGAGACTCCGGCCGTCTATGCCTGCGGTCCCCTTGCCATGCTTCGAAGTGTGGCCGAGTTGTGCCATACCCGCGGGGCTCCCTGTCAGATCTCCATGGAAAGTCACATGGCCTGTGGAGTGGGCGCCTGTCTGGGGTGCGCGGTGAAAGTCCGGTCCTCCGCGCCGCCGGGGTACGCCTACAAACGCGTGTGCAAAGAAGGTCCGGTGTTCGATGCCGAAGAGGTCGTTTTCGATGAGGATCTGCTGTCCGCTCGTTAGAACAGAGACATAGTGAAAAGTAAAAAATGGAAAGTGCAAAACGAAAAAAGAAAAGCAAAGAGCGGTGACCGGCGCGAGAATGGGACTTGGCATTTTCCTTTTTCGCTGTTCATTTTTCGTTTCTCACTTTGCATTCTGTATTTTGCATTCTTCTCTAGTCCCGCATTCTCTTTGCACCGGGAGTTTTGTCCATGAGTACAGCACGACTGCAGAACGGGCCTCCTGATCTTTCCGTGCAAGTCGGCCCGCTCCTGCTGAAAAACCCCGTTTTGGCGGCCTCCGGAACGTTTGGATACGGCCAGGAGTTTCAAGAGCTGATCGATCTTTCCCGGCTGGGAGGGATCGTAACCAAGGCCATCACCCTGGAGCCGCGATTGGGCAATCCCCCGCCGAGGATTGTGGAGACCGCGTCCGGGCTGCTCAATTCCATTGGGCTGGCGAACGTGGGCGTGGAAGCGTTTGTGCGGGATAAGATGCCTTTCCTCAGGACCTGCGGAACCGCAGTGATCGTCAACGTTGCCGGGCGCACGAAGGAAGAATATGCCGAGGTGGCGCGCCACCTTTCCGATTGTCCCGGCATCCAGGCGCTGGAGATCAACATTTCGTGCCCCAACGTGAGAGAAGGCGGACTCGCATTCGGTGCGGATCCCCGGGTGGCCGCCGCGGTCATCCAGGCGGTCCGAAAGGTCACGTGTCTCCCTGTCGTCGCCAAGCTGACGCCCAACGTGACGGACATCGTGCCGATCGCCAGGGCCGTGCAGGAAGTCGGAGCGGACGCGCTTTCGCTGATCAATACGCTGGTTGGAATGGCCATTGACGTGGCGCGCAGACGGCCCAAGTTGGGCGGTATCACCGGGGGGCTATCCGGTCCCGCGATCAAGCCCGTGGCGTTGGCCATGGTGTGGAAGGTGGCGCAGTCCGTGAAGATTCCAGTGATCGGCATGGGTGGAATATCACATGTCGGGGATGCCCTGGAATTTCTGATGGCCGGGGCGGTTGCTGTGCAGGTGGGCACGGCCAACTTCGCGGATCCGACAGCCATGATCGGGATCGTGGAGGGCCTGGAAATCTATTTGGAGGAACAGGGGATCTGTTCGGTCAAGGAGATGGTAGGGACGTTGGAGGTTTGAGATGGAAGGATCTTCCGGATGTGCAAGAGTTCGAGGATCGGGTCTGAGCCACTTGGTCTTTGCGGTGATGCTTGCGGCGGGCACAATGGGCTTGTTGGTTACCTGTTCCCCGAATCCGATGTATCGTGCCCAAAGGTCCGACAGAGAAAGGACTCCCCGATCGGATTCGACTTCCGTGGCGTATCAGATTCCGACTTCCGTGGCGTATCAGATAGGGGAGGCCAGCTACTATGCGGACGACTTCCACGGACGCCAGACTTCCAATGGGGAAACCTTTGATATGTACGGGCTCACTGCCGCGCATCCAGAACTGCCATTCGGCACGAAAGTGCGGGTCACGAATCTGGAAAATGGCATGAGTGTGGAGGTGCGCATCAACGACCGGGGGCCGTTTTCCAAAGGACGCATCATCGACCTGGCTTACGGGGCTGCTCAGAAAATCGGGCTGGTGGAAAGCGGCCTCGCAGAGGTGAAACTCGAAATCGTGAAGTGAAGCAGGGGTCAGGGATCAGGGATCGGCGAACCCTCAACCTCAGGTCTGTTCAGTTCTCCGACATCCGCACCAAATTCCACGGTTGAGAACGCTGAGGAGGCGAAGAGACGAAAGA
>JAZDJA010000385.1:0-5904 GCA_043804415.1 Candidatus Latescibacterota bacterium | reverse complement strand
GACTGCCCGCTGAAAAGGATGTCGTCCGAAAACATCGTTTTCTGAAGCAGGTCCTTCCGTTCCTCAAAACGCCTGTATGCGTTTCCGGTGTACCCCAAAATATAGGGATAGTAGTATTCGTTTAGAGCCTGCAAATTCAGTGGTGGATATGTCCTCTGATTTTGGGAGGTAAGCACAATCTTCGATGGATCAATCCGCATCTTCGGATAGGTATAATTCTTGACCTTCAACTCGAACACGGTAAAGCGCTTGGGCGGGGTCTTCCTGCCTCGCGCCTTCCAATTTCCGTAGGTATAGGGATTAGTGGACTTCTCTCCGCTCTTTGAGAAGCCTGCGAACTGCCGGTTCAGTTCCTCATCCGTGATCGGACGCAGCGCCACCTCCAGCCGATCGCGTATGAAGGTGACCGCCCCATTGTCGCTCACCGTCATCTCGGACATCTGCTCCGATTCGCTCAGCGGCACGAAAGGACCGGGAGCAAGCCGGTAGGCACACTCCGAAAACAGAAGGAAGCCGCTGAGGAGCACAGGCAGGCCTATGAAAACAGAACATTTTTTTCTCACGCCGATCCCTCCTTCTTGACGGTATCTTTATCGTGTGGATCGTGGGAATACTCGCGACTTAAGGTTCAGAGCGGTTCCAGGAATCAGTCAAAGTTCACTTTTTGGAGGACATTCCCTTCGGATTCCGGGGGTACGGCCCTCTGGCGACGAAATCCTAACAGGGGAGAATTCTCCGTAAGTGACGATAAGATCTCATTGTTGATGAAAGTTCTGAATAAATAAATCTACGGAACTGCTGATGAATCGGGTCTACACTTTGTAACAAAACGATCGCTGTGCTTCTGAGCCATATGCCTCCTGCTCAGCGGTTCGGATATCTGTAGAGAATGCATGGGAGGGGATTAATCCGATTTCCAGGCAGGCTTCCTGAGTCTCAATCGTGTCCATCCGGGCATCTTCTGTCGTTTTGCCCCGTGATGAAAAAGAGCCAAAATCAGGAACCGAAAAAAAGGGAGAGGGGAAAAAAGAGCCTTTTCTCCTCTCCCTTTCATACCGCGCTTCCATCTGTAAAGCACTTATAGACAGAGTGTTGGAGAGGCACGAAACCTTCGCACCTCTCCAAGACAGTCCTCAGCCCACTATTTGCTGAAGGTGGATTTGATGGAACCCCACGTGCTTGACTCGACGGCCACCGTCCCCGTGGTTATAGGATCCACCATATAGAAGGCGGCAAACAGGCTGGCGTCGGTCCAGGCATCCGCGAAGTTCATCGTGGTACCCACATCGTTCAGCGCATCGGCGTCTCTGTCGCGAATGTGGACGTTTCCACCGAAGGTCTCACCCGCGGTGAGGGTGTGCCGCACACTCGTCGCCTCGGTCACATCCAGGTAGTCCCAGAGAGCCATTCCGATCTCAAGACTCCATCCGGTGGCGCTCTTCTGGACGCCGTTGAAGGTAAACGGAGGCACCCACGACCACTCCTGTCCGGCGGCCGCGCCGAAGAACCCTACGGGATTTGCCGCATTCCGGGGATCCAGCGTGAGATACCACTGCTGGCCAATGCTGCAAACCGGGTCGGTTGTCCTGAAGTTGCCGCCCTCGCCGTTGGCGTTCAGCAGGAACTGAATGTGATCCTCCTGCCAGGTACCGCCGACGTCCTCATTCGGGAAGAATAATTCACTGTCCGTGACACTTACCCCGATATAGTACATATTGGTGGACGGAGCCCAGCCAATATACTGCGCGATGATGTCGAAATCATCCTTCGCCACTTCTCCGTTGGGGTAGTGGGCGCTGGCGCCAGGCATACCGGTTCCGACAGTGGTTTCTTCGCGGGCAATGAAGTCCGCGCCGGTAAAGTAATACGCTCTGGGCATAAAGGCCCAGTCGTCCACGGATCCGTCAATCGTGGGAACGTTTGCATCGGCGATGCCGCCGATGTAATACGTAACTCCCGCCGGCTCATAGGCGATGGCCATCGAACCAAACGCGAGCACGATCGCAAACACTACCATTAGCTGCTTCATCTTAGGCGTTCCTTTCTGCTCAAAACTACTGCGTGTAAGCCACCCGAGGATGCAGCCCGAGGTCGCGGATGGTCTGCCCACCCCCGACCCAGGATCTGTCCCGGGCACGAATGAAAAAGAACCTCTGTGCGCCTCGATCACCTCCTTTCTGTGATGGAGATAGTGCCCGGAGAGCGTAGCAACGGTCTGCCCGTCAGGACATCTCATCTGAATGCTTCGCGTGATTCTTGAACACGACCTCTCTTGGAGCAAAGTTTAAAGGTGCCCCGAGGCGCTCAGGCTAAGGCAGGTTCTTTCTCGGATCAAGAAAACTCCGCCCACAGGCCCTTATTCCATGAGGAGAATCAGCTGACTCGTGCTATTCTCCTTGTCCTTCAGACGAAACCGGAGCGTAACGTTTCCATCTATCTTGAACGTGGGTACGCCGATGTAAAACTCAACGGACGTTTGACTGGTAACAGCCGTTACATTCATCTCCAGCCCGCCCTGCAGGGATCTTCCCACCAGATCGAATTTTTGTCCGCTGAGGTCCTTTATGGGATATTGATAGGGCTCGGAAACCACCGGTTCTTCGCCTTCTACCGTGTATCTGATTCCCACGTAACCTTGGTACACGCTCCCGCCAGTGGAGGCGCCAAACCAGTCCGGGTTGAGGTCTATAAGAAAATAAACCCTTCCATCGTCGTATTGCTCACCCAGCGTATTGCGGGCACAACGGACGAAGGGAAGGGCCATGAGAAACAGCAGAATCACCAGAACAGATGCTCGAAAAATGATTCTTGTCATTTCCTGATCGCTCCTTTTGGGAAGCCAGTCGGAAAAAGCATCAAAGGGACACAGCGTGTAACGTGGAAAGGTAATGAGTTGGTTCTCAATTGTCAAGCAAAAAATTGCATTCATTTACAGGAAAGTATGCCGATTTGGATTACAGAGATGGATCCTGGGTCGCTCTCAGATATTCGCAGGCAAGGGAAAGCCCCATCACCACTGCCCAAGTCCTCTATCCAACTGCCATCTTTGATCAAAGAATCCGGCCGCGCTTACCCCTCCCCATCCCTTTATCTTGACCTCTCGATTGTAGATGAGGTAATCCGGCAACCCCGCCAAAGAGTGCATGGTTCCCAACACCTCGGTCAAGCGCATCCCCTCGATGTCCGTTCCCGCATTCACCAAAACAAACCGATCCCGGTTCAACGGATTGGGATAGATCATGCGCACGGCCCATCCCGGTCCCTCAATCTTCCGATCTCCTAGGGTGATGCTGCCCGGCTGCACCGAGATGGGCAGCTTCCCGGCGATCCGCGCCATAACCCTATTGCTCTTCGGCCCCCCCGAACATGTGTTCTCTCTGTGTAGTTTTGGGAGCTATCAACCAGCATCTTACTCAACCATCAGTACATTGGAAGAAGGTGAAAACAGATCCACCCACGGTTCCCGACGCGTGTTTCCGTTTACATCCAGCCAGAAGACGACCCGGTATTTCCCCGCTGGCACCCCCTCAAAAAGGAATACCCCCTCCTCTTCGACTTTAGTCTGACGAACAGGCTGATTGAGCACTAAGTGAATATACCGGAGAGGAACACCAAAAGGGAAGAGCCCCCCCTCGATCCGCTCCCCTGAGCCGGGCTCCCCTTCGATCTGAACGCGACCAGAGATTTGATGGCTTTCGACCTCGACCTCCTCGATATGAAGTGCCTTTACCTCGGTCTCCAGCATCTCCTGATAGAGGTAGAAATGGACTACGCTTTCCCGACCCGCTCTCACCGTCACGAGGTGATTGCTGATGAGTGTTCGCTCTTTGGCGGGCCATCCTCGCAGGGGCGGGAGATGTTCCTCGTCCACCGCCACCTCAATGACAGAAATGAACTTAGCACCGGGAAGAAGATAGGTGATCTCAAAGGCGCCCTCCTCGCCTACCTCCACCTTTTTGCTTGCTCCATGTCTTGGGTCGCCCGGCACATTCAGAACAGTAATCTCTATGCGCTGCTCCCCATCATAATCCACGCTTCCTCGGATAGTTCCCATCGTGCTCTCGTCAAAAGGCGGGAAAGGCTCGAAATGGGGATTCACCAACTTGAGAGCGGCGTTTATAATCGTAGGCCCTTGCTTTGAGCCAAAGGTGGTTCTTCCTTCCCTCGCCCCCCAGGCAATCCCCTCGATGACCTCCCCTTCAGGTCGGATGTAGCCTATATGGTCATTGGCATGATCGAGGATGATGCTATTCCTGAAACCACTGTGCCTCCTGAACGCCACCACCAGCTCCGCCGTCAGCTCACCGGGGAAGGTGCAAAACACCGTCTCGTCGTTGAAGATGAAGGCCTGAAGGAGCGTGGCCCCTCCCCAGGGACTGGGGGTTTCCTCTTTTGCAAGTTGCTCCCGCATCCATTCGGCCATAGGAGGTAGTTTTACCATCTGCCAGCGAAACTCCAATTTCACGCTTTCGGCGGTCTCTATCTCCGGCAGCATCGTCAGCACATGCTCAGCAACGGTTTCTACAAAGGTTTTGTTCCAGGGTACCGGCACCCCATCTACCTCCTCAATCGGTAGCGGAGGGGACCCCAGACCTACTATAGAACCGCACCCTCCCTGAGTAAACATGGTAAAAATCTCTGTGGGCACCTTCCGGCCTACGTTGTAAACTTGATAGAGCCTGTCCAACCTGGTTCGCAATTCAATGTACTCTCTGGCCATCCCCGGCTCGCCGGGCCCGATCATCCCCGGGTTGGGCGGCCCCCACGACTTGGTGAAAAAGACCGGATGAGCGGGGAAGTTGAAGATCACGCCCCGGGCAACACCTTCCCCATCCTCTATGCGCATCACATAAAGGTCGGAGAAAACGGACCCGTCGAAATTATCCCGGTTGTTGACCAGATCTTGCCTCAGCACGCGATGGCCCATCCCCATCCTGGCCTCAAAGAGACCCTCCAGGGCCTCCTTTACCGCTTGCGCGGACCGCTCCGCCAGCCAATCCAATATCTCTCCTTCCCGGACTCTTGGATAGCAGTGACCGTGGGTCGCCTGCACCATGATGTGCTCTTTCTTAAACCCGGTCTCGGAGGCAATCCGCTCCTTGATGAAGTTCACTCTATTCCAATGGATGCCAATAACATCCAACACCACCCAGGCCACCTTTAAGTCCTCCACCTGAAAGACGACGGCCTTGGCATAGGTCGGGCCTCCGTAGAACTCGTGGACCTTCACCTGTTCACCGTAAGGGAGGTAGACCGGCCAGGGAGGATCAATGCTCACAGAGCCCATCCCCACTTTAAGCGCCCCCTCGGCGCGCTTCACAACAACCTCTCCTGACTTAGCTCCAGGTGCCCCCCATGCGCTGCCCGAACCCAGAAAAGCCACGAGGAGCATAAGGGGAAATAAGCCGCCTTTCCACAACATCTTACTTCTCATCGGATTTCTCCCTTTTTTGTCTGTTATAGTCATGTGCACCTGATTTCCAGCATTTGCTCTGAACCTCACTTTTATCTTTTTACTTTTATCTTGTTATTCTTCACCTTCCCAGCAAAATGGGCTGCGAAAATCCCGAATTCACGTCTATCTTCGGCTCCACCATACCATTTCCGTTCACGTCGAACCAGAAATAGAGGAGATATTCCCCCGGCCCCATCCCCTCAAAGGCGAATGCTCCGGAACCATCAATGTCTATTGAGGTTAGAGGAGAACTCAGCGCATAGGCACGCCGCACCCCTATGCCGAGCAACTGCTCCCGGGTATAGATACCGCCTTGTATCCGTTCTCCCTCCCGGAGTTCCCCTTCGACCTCCAGAACCCCTCGAATCCAATCCACACCGGTCTCCAATCTATCCGGGTCTATACGGAGGGCAGTGATATGTTCCTTGAAATGTGCCGTCACTTCCAAC
>JAZDJA010000384.1:0-2028 GCA_043804415.1 Candidatus Latescibacterota bacterium | reverse complement strand
GACCGGCGGAGGATTGTCTCCACCGAGGGTGGAGAGCATCCTGCCTTCCCGGTCTTTCAGGACGTAAGGCAGCAGTTTCCAATGGCCCTTGCACCGCGTGGATGAGAGCGCTTCTGCGGGCCGGGCAATCCCCATATCCGTAATCCAGATCTCACCAGTTTTCATAGTGGTTCTCTCCTCCTTCACCTGTTAGCAGTCATGTTGCAGCACCTCCTCACACCAACCCTTCGCCACTTCCACACACCCTGAAGTAGACAACCGGATCCGGCGCGCGGCGCAGCGCAATGTGCAGCGCGTCCCCGCTCCAAGAGAAGGATGCCGGTTCCTCCATTCCTGTCAGATAGTGCGTGCGGACCACAGACGATACCGAGGAAACGCCTCCCAAGCCGTTCACCACCGCTTGTATCGGAGCGCCCTCGGTCTCCAGACCGGGCAGATCCATCCAGGCGACCACAAGCAGATCACGGTCCACCGAGAACGCGTAGTTGGTGAACAGATAGGGCGCAAAGTAGTTCAGTGCAGCGGGATCTTTCGGATACAGCCCGAATCCCACGTCCACCGAGCCGCCATAGACATCCACCGTTTCCACGTTCGAGAACAGGCGCACCAGCGTCCCCATGGCTTTCCCGGGATCAAGAATCTCCCGGCCGTCCTCCCCCCCGACCATGCTGGTCGGGCTCAACGCACCTCCGCTCCGAATGTTATACCAAAACACCTTGTACTGATCGCGATCACGCCAGCCCCGTCCAATCGCCCAGTGGATCACGGGAACCGTGTATCGAGGCACCCACTGGCCGTACGGCGGAACCTCCCACGGCTCCAGGGCGACCTCTCCGACGTTGCCCGCTTCGACCGCTGTCAGACCTTCCTCCGTATTCCAGATCCCCTCGATCTTTCCGGGCCTCACCCAGTTGTCGAAAAGGTAGTCGTACAAGGGCATCATGTTCTCGGCATACGGGACCATCGTCTTCTCCGTGTCGCCCTTGGTGTAGTGGAGCGAGAAATAATCAATATGCTTCCAGGCGTCGTGATATCCCAACCAGTCCTGAATCGCCTTAATGCTCCACGCCACACTGAAGCATTTGCGCTTGGGCCGCTCTCTGGCCGGCCAGGCGTTGTCCGGCCATTCCATGGTAATCGAGGGCGCAACCACCTTGCCGCCATATCGGTGAATGATCTCCGCGGTAGGAATCAGGATCTGGTCAATATACACCTTGTGCACCTCTCCGGGATCTGCCGTCCGCCAAAACCAGCCGATGTTCGGCTCATTGGAGACCTCAAAGAATGTCAAATCCAATGGGGGCCGGCTGGTTCGGCGCACAAGCGCCTCCACACCCTCCCTGAGCTGCTGGATAGAACGCGGGGGGTACCTATTCACCCCCTCATGGGTCGCCCATGCGGGCGTATAGTTGACGCCCAAAAGTGGAAACGGGGTTACGCCGTGGGCCTGAGCCGCCTGCATCTCGTGGTCCCACTTGTCGAACGAAAACGACGCGCCGGGGGCCATGATGTCCCAAATGCAGGTATCCGAACGGTTCCAACGCGCGCCGAAGTCGGCATACTTCTCGTAAAGACCTGGATGAACAACCCCAAAGTAGTTTCGAATGAACTCCGCAGGAATGGACATGGCACCTCCTATGACATGACACCGCAACATTTACCGTAACCCGCGTGCCCAACGCGGTATGCTGTTCATCTTCCCTTCTTCATCGTTCTTTGAAAGGTGACCTGCCAGAGAAGGGCGCTCTCCTTGAACGCAAGCCCCACCTTCCAGACCTTGGGACCTGCCGCCCGAACGGGCATGGCCTCTCCTCCGACCGTGCATGCCATCCCATCAAATCCCTCCGGGACATAGAAGAAGAGATCTCCCTGTGCACCGGGGACGCGCTGGCACACGCCACTCAGGATCGCTTGCCGGTCATCCCACTTCACCTCGGACACTTCCACACCGCCTTGCGTTATGTGAAAGCTGGTCGAGAGCAGCGAGGGAACTTCCGGCACCTCCTTCAACAGGATAAGGGCCCCGTT
>JAZDJA010000383.1:0-5129 GCA_043804415.1 Candidatus Latescibacterota bacterium | reverse complement strand
TCTCTGTGTTCTCCGCGTCTCTGTGGTGAATATCTACGTTTAACGATCCTCAACGCTCTGAAGCAGGTCCTGCGGAAACCATGATCCCATCCCCAATCGAAGCAATGAACTGTGGATAATACTTCTCATACTGCGTTCCGGCGGTATTGCGCGTCATCACAATGACCAGATCGTTGACCGGATCTATGCGCAGCGTGGCGGCCGAGGCCGCCCCATGACCAAATGTCCCTTTGCCGAGTCCCGGCTCGTTGGCCCACGTTACCCCGATGCCCCACTCTATCGCCGTCTCCGGTCCAAGCATCTTCGTCAACTTCTCCGGAAGCATCTTCTCGAACGTCTGCTCACTGAAAAACCGCATCTGCCCATACGCTCCCCGATTGACGAGCATCTGCCCGATCTTCGCAATATCCATCGGAGTACTGGAAGCATCCCAACTCATATTGGTAACCTGGGTATTCGAGCAACCCAAAGGATCCAACAGGTGCCGTTTGTAGAACTGTGGGATGGCCTCACCGCTAACCGCCTCCATCACCTTCCCCCCCAGAGCGTAGCCTGCGCCGTTGTAGCTGTGTTGCTCACCGACCGCTAGATGGGGGTAGTAATCGGCGATGATCTCCTCGAAGTCGTTCAGGTCATCCCCCCAGTGTCCCCATAACCCGTTCGTGTGGGTATACAGATGCCGGATGGCCAAAGGCGTTTTCACCTCGATCCCGCGCAAGGCGGGAAGGAAGGTATCCACACGTCCATCAAGACCAACCAGATCCTGATCCACGAGCATCATCATCAACGTACCGGACAACAACTTGGTGATGGAAGCCATCCAACTCCGATCATTGACCGTCATGGGATGACCGTCACGCTGACCGTAGGCTTTGTGGAGAACGATTATCCCGTGTCGGGCAACACAGACGGCGAAAGCTTCGTCGCTCTCCGCCGCCCAGGCCCGGCAGACCGCATCTATCTTCTCTGCCGCATCGGGCTTCATCCCGGCCTCGGTCAGTGTACCCTCGTGGAGCACGAGGGTGGGGGTGCCATCCATCGGGCGTGGACAAACGAAGGGTTTGGAATAAAGCTCATCTATCCCATAGAATTTCCGCTTCAATCCCACCCACCATTGGCGGTCCTTTGCCCAGACATCATCGGCGATACCGGCCTCTCCACTTCCGGGTTTGGTCTCATAGAGACCGGCCAGCAATGCGCCGCTAGAGACATCACGTGAAAACCCATCCACGAACCGCGACTTGAGATGTTCCCTGACCACTCTGGATTGCTCAACAACTACGGCTGGGGCGATCCCCACCCCTTCGGGAAGCTCGAAAAGATCGAAGGACGCCGCCACGTCAGGCCTCCACCACTGAACCTCTCCGGGCTGCCGGAACAGAGTTCGGAACCGTCGGCTTACACGTCCACTATCCGGGATGATCTCCACAACTGCACCGTACCGCCCAGGTTTCTCGGCGGACGTGACCACCTTGTAGTCACTGTCGTAAAACGTTGTCTTAATCGTGTAGGGTCCGATCAAATCCTCTATCCACGACGGCTGCTCGAATTCGCATGGAGGAAACTCGGTCCCGCTGAACACCGCTGGCCTGAAGTAGAGTTCAGCATCCATGAATGCCCTGGCACGCTGCTCGTCCGCATTGGGGAGGTTTACCGTGGTGAAAGGCTCACCGTCAAGAAAAATGGTTAATTCGCCATAGGGCGTTCCCCGAGGAGGAGGCATGGGCAGAGAGAAATGAGCAGAGGCATGATGAGCGTCGGCAACAAGGTTACCCCTGGCGAGTGTCTGATTCCCTGCCCTGACTTCGACCATCCTACCAGCCAGTTCACTCACCGCCAAGCCAGGTGCGCCCATAAGACGCAGACGGTGCATCGCAGAGGGGTTGGCGTGGGTACCAAAACGGGGATACCAGATCACCGTCGAGCGACCGTCCGAGTCGTCGGCATCATTCACATAGAGCTGGAAACTTATTTCGTCATCCACATCCACGCTGATCCGCGTGCGTCGCATCTGTTCATATTCACCTCTGGCGGATGCCAGCACAGCTCCTATAGGTGTAATGGCCAGGTTTTCCCATGGCAGCAAGACTTCGAGCACGTAACCCGTCTTCGTTCTGGTCCGTGCAGCCTCGACCGTTAACCTCTCAGGCGACAATTTATCCCTGCGGTGGTCGTGGATGGACCGGCGAAGGTCAAGGTGTTCCGGGTCGAAGCCCGGGCTAAACACCACCTGATAGTACTGGGGAGAGCCTCGTTCGATGGCAACGAACAACTCCACCGAATCGAGAAGCCAGAGCTGCCCTGCGTCTGGATGCTCAAGCCCCACATCATCAGAAACCGTCACGAGCACAAGCAACCCCCGTTGATCCCAACCGAGACGGAACCCGGCGTCAAGGTCAGCAGCGGGGGGCGTTTCCCCCTCAGCACTGGTCAGTGCACCGGCACGAAAACCCCGATCGCCCCAGTCGGCGGGGTCGCCATCAACCTTGATCTTATCCAGCTGCGGCACGTCGAACACAGGAGAATCCTCCGCCATCGCTGTTGCGACCATAAATACACACATCAAGAGCATGCTCATCCAGAGCTTAATCGTTTTCAAGGCACTACCCTCCATATCTTTGAGGTATGTGGTTGGTACATCGTTGTGGATAAAATACGGACGGCCTCTTGCAAAGTCAAGGTAAAAATGGACTTGAGGTTTTCTTCTTCATCTGAGGGGATCGTTTCTACCTCCTAACCTTATACGGATTTAAGAAATGAACCACTAGCTCCTTTCGGAGATACGAGAGTGCAACCCTCACACCTGGTACAAGAGTCATACGTCCGATAAAGGCACCTTCTTCACAAGGCCGATGAATGCTGCGGGTTCACTTCGGGCGGCCTTTGTAGACAATGGGAACGAACAAATCCATCTGGTGATACCCGATCATCTCCTTCGCATCCATGGGCGTGATCACGTGGCCCATATCATACCGGGTGTGCGGATCATTGACGTCCGTACACTCCTCAAACACTTCGCTCTGGTCTACCCATTCGTGGATCAGCCGATTGGTCGTATTGATGTCCGGCTGAGCATCTCTGCACGTCGCCACCGCATACAGGCCACCGGGGAAATCGAACACGTCATAGCCGGCTGTATCCTCCAGTCCCTCGGGAAGGGCATACAGCCACTCCAGGCTGTTCAGTTGGGGGTTGAACCACATGAAATCCCTTGGGAACAGATTGCTCTTGTCCTGCGCAGCAACTCCGGACCACCATTTGTCAAAGGCATCCAAGTTCCCACTGCCCGAACGCGCCATTTTGACTGGTGGCAGTTCTATGATACGTACGGATACTGCTTCCTGCTCAGTTGGAGACATTCCGACACCGTCCTTTCTCGTAGTCCCTTACATTGTTGTAGCGCAACCCGCCAGTGCCGCTGTCGGCTCCAGTGGCTTGTTCTCGCCGCGAAGCGGCGGGAACGTTAGCGATCAGCCGCCAAACCGCTTACACAAAAACTAAAAGAAAGCAACCAACTTGAATTTTTCTCACCAAACTTCACAAGAAGCTCGGCGGTTTGGTCGGCTGCATTGCTTTGTTAGGCAGCCCCTAAGACAGACGCTACCAAGGTCGCCTTTTCAGGCAACTGACATTTTTCTCTTTCGCAATTGGCGCAAACCAACGCCAATCGCCAAGAAGAAGATGACGCTGATGAGTCCGCTCATCGGCGAAATCAGCCAGTCCGTCCCCGGTAGGATCTGGATATGATGATCGATAAAGAGCTGGATGAGAAGGGCGTCTTCCACCATGTGCATCAGAACCGCCGGCCAGATTGAATTAGTCAAAAGGCGAATCTCACCATACACCATTCCCCAGGAGATCATCACTACAATCGACAAGGGAATGAAGGCCGCCAAGTCCAACGTAGTGAAGTTTTGCAGAACAGCTCGATCCAGAAAAAACAGATAGTATGGAATGTGCCACGCCCCCCAAACGAGTCCAACGATCAAGTGCCCCACGAAATCATTCAGGCGAAGGGAATACACTTTTGGTGCGAGATACCCGCGCCAGGCAGCCTCTTCAAAAATATTTTTTATGAACTGCGGCAGGAGGCCCAGCGCGAAAGTTTGGAATACCAGCCCAAGCGTGCTCAGTGAAGAATTAGGGAATGTGATCAAACCAAAGCCACGGCCGATTATCAAGATACATGCCGTCGAAACGGGATAGACGAGAAGTGCGACAACGTACCACGACGCATTCCCTTTGAAGTTTGGCTTGATTCCAAAATCCTTCCAGCCATCCCCGGCAAATGCCCGCAATAGCAAGGAAATTCCAATCGGCGTAATAAGCCACAAAAGCATACCAAGGCTTTCTGAGGCCGGGTTGCCCATCAGTATATCCAATCCCCGCCCAATCCAGCCAATCGCAAGTACAACAATGATGAAAATCGCCAGATTGCGAACTGTAGTTCTATTACTCTGATTTTGTATATTCATTGTGTTGGACTCCTTCAAATATTAAATAGCGACCATCTGAAGCAGGCTGCCTAACGGGTTTTTCACGGGACCGGCTTTTTGGTTCCCGTGCAAAAAATGGTTAAGCACTATAACGCATTTTATACGACTGTTCTTTTTCTTGGACTATCTCAAACCCAAGCCTTTCATAGAGTCGTTTTGCAGGATTTACCTTCAGAACACTTAGAAGGACTGCTATACCTTGCTGTGTAGCCTCCATTTGGAGATCCTGTATTAATTTTGTGCCAATTCCCATATGTTGATAACCAGGAAGAAGTTGAATTTGAATGATTTCCCATTCGTTGGAGCTGCGTTTTACCTTTAACATACCAATGTCTTGATTGTCAGTCGTAACGATTTTAATAGACTCGTACTCTTTCATAATTCGGACAGACTGAGTCTCTAAATTAAACTGGTCGCCAGAGTCGTTTATATACTTTGACATAGTCTGGCTTCTCAAATCATATAGCCAATCAAAGTCGTTTTCTTTCACTTTACGAAGTACAACATCCATTGTTTTTTCTTTTTGGTGCTTAACGCCCAGCGCTCACCCGCGGCCGCTGGGTGGTTTTCGGCGCGCGGCCGTCGGGTGCAGCGCGAGGTTAGGCTTCGCGCCATCAAAATGTGATTTTAGCG
>JAZDJA010000382.1:0-12708 GCA_043804415.1 Candidatus Latescibacterota bacterium | reverse complement strand
GAGAACTGAAAACTAAAATCAAAGTAGAACTATCCTCTGCCTGTCCGATGAAGGAAATCTTTGGACGAAGCCTTCAGATATTCGAACAGCTGCGAGGAACTTAACTACCTTTCTCGAAGGGCCATGCCAACCTATAGCCATCCTCAGGAACCAAGGGATGAGTCTGCCCGTTTTTCAACAATGAGTCCGTTTGGGTGGTTGTCCATGCACATTACCACGCGCAGTTCAACAACATCCACTCCAAATGCAGGCGAAACAGAAGAACAATTATTCCATTCCAGAAAATCGAGCCCTCAAGAACTCGTTTTTCTATGCTGTTTCAGGTTTATGAATAATACAGGTTCAGTCAAGCCCATACGCTCTCCGTCAAATTCCACAGAGGCATAGGCAGTCAAGATCGGAATGGCCCATCCCCTCTGATCGCCCCGTGCAAATCTCCCGGTTCGTCCATCCTCCATTCGCTTTCCATCCGGTCAGGCCTTCAGACCCACCCCTTGATAGCTTTCTTCCATCAGTTCGCCCAGTCGCTGCATTCCCTCCGGACTGACCTGGCGTGTGGGACGCGTGGGCATGGGACCGCACCAGCCCCGCAGGGACATACACGCTTTAAGCGCGGCAATAAAAGGAGCTACTCCCTTCATCTGCCCGTAAAATGCTTTGGTGTGCGAGACCTCCTCCTCCAGCTTTTCCCAATCTGCCGTCTGGATCCGATGCCATATGGAGGCGCACTGATCAGGAAGCAGGTTGCCGATGGCCTGCACGGCCCCATCCAGGCCCTCCCGCGCGGAGCGCGCCAGATTGGACAGGGATCCCTCAAACACCCGAAACTCGGGGAAGGACTTCCGCAGCTCCAAGAGCCGAAGCATATACTCAAAATCTCCGGCCGTATCCTTGATGGCGAAGGTGCACTTCTCTGCAAGGAGTTTCTCGACCGTATCGATCTCCAGAAGGTGTCGGTATCGGTTCGGGTAGTTGTAGAGAATCAAGGGCTGGCCCGCCGCCTCCGTAAGCGCGCGGAAGTGGTCCTGCAGTTCGTCCTGGCTGTAGTCGAAGAAATACGGGGAGCTGACCACATAGCCCGCCAGCTCCGATCGTCCGTAGTCCTTGAGCACCTGAAGGGAACTGGCCGTACTGTCGCCACTGATGCCCGCCAGAACGGGCACACGTCCCCCCACGCTCGAAAGGGCCGTATCCACAACCACCTGGCGCTGGGCGGGAGAAAGCCCATAGAACTCCCCGGTGGTTCCGAGCAGGAAGAGCGCGTCTATCCCGACTGCTATCTGTAGATTGCACAAACGCCGCAAGGCGGGCACATCCACCTCGTGGGAGGCAGTCAAAGGCGTCACCAAAGGTACGATCATACCCCGGATAGGGTTCATCTGAGTGCTTCCTTTCGTGAAATAGGCATACTCAGGGCAGGCGCCATCGGATCCCTTCGCAGTGAAACCGGTCGTCCTTACCCATATAGGAATAGCTCGTCACCAGCGTGTCGTCCGAAAGCTGCACGGTGGGTCCAAACCCGCCCCCGCTAGGCTTGCCTGGGGGCGTCTTCACGTCGAGCATGAAACGATTGTGCCGAAAGTCAAAGGCGATACCCTTGGAGGTCTCTTGTCCCAACACCGCGCGCACTCCGAGGGGTGTATGGAGACTGCGCACGGTAAAGGTAAGCAGAAGCTGGCCGTCCGATAGTCTCAAGATGGACGGGTACATCTCCCCGTCTTCGTTGCCCAGTTTGCCGTGCAGCCAGGTTCTGCCGCCGTCCCCGGACCGGTAGCGCATCATCCGGCTGTGTTGATCGGCGTGGTGATCGGCGTGCACCCGTCTGGAGGCCCCCCGCAAGAGGGCCAGCACATCGCCGTTCCGATCCTGGAAGAAGAAGGTTTCCGCGAGCCAAAGCACACTCCCCCACGAGCGTCCTTCGGGGGCATCCTGTGGAACCTGGAAGGTGCAAGCCTCCGCCCGCTGCCAGGTTGCTCCCCTATCACGGGACCGATAGAGGTGATTGACCCCTTTTGCGGTGGCCATGCCCAGAATCAGACTGCCGTCTGAGCATTCCAGAATGTTGCGGCTTGAGCAGGTCACATCCCCCGGCTCCCATCCGGGCAGGTCTTCACCGGGAAACCGCGTGCTCTGCCAGGTTTTCCCGGCGTCGGTGGAGCGGTGCACGAAGACCGAACAATAGCCCCACGTATTCCGGATATCCTGCACCAGCAGATGCACGGTCATCAGCAGTGTGCCATCGGATAGCACGGTCAAATAGGGTTCCCGACCGGGCAGATCCAGCGCTTGGCTATCCGACCACGTGCGCCCCCCATCGGTGGAACGAAAGAGAATGATCTCCTCGTGCATCAGCGGCACGTCCTGCCCCGCAATGATCCGGGATCCTTCGGCCTTCCTCCCCGTCTGAAATGCCACCATCAGCAGTTGTCCACTGGGCAATCGGGCGATACACGGCTTGTAATCGCCTGGGACCCCGAACGGAATGCGCTCGGCTGGAATCTGGCGAACATCCGGGTTGCTGGGAAACTGAATCTCAACTATGTTGTCTGGATCGAGCGCCCCTCGGGGCATTGGTTGGGTCCTGTCTCTATAAGCGTGTGGAAAGACTCCTAGAAGGTCCGTCCAGAGAATGATCAGTCCACACACTGAAAGCTGAAGAGATCGGCATCCTTGAGATAGAAGTGTAGCTTGAGAAAATGGTGGGACGGGAGCGCTTTCTGGCCCCTCCACCGGATCTCGTGCGCCACACCATCTCCGGAGAAACCGATGCACTGATCCCTCTCAAATCCGGCGCACACCTGGTTCTGGCCATCGGCCAGGGCGACCTGAATCCTGCCGCCCGGACGCGTTAGCGCATTGATCACCAACCTGTTCCCGGTGATATGGATCGCGGGCGTGACCAGCAGCCCTTCGCGCGCCTGCGCACTGGAGAGGGAAACAAAGCGATCTTTCTTCATTACTGCCAGTCCCAGGCCATAATCCACCATGCCCATGTCGTGGGCCTCCGGCACCTCCGGGCCTTCGGCCGCACCAACCACCCACCAGTCGTGATGGATCGGGGCCCCGCCGTAATAGACATACAGATCGTCCCTCACCAGGATGGGCTTGGAGCATATATTGACCATCTTGCGATCCCACGCTTCCTTGCCGCTTGTCGGCAACCATGCCCGGCCCGGCTGCACGCGCGCAAATTGTCGCCCGTTTCGCGAGTAGGTCAGCTGAACATCCATGGTGTTATCAGTCATGTGAAACACATTGAGCAGCCCCACCCAGTCCCCGCCCACCTGAAACTGCTCCATCCCGTAAAAGGCATCGTCCATATTGTCCCAGGAAGCCTCCGGAACCACCAGGGGCTCTGGAGTGGACCAGGTGCACAGATCCACGCTCTCCGAGCGAAACACGCGGCGCCGATTTTCCCGGACCCGATCGTTGGGACGGGATGGAGGAATCCAACTAGGCTGAACGGGCTGGCGACGGTCCTGCACGCTCGACGAACACATCCGCGGATTGCGATTGTTCGCCCAGTAGATGCCGCTCTCCGGATCGCGCGAAACGGTGATCACATCCCCCAACACCTCTTCGCACCGCCCGTACTGGATCTTCTGGCCCCAGATCTCCCAGTGGATGCCGTCTTCGCTGGAGGCCGCACGAAAACTCCCTTCACCGGCCATATCGTTCCCGCCCGCTGATCTGCGATTCTCAAAGACCGCCTTGTACCGGCGACTTGGGTCCGGCTCCGCAGCATCCAGAAACACATACGCACAGTGTACCAGGCCGCTCTCCTGATTCCCGAGGACGATATTGGTGCGGCGTCCGTATTCCTCCAGATAATCGAATGCCGGCTTTTCCCAATGGATGCCGTCCTGGGAGTGGGCATAGCAGAGCCGCGTCGGCCATATCCTGTGAAAATCCACGCAGAGCTTGCCGTCGGACTCGTTGATCCATGTGGGCGCGCGGCTTGGATCGTCGACCATCCAGTCCTCATACCAGCATTTGAACAGGCCGTCTGCCGGATCCCGGATGACATTCCATGCGTTGCACGTAAAATAAGTCACATGTTCCCAGGGCTGATCGCTTCGAATCAGCGGATCTGCGGAAACCTTTTCGGGCACATGATATCTCCGCGTCAGATCCTGAAACTGCTCGATCATCAGGTCATCGAAGAAGAATTGCCGGCGATTGCCTGCAATCAGATAGGTGCTGTCCAGGAAGCGGTCTTCCATAGGGTGTTTCCCCGGTTGTTGTCGTCCCCATACAAGCGAACAAGGGAAATGCTGCAGTGAGTTTTCCGATCCGATCCCGCAAACTCGCAAAGGGCATACAGGGCAGGATAAACCCCAACTTACGGGAACAACCCGAGGAAGGGACGCGGAGGTTCCCGATCGGGTGATATCAGCCCGGCCTCTGCACAAGGATCCGAGTCAGCATGCTCCCCTTGTCGCCGAAAAACCACCCGATCATAAGATCCCAGTACGCCTCCGATGGGCTTTGTCGGCAAGACCTGCAAACCGAACGGTTACGGGCGCACCGGCTCCAACCCGGTCGGCGTCACACGAATAAACTGACCGCGCATCAACGACTCAAACGAATCCCAGTACACATAAAGCACAACATCCGGCGCCACCTCAACCATCCCACCCATCACCCAGATCGCGGTGTCGACCATCGTCCCCTCATCCCACGTGTGCCCGTCGTCCAAACTGCAATGAATGGTCAGGGAAGGCAGCCGGTGTGCGACAAGCAGCGCCCCGGATGCGGTCCGAAACATGTTGGAGGTGGCATACCCGGGGAACGGCCCGCGCACGCATGGCCCCCAAGTATGGCCGCCGTCGGCAGACCACGTCTCCCACATCCACGGCGAGTATACCGGACGAATCAGCGCCATGATCCGCGCATTGGACATCGCTGCGCCGCACACTTCCGTCAGATCGAGACTGCCCTCATAAGGCTTTCCGTCCGGATCACATCCCGCACCGTCCACGTTCACCGGAGCGGACCAGGTGCGTCCGTCGTCCGTCGAACGACAGGAAAAGGCCTGACAGTGACACGATCCCCAGGTATAAATCGCCAAGTCCGGGTCCTTCAGATCGTGTCCGCCATAGCAGAACAGCACCATCGAACCGTCCCCTAGATTTACAGACGCCTGAGGCCCGAGATGCAGATCACTCAGATGGGTGGGAACGGGGCCAATGCCCGCAGAAACAGGATCCGACCAGGTGCGCGCGCCATCCGGGGACTCGGCTGTCACATACTCCTCGTCTGTCTTGATCAGGGCAATCAGCCGTCCGCCCGGCGTAAGGTGCAGGCGGGGACAGCGCCAGTCCTGATCCCCACGCAGAATACCCAGCACTTCGGGCTTGGACCAGGTCCGACCGCCATCGGAAGACCGCGTCAGAAGCGGCGTAATCTCCCCTTCATACGCCCGTTCCTGAACCACGTAGTTGAGCAGGAGTGTGCCGTCTGAGAGCTTCACCAGGTCCTGAGGCTTTTGCCACAGTCCATACTGGGTATCCGGAGCAGGATGAAACCAGTTCGTCGGCTGCTTTACCAATGCATCCCATGCACACGTGGTTGCCGGATCGCCCTCAATCGTTACGTTTCGAATCTCTGCGGTCTGATCCAGCACGCCGCCGAAGGTGTAGATTCCGATCGCACCCGGGCCGGAACAGGCGGCATCCTCGGCCTCGAAAGTCCCGTGGTCGCCAATGCACACTGAGATTCTGCTGCCGATAAAGCTGAGATCCCCGGAGAGCCACAGCCCTTTGTTACTCGGCACCCGGCGGACCATTTCCATTTTGATCTGCCTGAGATACCCGCTGTCGTCCATCTCGGACAGGGCCACCCAGAAGTGCTGGGCTCTGCTGGCCTGCCCGCAATTGGGGAAGTGCAGCACATAAAAGTGGGAGACATCGCGGGCACGAAAGAGGATCCCCATGTCGGAGTGCCCGACCAGCCGGAATTCAAAGCGCACGCGCGCATCCGCATAGCACGAATCCTTCAGAAAGGCATAGTGCTGCCCCTGCATGTGCTCCCCATCCGAGCGAACGCACTCCTCCGACACAGTCAACAGTCCGTTCTCGCCATCCTGCCAGCTTCCGTTGATGAACTGCCAGTCGCGGCCATCCCCCATCCGCAAAGCGGTCTGCTCGCGTGCATTCATGTCCCGTTTCCCCTGTCGTGGGATCTGGCTGATCCCACGCTCTCCTGCATCGCACGGTCGGATGCAAATCTTTCCTGAAAGTCGTTATTGGCGTTCATTCGCGTCATTCGCGGTCAGTTTGAGCTGTTTTTTGGGTTACGAAAGGAACTCCCCAGGCAACGCGGGTGTTGCGCCCACCTGGGAGCAGACAAAGGAGGCCAGACGGTTCGCATGGTCGTTGATCTGGTCAAGATCGTCCCCCCGGAGCACGCCCAACGCCAACGCCGCGGTGAATGAGTCCCCTGCCCCTACGGTGTCTGCCACTTGGGCCGGATGCCCCTTGTGCTCGGAGATCCGTCCTGTCGAATAGAGCAGACTGCCACGATCGCCTCGGGTAAGTGCGATAATCCCCAGGTTGTATCGTATCGCCAACGCCTCCAAGATGGGCGATTCGTCGCCGGAAAGGGAGAGCATGTCTGCCACAACGGGCAACTCCTCGTCGTTGATCTTGAGGATGTGGGCCAGTTCAAGCGAGGTCGAAATCACCTCGCGCGAATAAAAGGACTGGCGCAGATTTACGTCGAAAATCCGAAGACAGGAGGAGCGGGTCGCCCTCAGGATTGACTGGATCGTGCGACGGGAAACTTCCGACCGCTGCGCCAGCGATCCGAAGCAGACCGCGTCTGCCCGGGCAGCCAGTTCCAGCAACTGCAGTGACTCCCGGATAAAGTCCCATGCCACGGGCTCGTGAATCGTATAAGAGGGGTGGCCCGATGGATCCACCTGAACCGAGACCGTCCCTGTGGGATACAGTTTGTCCACTATGACATGGTCCCGCTTGAGGTCCAGCGCATCCAGTTTCGCGAGCAGCTCCCTGCCGAGCGGGTCGTCGCCGATGCAGGAGACCACTGCGCCAATTCCGCCCAGGGCATGGGCATGGTAGGCGAAATTGGCAGGCGCGCCCCCCAACTTCTTCCCGGATGGCAGTTGATCCCACAAAATCTCTCCGAGACCCACCAGAAGAAGATCGTCCTTGTGTGCAATCATATCGCGCTTTCATCGTTCTCGGACATATCTCCGAGAACCCATGGTCATGCGAATTTGGGATTCGCTATCTCCCGGTCTCCGACGCGTTCGAGCCATTGATACAGGCAATGATTGGCCTCCCAGTCCAGGTCCATCATACACGTACCGCAGATGGCCAGACCCGTCACTTTGCCCTGGTGCAGGAGCTGCTCCGCCACATCCAGTTGTCGTTCCATCTTTTCGCGCGACATGGGTTGGTTTTTCCCAAAATCGAACACGTAGAGGCAGAGCAGCATCGGCTTGCCCCCGCTCAGTTCGAAGAGACGATCCACCGAGGCTGGGAGGGTGGTGATCTGATCGGCGTGCCAGAGTGGAATCACGTAATGCGCGAAGAAGGGCAGCAGGTCTCTGAGTTCGGGACGCTCCAGACTCATGGTGTAGATCGTGCCGCCCAGGGGCAGATGCGGGCCACAGACGGCGTTTTCGTGCTGCAGTCGGCTCAGGTGCTCCGGCTTGACGCCTACTTCAACGCTACCTGTGCTGAAATCATCCACCAGAAAACCTTCTATTCGGGGGTCGGATGCGGCCAGCTCTTTGGCGGCCATCAATCGGGAAAGGCACTCCTCGTACCCCATCACGTTCTTTCCCTCTGATCCCTTGTGCAGGCTCCACTTGCAGATAATGCGCTCGGCCGACGGCATCGCATCCAGAGAGGTTTTCGCGATGGGCAGGTTGCCCGCCATAATCACATTGCGCGCGCCCGTCCTCTCGATGGCCTGCTCCACGGTCAAGCTGGAAGTGCCAAAATCCAATGCGGCGTAGTCACTCGTTTCCTGAAGGGCGTTGACCTTCATGCCCCAGAGCCAGAAGCGATCTCGTATCGTTTTCGTGTGCACGGGCATCTTTCCTTTTCAGCACCGGTGAATTTGCGCCAATCGAAGGACGCTGCAATGTGCTGCTACCTCTATTTGCTATATCTGATACTGGATAATCTGTCCCTTTCTGAGCGGCAAACGTTCTCCGAGATCGGCCGTCACGCAACCGAATGCGAACCCGCCTGTTCCTGAATGGTCCAAGAGCCAGAGAATAGTTGGGGCACACCGTCTCTCCTTCCCACTTTCTCTGTTTCTCCCGGTCCGCTCTTCTCAAATCCCCCAGCCCATCGTCTTGCGAATACCTCGCCAAGCAGCCCACGGCCCTCACTCAAAAGACGCCCCGTAGACAACCGCGTTCTTGCCGTAGATACGGAGCGTCACGAAGGTGCCCGCCAGCGCGTCGAGATGCTCGGCCGTCTCCCACCGTATGGCATGGCTGGAACGGTCCCCTGTCGCGGGCTTGCACTGATTTTGTTCGTACCCGGGGAGTGCGCCGGAGTAGCCGGTTCCACAGACCTCGACCGTTAACGGTTCCTTCGCAACCGCATCAATCGTCAGACGGCCTCCGGGGCAGCGGAACGGTTTGCTCGCAAACCACCCGTCCCCCACAAACTGCTGTCCGGCAAGGCGTCCGGCTCTGAAGGTCGCGATACCTGCCGCGCTTGCGCCGTTCGATCCATCGCTGTGGAGGTCGGAGTGCCCGTTATAATAATACCAGTAGCTGTCACCTCGCTTGAGCGGAGGGTTCATGCCCGTCAGGACCATGCCGCCATCCCATGCGCCGGCATCTCCCGGAGCCAGCACGATCTGCCGGCCGGGCAAGCGTCGCCAGTCCGTGCCCGTTCCGCTCGCAATAAGCTCGATCGCAAGGTGCTGGGTCGCCATCTCGTATACATTCAGAAATCCCAGCATGTGGCCCGAGTGATGGAAAGCGCTCTGGGCGTAAAAGTGAAGGGTGGGAGAATCCCCGATATCCGGCGCGAGAGAAAGCTGCGGCGCAGACCAGGTGATAAAATCTCGACTCGTGGAGATCAGTCGTGCCCGACGTCCGTCGATCCGCGTTTTGAGAAACGCAACATATACTCCCGCTTCTCTGTCGTGCCAGAGACAGGGCGTGTCCTGGGAGGGCAGCACGGGGAACTCCCCCACGAAGTTCCAGTCGATGCCATTGGGTGAGATCGCGGTGCGCGCTCCGTCCCGAGAAGCCCCGTCGTGGTCATACACAAGCATCTTATATCTGCGCCCTGGGTCGGGATCGTCCACATCGCAGATAACCGTGACGCATCCCAGGAAGAAGCCGGAGTCCGCGAACAGGATGTTGTTGTCGCCGGAGCCCTGGATCCGGATCCTGCCCAGATTGGGTCGTTCCCATTCCAGCCCGTCCTGGGAGACCGCGTAGCAGACAAACCATCTGCCGGAGATCTCCGCGTTGTCAATGGACGGCTGCAGAGGCCGGTGCCTGACCATCTCTCCTTCCGCTCCGGTCAGATACCACATTTTGAACAACTGCTCCTGCTCACACCAGATCACGCTGGGGTAGCAGATGCCCATTTTCTCCCACGGGCGTTCCCCCTTCATGACCGGATTTTTGGGATGCTTCTTGAGTGGTTCGATTTTATCGAAGCAGTGGACGCGCTCGGTTATTTCCCCTGGAAGGAATAGCAGATTCATCGTGTTTTACCTCCTGTTGGTGGGACTCGAGCCTATTCCTCAACATGGCCAAAAAGGATCCTGCTCACGAGGTGCCTTTGCAGGAAGAGATCCGTCAGCACAATGGAAATTGCCGCGAACATCAGCGCTGGATTTGCACCTGGACGTCCCGATACCTCACGTGAAGCTCCACCCGTTCGATCTGAAGATCATCTGTCCTGTCTGCCGACATGTTCTTCACGTGCACACCGACTAGATTGCTGCCCGGCGCGATTTGCCTCGGCTGCACCACAAACTCCAGCCAACCCGCGTCCACTTCCGGCGCGCCGAGCGGCACGTTGTTCAATCGAACTTCTACGTGGGGAAGAATCTCCTTCGGAAGCGGGATCGTCTCCTGACCATCCCCTCCATACACCGGCAGCCGGACCACCGCCGGAGCGATGCGCTGTTCCGGGGGCAAGTCCTTGGAGCCCGCATCCGACAGCAGCACGCCAAGCCTGAGCGATGCCCCACGCTCCGCCCCAGCGTTCACATCGTCGCCCACGTAAAGCCGCAACAGCGTTTGGCAGTGCCCGTGCCGATCCAAACGGGCCGGCAACGGCGAAAGCATGTTGGAGTTGTGATACATCCATGACTGTGTCTTGCCTTCCTCGGGCCACCCGAATAACCAGGGATGACCTCCGGCCCGACGTTGCACGACAAACGTCTTGTTTTTGCGGCGCAATGTCTCAGGGCTGCCGATTTCCCGGTAGGCCTCCTGGTTGCCCTGGCAGTCCTGGAGCAGCATGCTCGCTGTCGAAAGACCTCCAGCGTTTGTCCAGGCTTCTTTGGTTGTACAGAGATAGTTGAATATCTGAATGCCATCCGCGCCCTGTCGCCACCAGTTTGAACACACGCCCCGCAGCACTTCAAGCGGCGGATACTTATATGCATCGGAGGCATGGTGACAGTCGTGGCAGGGGTAAAGCTTAATGGGCGCACCAGAGGTCAGGTTGCGAAATGATGGGATGTCCACGTCCAACGACCGGCATCCGAGTGCAAAGATATCCACCAATCGTTCCCGTGTCCAGGTCTCGATGTCCATCCCGTCAAAGTGACACCCCTCCAGGTTTTCAGGTACTTTGGCAGCCAGGAGGAAAGGGCGACCTCGTTTTTCCGCTACCTCGAGAAGCATTCGGCGCACCGACCGCATGAAGTCGGTAAGCGATTCGCGGTGTTCCCACTGGTGGTCAATCGGAAGAACGGGGCAGCACCGCGCAAAATCCAATTGGATGCCGTCAAAGTCATAGTTCTCCGCCAATTCCCGCAGGATGTCGAGCTTATACTGGCGAACCTCCGGGACAGCGAAGTTCCAGAGGCTAGTGTTTTTATCCCAGGGAGAGCGGTATTGGGGCTCACCGTTCGGATCGGGATTCCAGTTGATCAGCCAGTCGGGGTGAGCCTGTTTCATGGGAAGCATACCCGACAGACCAAAAGCCGTCCCGGAATCCCCTGCGTTCATCCGATAGGAAAACAGAACCTCCAGCCCACGCGCTCGCGTCTGCACAACGAAGGGACGCAGCAAATCGTTTCCGGCTTCCAACCACTCCCGAAGATTTGGCCAGGGAACCAGAACCTTGCTCGGGTAGAAGGACATATTTCCTTCCCCGATGTCCCACCAGACGCTGTCGATCTGATGATCTTGCCAGTCCGCAAAACCCAACATCGCCTCCACGTATCTTTCGAGCAGAAAACGATCTGCCTGCAAACATCCGACGAGAGGATCGTACTGGTTGATGATCCGACGCGGGCGCTCGACCGCTTCAGTATGCTCCTGGGAGAGTTCGACCTCACTCATGGACAGTCTTTCGTTCATAGTCCCGCCTATTAAGTGATCTTATGCTAGGTATTTACAGACTTCGGAATCCGCTCTGTGAACCACACAGAGGCCGCGGAGAAAGACGTGAACCCTCATTCAAACCGGCTCAGAATCTCTGGATGCAAGGATGACTCCAGGTGATCAAAATGGACGCTGAAGCCGATCACGCGAATCACAAGGTTCCGATGGCCATTCGGATGTTCGATGGCATCTTCCAGCGTATCGCTTGAGGGAACCGATAAGGATTCCTTTCACGAAGCGCCTCTGAAGGAAGGGATAGCCAGCACACTGGGAATCGCCTGGCACTGCTGCGTTGGATCTACAAAAGCCCCAATTCCTCAAAGACCGCGCGCAGGGTCACCATTTCCTGATCGTCCAGTGAAGGCTGGGGCGCACGCAACCACCGGGGTCCGCGCCCGAATACCTCCATCGCGGCCTGGAGCACGGAATGAAACCCCTTGGGATGCGCAATCGCAAACCCGAAAAACGGGTTGTCATACGTGTCTACAATCTTAGCTGCCGCAAATAACTCTTTGCGCAACACCGCGCTCCAAAACTCGTGCGTCACCTGCGGGGCCAATAGTCCATAGGTGGTCATATACCCGGCCATACCCCACAATCTCCCATACAGGAACCGCCACTTCTGCCCGCCGTTGAACACGGCCAGTTTCTTGCCCACGGCGTAGAGCGCATCGTGGCACCAGGCATCCCCGGCGTCTTCCTTGAGTGCGACCACATTGGGAATCTCCGCCAGACGCCCGAGCAGGTTCATCGAGAAAACCCCGTTGAGCACAATGCCGCAGTCCACCGCCTCGGATACTGCCCGGTAGATCTCAAAGGTCGGATCCTCATTGAAGGGACTGTTCCCCAATGCAACCTGGGGCCGCAAGGGCATGATCGCATCTGCACCCAGGTCGACCACATACCGGGCAAAATCCACGATTTGATCGTGCCACCAGTGGTATGCCGTGCCCACAATCACGGTGGCTCTTCCGGCGGCTTGTTCGATTACGGCCCGAGCCACTGCGCGGATTTCCTCCTCGCTCTGCAACTCATAGTTCGAATCTCCGGAGGTCAACAGCAGAACCTTGAGATCGTTGCCAATGGCAAATTCCACCGTACTGCGCACGCTCTCCAGATCCTGCGCGCCCGCGCGGGTA
>JAZDJA010000381.1:0-3263 GCA_043804415.1 Candidatus Latescibacterota bacterium | reverse complement strand
GGCAAACTGAATGTGCTGATCGGGCCGAATGCTTCCGGTAAGTCGAACTTGCTGGAGGTACTTGCTCTGTTGAAGGCTGCGCCCACCAATCTGCCTGAGCCGGTCAAGGAAATGGGCGGCGTCCGGGAGTGGATGTGGAAGGGGACCTCGGCTTCGGGGGAAGCCTCAATTGAAGTCATTGTGGAAAATCCAAGAGGAAGGCAGCCGCTTCGACACGGGTTGAGCATTGCGGACCATGGCGGACGGTTCGAAGTGGTGGACGAGTGGATTGAGAACGAAAGAGCTTATCGAAACGAGCCTGTGTCTTACTTCTTTTACAAGTTCCAGCGCGGCAACCCGGTGTTGAAAGATCTCTCGGATGCTGAACGCAGTCTGCGACGCGAGAACGTGAAACCGGAGCAGTCCATCCTGTCGCAGGTGCGCGATCCGGAACGATACCCCGCCCTGGCGTGGCTGCAAGAACAATATGAACAGATCCGGCTGTATCGCAATTGGACGTTCGGTCCAGGGGCGCTGCTACGTCGGGAGCAAAGTACCCACGGCCGCTCCGACTTCTTGAGCGATGGCGGAGAAAACCTGGCATTGGTGCTTTCGAAGATCCCTACGCGGATCAAGCCTGAGTGGCTAGCCTCCCTGAATAAGCTCTACGAAGGGATCCAGGATATTCATCTCCCCATAGACGGGGGCAACGTATTGCTGTACCTGGTGGAGAAGGGTGGTCGTGAGATCCCCGCAACCCGTCTATCCGACGGTACCCTTCGTTACCTTTGCCTTCTGTCGATTCTTCTGCATCCGTCGCCGCCATCATTGATTGCAATCGAGGAACCCGAGTTGGGACTCCATCCGGATGTGATTTCCCATATCGCGAAGCTTCTGGTTCAGGCCTCTGATCGCTCGCAGTTGGTAGTGACGACCCATTCGCGCATGCTGGTGGATGCCCTGACCGATGATCCTTCCAGCGTGGTGGTATGCAGCAATGAGTCGGGCGAGTCGCGGTTTGAGCGGCTGGATTCGGCGGCTCTGGCGGCCTGGCTGGAGAAATACTCGCTGGGTGAGCTTTGGAGCATGGGGGAACTGGGAGGCAACCGATGGTAGCGGTCAAACTCTACGTGGAAGGTGCAGGAAGGACAGACCTGGAGCGTTCTCAATGCCGGCAGGCCTTCAGCACATTCTTTGAAGCCGCAGGGCTTGCCGGCAAACGCCCCCGGACAGTGCCGTGCGGGGGACGGAACAGTGCGTATGAAGCTTTTGTGACCGCACTGAAAATCGGCAAGCATAGGGAATTGCCCTTGTTGCTTGTCGACAGTGAAGATGCCGTGAATCCCGGCCACACGGTGTGGCAACACCTGAAGGCTCGCGACAACTGGGACAGGCCTGATGGTGCGGCTGACGATCAGGCATTCCTGATGGTGCACGTCATGGAGACGTGGTTCCTGGCGGACAGGGAAATGCTTCGGAACTATTTCGGGGCTCAGTTTCGTGGAAATCATCTTCATGCATGGCCCGCTTTGGAGGAGGTACCTAAAACAATAGTGCTCGATGCCCTTGAAAGATCGACTGCCGGTTGCGAGAAGAAGAGTTACGCAAAGGGCAAGATATCTTTTGAGCTACTGGAGAGGCTGGACCCGCATAAGGTCAAGGATGCTTGCCCGCACGCCAAAGCACTCCTAGACTACCTTGGAGAACGTTGACAACCTATGCCCCCTTTTGGGCCTGAGAAGCATGTAGCACGATGTAACTGGGGGCTGATGTCGGGCGCTTAAGCATATCATAACCCATTGTTTATCCAGGCATTTGTCGTGTCCCGGGTATGTAACCGGGGTCCCGGGAGCTGAAGGCTATCCAGCCACTCTCACTGCGTATAGGAGGGGCGGAATGACAGGGCAGCATGACGAAAGGGCTTTCGAAACCGTCATCGAAGCCCACCTCCTGGCCAATGGCTATGTGCCATTGGGACGGGACGGCTTTGACCGAGAACGTGCTGTGTTCCCGGAAGCTGTCCTTGGGTTCATCCGGGAGACCCAGCCCAAGGAATGGGCAAAGCTGGAGGCGTTACACGGCGCAAATACGGGTGAGCAGGTGCTGGCGGACCTGTGCAAGTGGATGGATACCTACGGCTCGCTGGCCACACTTCGGCATGGATTCAAGTGCTATGGCCGGACCCTGCGGGTGGCCTTTTTCAAGGCGGCCCATGAGTTGAACCCGGAGCTGGAAGCCCGATATGCGGCAAATCGCGTCGGCATCACGCGACAACTGCATTTCTCGCCTCGCTCGGAAAAGTCCCTCGACGTTACGATCAACCTGAACGGCATACCCGTCGTCACCGTGGAACTCAAGAATGCGCTGACGGGGCAGAATGTGGACTATGCTAAGCGGCAATACCAGCAGGACCGGGACCCGCGAGAGGTCATTTTCGAGTTCAAGCGGCGGACCCTGGTGCATTTTGGAGTGGATACCGAAGCAGTATTTATGACGACTCGACTGGCGGGCAAGGCCACGGATTTCCTTCCATTCAACCGGGGCCACAATGGCGGAGCGGGGAATCCGCCTGACGAGGCGGGGAGGACTTACCGGACCGCCTATCTTTGGGAAGAAATCTTGCGGCGCGACAGTCTTCTCGACCTGCTTGCCCGGTTCATTCACCTCCAAGTCGAGGAAAAACGGAGTGAAGCAGGCCGGAAGGTGAAGAAGGAGACGATGATCTTTCCGCGGTATCACCAGCTTCAGGCGGTGCGTGCGCTGGTGGATTCCGCCCGACGCGAGGGCGTGGGCAACAACTACCTCATTGAGCACTCAGCGGGCAGTGGCAAGAGCAACACCATTGGCTGGGTGGCGCATCGACTAGCTTCATTGCACGACGCAAATAACCAGCGCATCTTCGACTCGGTGATCGTGGTTACGGATCGAATAGTGCTGGACCAGCAGTTGCAGGACACGATTTATCAATTCGAACACAAGCGGGGCGTAGTGCAGAAGATTGAGGAAAGCTCGCGCCAGCTTGCCGAGGCATTAGAAAACGCCGTGCCCATTGTCATTACTACCCTCCAGAAATTCCCGTTCGTCTCCCGGCAGTTGTTGAAGATGGCGGAAGAGCGTGGGGTGAATGGCACAGGCACCCTGCCGACGCGGCATTGCGCGGTGATCGTCGACGAGGCGCACAGCTCCCAATCAGGCGAGACAGCAACCGACCTCAAGGAAGTGCTCGGGGGCGAGGCCCTGAAGCAGGCGGCAAAACAGCGGGCGGCTGAAGAGGGTTTAGAGAG
>JAZDJA010000380.1:0-2575 GCA_043804415.1 Candidatus Latescibacterota bacterium | reverse complement strand
GACCGCCCCTTCGACCAGCTTCTTGTGCAGCTCTAACTCCTCCGGCTTCACCGGCACGATGGTCATGTTGGCCGGCTTGCCCAACGTGCAGGGCTGCTTGTTGGTGTTGCAATTGTCGGCCTCCGCCGTGGCCATCTCATTCAACTTCCACATTTGGTCTTCGAACCCCTTGAACTCCTCGAGCAGGAAGCTCTGGACGCGCGCATCAAGTCGTTTCCAGTTGTTCATGTTCGCCGCGAGCACGTTGATGCTCCACCCGACCGACATCGGATAGAGTGACTTCGTCACCTCCGGCCAGCCCGCCGTGTTGCCCGAAAGGCTCCCCGTGACGGCGCAGTCGACCACCCCGTGATTGAGGGCGGGGACCACCTCGGCAAACGCCATACTCACGGCCGTCGCGCCGATGCCGGCCAGGAAGTCGCGCATGGTGGAGTTGAACACGCGGATCTTCTTGCCTTTAAGGTCGTTCAGCCCACCGATCATCTCGCGGCACCAGAAGACCTGCGGCGGATTGGCGCCGAAAGCGATCAGCTTGGAACCCCAGTTCTTCTGCATCTGGCGGTCGAGGACCTGGCGGTAGGCATCGCAGGCGGCGCGGGCCTTGTCCTGCACAAGCGTGAGGCCGGCAAGATCAACCCCCTCAAAACGGGGGTCGTCGCCCGCCATCTTGGAAATATCCATCATGGCGAAGTCCATGACACCCATGCGCAGCAACCGGAGCATCGTCTTTTCGTCGATCCCCATATGGTCCCAGGGCGTGACGTCGGCGGTGATGGCGCCTTTCGAGGCCTTGGGTATATGTTCGCGCCAGAACGGCAGCTCGACTCTCGGCGATATAGCGACGGTACTGACATAGCCGACGATCTTGAAATGCGTCTTCGGCAGGTCCTGCGCGCCGGCCAGACCGGCTGGGCATGCCAGCATCAGGGCGACGAGTAGACAAATGGTGTGTTTCATTTGGGACTCCTTTCTTTCGTGGAATGTTTTAGACAAATCAAAAGTAAAAAGTTCTTCCCATGAGCAATCTCCCGGGTCGGACCCGGGCAACTTATTGATTTTCAAACAGATATGTCCCAAAAGAAGGTATTTTTTTGCCTTAAACCCATCTTTTTATGGTAAAAATCAGCCTCATAAGAATTTAATGGCTCCCGTAACTCATATATCCATTTTGCACCAACAATTTCCCGCCATATTGCCCTTGGCCCAAGTTTCCCTCTCATGTCTCTTACGAAAGCCTCGCTCCCAACAGCAATACTCTCAGTCCACATTGGCTGCCGTTCTCGGTACTTTTCCTTCTCCAGGGCTTCGATCACCCACCCCTTGTGTATCACCCTGAATTCATCCATACTCTGAAGCCCAAACAAATCAATCAGGGCCTCCTGATCGATTAATGAATACCTCTTCCGTCGGTTTTGAATCTCATGATATCCGCAAAATGGCCATTCTGAAGGATGATTCACAACGCCAGATCGAACCATGTTCAGATCAATATAAACCATGCATTGGCTCAAATGGAAATCCGTTTCCACTGCCGTTGCGTGATAACAATCCTCCCCAAAGGCCCCTTTCCGATCTTTCCTTTGATTATATTCCTGGCCCACCCTCCCCGCCACCAATTGCATTGTCTGTGGTATGGCATCTATCCCTTTTCCATCCATCACGACTAGATGAATATGGTTTGAGGTCCCCGCATAGTTCAGAATACTGATTCCAAAACGTTTCTTTCCTTCAAAGAGCCACTGCAACCACCGACGTTGATCACGGGCAAACTTCAACAAAAATTCTCTCTTGTGGCATCGATGGGTAACGTGCCATACATACCCGGGAAGAAGGCAACGGTTAGCTCTTGGCATTTCTATCCCCTTAGAAGCATGATTTTATGCCCCAAAATGGAGTTCTAAGGCCAAAAAGCCGCATCTAGGGATCCTCTCCTCTTGCAATATCAATAACTTACACGGGTCCGACCCCGTAAGCACAAGCCGTAAGTAGTCACGCAGCATTTCCGATACTGCCTCAAAATTGGCCCGATCGCCTTGGGATTGCCATAAGTGAATATCGAATAAACGCCTCTCATCCGTAATACGCTGGTAGTTTTCCTCTATTACTCTCATTTCCTCTCCTGCCGAACGCGAAAGCTCACCGGGAGCTGGGTTTATCGGCGATCCGGTAGAGCGACTTGTTCGACGTTTCTCATGCCGTCACCGCAAGTGCCTCATTTTTCTGCTCAATAGCTTCGACTAGATCCTGGATGGCATCAACTTCCTTTTCCTCAAAATAGGCCTCTCCGCATTGCTCGCACACCCAGGCCGGAACTGCATCCAGCGTTAGGTGGCAACCCTTACGGTCAACATGGAACGGAGTCGTGCCACGTTTCATTTCACCTTGGCAGTGAATACATTTCATTTCTCCACCCTCTTTCTGAAATCGCTTGACCATTCGTGCGCATCGGGAAGGTAAGCAGTGATGATCGCAAGATAATCCTCCCTCGGCGCGCACACCACATGGATTGGGCGCTCCCGGTCTCCAAACCCAAGGAGTAAGCAACTGTGCCCTCTGGCATCCTTCGGATATTCCT
>JAZDJA010000379.1:0-7836 GCA_043804415.1 Candidatus Latescibacterota bacterium | reverse complement strand
CCTCCTCTGAGGGCTGGGTAAAGGAGAAAAAACTTACGAATACTTCTCTAACCTACTGCCCTTTCAACACAAAGTCAACTAAAATATTTCAAGGAGTGGTATAGATAGTTGACTTATGAGATTGAACGGCACGATCTGTCGACCACCGTGTAAACTCCTTGACACGACAGGACATCTTAGGTTTGATCCCCGAGGCCTGTCCCCTCCCCCCCCTATCCCATCTTGTTCCGGCGCGGGCGCAGCGGCCGGACTTACAGCGCTGGCGCGCTTCCAGCCACCCCGTTGAGAGGAGCGTTGGCTCCTTTGATGGAAAGGAGAAAAATGGTAACGCAGTCCCCCGATACTCATCCTAAAATAGAAGAACTGCAGATATCGTTAATTCGCAGTTCGAGTACCGCAAAAAGAATCTCAAGAGTACGTTCACTGTCTGAAAGCACCATACGGCTTTCCCGGCGGGCAATTATGAGAGCCAATCCTGGTTTGGATAGCAAGGAACTGAATCTAAGGTTTATATCTTATCATTACGGAGAAGAATTGGCAGGTCTTCTCCGCGAACACATGAAAACCAGATCACTATGAAGAAACCAGATCTACTGACAGCGACAGAACCTGTCGCCGAAGCGTTTGAAAAACTTGGAATTCGTTATTACATCGGGGGCTCAGTGGCCAGTTCCGCATACGGAGTAGCCCGTTCAACAATGGATGTTGACATGGTGTCGGACATAAAACCGAAGCATGTCCGATCTCTTGTTAGTATGCTTGAATCCTCATATTATATTGATGAAAACATGATTCTGGATGCGATCAGAAGAGGTTCATCATTCAACATGGTCCATCTCGAAACAATGCTTAAAATTGATGTCTTCATTGCCAAGAATTCACCGTACGAAATGGAAACATTCAAGAGAAGAAGAAAAGACACATTGGATGAAGAGCAGAGGACCACCGAGTTTTATCTTGCGTCTCCCGAAGATATCGTTTTGAACAAACTGGTATGGTTTCGTTTGGGCGGAGACGTATCCGATCGCCAGTGGCATGATGTTCTGGGTGTACTCAAAGTGCAGGGGGATTTACTGGATAAAAAATATCTGCAACACTGGGCCCCGGAACTGAAAGTGAAAGATCTGCTGGAGAGCGCTTTTCAGGATGCAGGAATTGACAACTAACCATATAAATAAGATCTGGTTAATAACGAAACGGGGCTAGTCCGGAACCGGTGAGCTCATTGTTAGACGTCCCCCGAAAAACACCTAAGGTTCCTTTCCACTCAACCGCTCCCCTTGTCTTGCATTTGACCCCCGAGGACTGCCCCTTCCCTCCCTATCCCATCTCGTTCCCGTTTCTCAGATGCTTCGCGGAAATGGATCAGTGCTGCGGGTGCCGGTATAGGCCGGGTTTGCTTTCTTCGAGGAGAGTGGGCCCCAGCCGTCTTGCAGAGTATGTCACCGGTTCGGCCCCGCCGATGATCGCGTGCTCATACCGCAATTCACGCAACCCTTTGGGGGAGGCCAGAGATAGCGTCTTGCCGATGCCGCGCTGTGATGGGAGCCGCCCGTGCCTGCAGGCCCGAAACAACTCCGCATCGCAAATCTCCGATCCTGGGCGGACATGCCCTATTGGTCATTCGTTTTCAGTACGACCACATCCTCCGCATCAAATGAAATGACGGTTTGTTCTCCGAGTTCCGCTTTGCGCTCCTTTGAACCGGTTTCCACGATCTTTAGGGAAGTTCCGTCGGTAAGGGTCAGGAAATACTGTTCGTTGTCCCCAAGATACATGACTCTGCTTACCGTTCCGGATACCCGGTTGGGCGTATCTCCGTTTCCGATGTACATGGTCTCCGGACGGATGGACAGGAGCACCGGTTCCCCTGCAGAGAAACCGTTTCCGTCCGTTGCCGCATGGATCGTTCCCACAGCGGTGTCCACGACAATCCCTTCCTCCATGGCCGACACCTTTCCCCGAATGAAATTCGTCTCGCCGATAAATCCTGCCACCAGCGCATTCACGGGGTTGTTGTAGATGGTTCGGGGATCGCCCACCTGCTGGATGCGGCCGGCATCCAGCACGGCCAACCGATCGGCCATGGAAAGGGCCTCCTTCTGATCGTGCGTCACATAGATCATCGTGGTGCCCACCTGCTCATGGATGCGCTTGATCTCCTCCCGCATCTCGATGCGCAGCTTGGCATCCAGATTGGAGAGGGGCTCGTCCAAGAGCACCACATCCGGCTCGATCACGAGTGCCCGCGCCAGTGCGATCCGCTGTTGTTGTCCGCCGGAGAGCTGATTGGGAGTGCGCTCTGCATACCGGGCCATCTGAACGATCCGTAGGGCTTCCATCCCCCGCTCTTTTTTGGCGCTGATGGGGACGTTCCGCACGTCGAGCCCATACACCACGTTTTCCCACACGGTCATGTGGGGCCAAAGGGCATAGTTCTGGAACACCATCCCCGTATTCCGCTTATGCGGAGGCACCCGGCTCATCTCTCGATCCCCGAAGAATATCCGTCCGGCATCCGGCGTATAGAAGCCCGCGATCATCCGCAACAGGGTCGTCTTCCCGCATCCCGACGGACCCAACAGGAAGAACAACTCCCCCACGCCAATCTCGATGGAGACGGCATCTACAGCCAGCACCTCCCCGAAATACTTGGTCACCTCCTCCAGCCTTACGCCCACCATGCGACTGCCTCCTTCCCCCCCCCACCGGTGATTGGTGAGTGGTGATTGGTAAAACCTAACCTCCCCACCCTCCCACCGTGCGATAAACCGCACGGTTCGGCGCCTGCCTCTCACGCTTCACGTTTTACGTTTTATGTTTCAGACCTGACGGCTCACAGCGCTGAGTTTCAAGGGCGCTAATCGCGGAACCTGCCCCTATATATGATCAACCAACTGACTTAGAATCATCTCCGCATCTGCAAGATCCTTCTCGTTTACATAGAGCGTGACCTCCGGCCCTTCGGTGGCGCCTTGCACAATGGTCGTGGATCCCAGCACCTCCTTTTTGACGAGGTAGGGGATGCCCTCGTTGTCCAGAGCTTCTCCCACCATCTGGGCATAGATCTCTCCCGGAAAGGAGTGGAGCTTGATCAACTGGAAGGCCTCGTCCCGGTTCTCTTTGGAAAGTTGATCCACCAGAACCACATCGCAATCCGGACATCGCTGGATACCTGCTACATACTCGTATTTACAGATCGGGCAGAATGACATGTTGCCTCCTTCCGGGTCCTCTTATAGTCGTCGTTTTCCTCCGACATGGCGCAGGGCACAGCGGAGGTGGAATCCAAGAGCGCAACCGCGGAATACGCGGACATGGCGGATTACAGGAGAAAGACGTGGCGGCGTATCTCTTGGGCAAGGGCAACGATTGAACCTCATCCAGCGTTTCCTGCCTATCCGCTCAAAAGGGTCGGTGAGAAAGGATGGAATCCGAAAGCAATGGATGGAAAAATAATACAATCGCCCCTTGTTGTCAACACATTTTGTCGCCGGCTGAAAACAAAAGGCGGCGAGGGTCAGGAGTTAGAAATCAACTGGCAGAAGGGAAGTTTGTTATCTCAGCACCATCACCTTTCGAAGAGACGTGGCCACGCCGATGTCCAATCGGCAGAGGTACAGGCCGCTGGCAACCGGGCGACCTTTCGCGTCGCGGCCGTCCCACGCGATCGAGAGTCGCCCCGGGGGCCGCGTCTCCTGCAGAAGCGTCCGGATGTGCTGCCCGGCAAGATCGTAGATCTTAAGGGAGGCCCGCTCTGTCTCGGGGGGGAGCGCAAGACGGAACGTGGTCTTTCGGTCAAAGGGGTTTGGGAAATTGGCAAGGGAGATTTCGGGGGGAACGTCGAGGTGCTCCAACTGCTCCCGCACGAATGTTTTCATCGCCTCCGTGCCGAAATTCGGCATGCTTTTGTGGAGAGCCAGGTAGGCGTCCCTGCAGCTCACTTTGACAGTGGGGGTCCCTCTGCGCGTGGGATGTATCCGTGCCCAGTTTAGGGCGATGGTGGCGATATCCCGTTCATCCACGATGCCATCCCCGTTTCCGTCCGCAAAGCCCGCATTTTTCGGATTCCAGGAGGCCATGCCCTGTCCGATCCATGCGGAGGTCGCGCCGATTCTCGGAGGTCCTCCCTTATGCCAGTATGTTTCGATGGGGAAAAGATCCTCAGCACCCACCGCGCCGTCGTTATCGGTGTCCCCGGGCCAGGCAAAGACCGAGACTGCCGGATCCTTGGCGATCAGCAGGTTCTGGTCCACCGGGAGAAACCGCAGAATCCGGGCTGGGCCGCCGGGCGGGGTGATCTCGATTCGATCCACCTGCTCGTTTTCACCCAGACCGAAGTGCATAGGCAGGCCATCCTCTGCGATGGCAAGCCGGGTCTGGGTGATCCCTCCCGCTGTGACCTGAATCAGAGCGCCAGGATTCTCCCATAGTTTGATCCCGATGAAATGATTTTCGGATTGCCTGTTGCGATAGAGCCGATTGGGGGCCCCCGTGTTCAGGAGAAAGAAATCAAGCCCTCCGTCCAGATCATAGTCCGCAAAGGCGCCCTGTCGGCTCGGATCGGGATGTGGCGACGCCTCAAAGGGCGTATGGACAAAACCGCCGTCCTCTCCAAGATAGAGCACGTCTGGCTGGCCCTCTTCGGTTGCATACAGATCCAGATCGCCATCGTTGTCCACGTCGGATGCCGACGCGCTGCGATCGGGACCCGCAAGTGCCACGCCCATCTGCCAGCCCGTTTCCGAAAAGGCGCTGTCTGGACGATTGAGATAGAGAAGATTATCCGTCCGGTCGTTGACCACATACAGGTCGGGATCGCCATCCCCGTCAAAGTCGCCCCAAAGGGCATGACGCCCCGATCCCGAGTCCGCCATGCCCATCTGAGAGGCCACATTGACGAACGTGCCGTCTCCCCGATTGCGGTAGAGGATATTTTCCTGCCCCTCATTGACCACGTAGAGGTCCAGATCCCCATCCAAATCATAGTCGGCCCAGGCGGCGGCTGTTCCCCGACCTTGATCATCGGTCCCGGACGCGGCCGCCACCTCCTCGAAGCTGCCGTCTTTCAGGTTGCGATAGAGGCGGTTAGCGTGCCCTTCGTTGACCACATACAGATCGGGATCCCCGTCGCCGTCCGCATCCCCCCATGCGGCCATCCGCCCCCGTCCCCAGGTGAATCCTTCGGTTCCAGACGAAGCGATGACAAAGTGGGTTTGCTCGTTTCGGTAAAGCAGATTGGCCTGCCCGTCCCGGACCAGATAGAGATCGGGGTCGCCGTCCAGGTCATAGTCGCCCCATGCGGCCCAGCGTCCCCGTCCTGTGTCGGCCAGGCCGAGGTCTTCGGAAACCTCCGAAAACGAGCCCTTTCCGTTGTTGTGGTAGAGGCGATCCGATTTGCCGTCGCGTGCCACAAAGAGATCGGGATATCCATCTCCATCGTAATCGCCCCAGACCGCACAGCGATCCGATCCATCGGCGTTTCCCTCCAGGACGGATGCGACCTCTTCGAAGAGCAGATCCCCCTGGGCCACTTCAAACGAAAAAGCGCGTTTCGGAGCACCCGGGGGATCTGTTGTGACTGCGCCCCCTAGATCCTCCGCCTCCAAATAGTACCAGATCCTGGTGCCCCATGCCATCGCCGGAACCGCCGCCCGGAAACACGGCTGATCTTCGGGCGTTCCCGCTGTGCCGGCGACCGGGTTCATAGGAAGCCCCTCAAAATGCACGCTGTCGGAGGAGAAGAACAGGGTGACGTGGTGGATGCCATCGCCATCCTGGATACAGGCTGTCACTTCGTAGGGGGTGCGCTGATCGTCTGTATCGGGCAGGAGGGTGGTGTCCGTGATCAGCGGCGGGGTGTTGTCTGAAAATCCCGTCCGGTTAAGGGCGTCTGCTATCCGGAGTTTGCCGTATCCCCAGATGTCGTTGGGCACTGGACCGGTAAACCCGTCCCGAAGGGCGCCGTCGGTCAAGGCCCGTCGGATGCCCTCGTGGGACAGGGAGGGATCCGCCTGCAGGAGGAGTGCGGCAGCCCCGGCCACGTGAGGCAGGGCGGAGCTGGTGCCATCAAACGGGCCGTATGCGCCCAGCTCGAATTTTCCAAGGGTGCTGGACTGAGCAGTATACACAATGCTGCCCGGAGCCGTTATGTCCAACAACGACTTGCCGTCTATACGTTTGCCCCGCCCGCTGTAATCGTTGATGGCGCCTTTTGGATTTCGTGTGCCGCGGGATTCAAAGGCGCCCACGGTGATGGATTCGTCCGCCGTGGCCGGCCAGGTGACCGTGCCGTCGTCGGTCACAAAGTCCAGAAACTGGGCCCCGTTCATCCAATGGGTGACATCATCGGTTACGTATCCGTCCATGCGCTGATCGTCTCCTGCTCCATTCTCCACAACGAGGGTCCAGACCCCGTCCGCGCCATTCTTTCGAAAAACGGCCGCGTCCATCTTGAAGGTTTCCCTGGAAGAGACCGCAATGTCGCTAAACACCTCGATATCTCCGATGGTCGACTCCCCGCTTCCATCCAGCGGAAGGCTTTCTCCCGAAGGCGAGATTGCCCGAAATGCCAGAGAGGGGGAAAGGGAGTCCGCCGAACTCGCGCTATCCGAAACTTCCTTCCTCCAGAGCACAGACAGGTAGATGCTTCTTACGCCGATGCCTTCCGGGATGTTGATGCGGATGGTCTGGGAACTCACGGCGGGAACGGAGGTGCGGCAGTGTTTCTTGCGCGCGGGTCCGGCCAGATTTCCAGAGGCGGTAAGCTGTACGATGCCCTCGCGGGCCAATTCGTCGATCATCTGTTCCAGGTTGGAGGAGCCATCGAGAAACTCGAATATCCAGGTGCCGAACTCATATACCATAATGTCCGCGCCCAGTTTGCGCGCCCAGGGGAGGTACCACTCCGGCGCGAGATCGTTCCGATTGGCGGACAAAAGCGCCGCGCCTGGAGCGATGCCGACCAATCTCCGTCCCAATGCCGATCCCCCCACTGCGATGCCGCAGGAGCTGGTGCCGTGGTTGACCCGATCTCCCCGGTCATAGAGCAGTCCCCCGCCGCGCCGCTCGATCCCGTTTCTCTCCAGCGTGGCCACAATCTTGCACGTGCTCAGTGGAAGCAGCTTTTCACCTTTATCCAGCGCGTTGTTGCCATTGGTATCTCCGATCACATAGATCGGTTCGCCGAAAGTGGGATCGGTCTCTCCAAACCCCTTTTCCGGGCCGAAGTCCCGCGTGCCGTTTCGGTTCTTGTCGTTGTAGAGCCAATCGATATCTGCCTCATAGACGCCGGGAAGAGGGGTGAATTGATTGTTGCGGTCCACCAGCTGAGCGTCCCAAAACCTCAGAGTCTCCCCCAAATCGAACACGCTGTCCGCATCCGCATCCACGCCATCAATGCCGTTGTCGAAGTGGCCGTTATCGTTTGCATCCAGCCAGTCGACCGGTTGGCCGTCCGCCCGCCAGAACGTGGGGTGAAACACATCCACGCCGGTGTCGAAAAAGGCGATCCGAATGCCCTGTCCCGTCAGCGCGGGCACCCCCGCCGACAGGTTCCACACCTGATCCGCCTGGATCTCAGGGCCGCTTACGTTCAGAGGAGAGAGGACTTTCGGGCGCCAGGAGGATTCGATGCGTTCGATGGCCTCGTTTCCCTCAAGCAGGGAAAGAGCGGCCCAGGGAATCTGCGCGCCGTAAATGGTTCCCACGTGCAGGATTTCATCGTCCATGCGATAGAAGCGGACGCCGTGATCCTCGATTTCGGACAGGAGCGTTTCGGAGGGTTCCCGCAGAAAGCGAATGGAAACGTCTGTCGAATCCGCGCGGGTGATCTTG